>NZ_JBWKXO010000105.1:0-582 GCF_059423025.1 Pseudomonas sp. GW704-F2 | reverse complement strand
TCATGATGCCCTCCAATTCCAGGGTAGTAACGCCTCAACATCTTCAACTGATTCAGCCTGCGGTAATCGCTCCAGTACGTGGCGCAGCCACGTATAGGGCTCCTGGCCGTTGGCTTTAGCCGTTTCGACCAGACTGTAGATCTGCGCACTGGCGGTGGCGCCCTTGGGCGTATCGCTGAATAACCATGCCTTGCGCCCTATGACAAACGGCTTTATCGCTCTTTCGGCGGCATTGTTGTCGATCGGTAAAAAACCGGCCTCCACGTAACGTTCCAGCCGGCTCCAGTTGCTACCCAGATAACTGAGCGCCTTGCCGAGAGCACTTTGCGATGCGACTTGCGGCTGAGTTTTCTCCAGCCAGCTTTTCAACTGCGCGAGCACCGGCAAGCTCTTTTCCTGGCGACCGGCAAAGCGCTGCTCATCCGTCATTTCTTTCAAATCACGTTCGATACCGTACAACTTGTTGATCATCGTCAGCGCAACATCGGCCCGACCGGTTTTACCCTTGGGCTGCACTTTCTGCGCATCGACAAACTTGCGCCGTACATGGGCCATACAAGCCAAACGCTCGACACTCGGCTG
>NZ_JBWKXO010000104.1:0-590 GCF_059423025.1 Pseudomonas sp. GW704-F2 | reverse complement strand
GCCAGCGACTCGGCAATGTCGATCGCGCCAAACTATCGTGGGGCCACCAATGCTGCTGGCGTGTATGCGCTGACGCCAGTGCAGGGGTATACGAAAGACCTGGCCGACCAGGCCAGGTCGATGATTCAGCAGTGGGGGGCGACGCTTGCAGGTTTGGGCTCTGTGTCGACAGAGAACATCGTGCCAGTGGGTAAGGGGGGGACAGGGGCTTCAACACAAGCTGCGGCGCGGGAAAATTTAGGTTTGGGAGCTGTGGCCACAACCAGTTTCGGTATCGGGGCTGGTCAGGCCCTTACCGTCCCTATGCTTGGCCTTGGGTCACGTGCGGCTATTGGAGACAGCTCTATCTACACATCCATGAACGTTTGGGAAACCGGTTTTGGTGTAATTACTGACAGAACGCAGTTTAAACCTGTGACTTACGGAACGCTGCTAAACATGGCCTTTCCAGGCACAGGAAACCTTGGCTCGCAGCTTTGGATGGGAACCATTCCAGGAAAGACGTTGGGGTTCCGGAGTGGCGATTACGGCACGGAGAGCTTCAACTACGTTTACCACACCGGCAACACTACCCGCGCCGCTGACGGCAC
>NZ_JBWKXO010000103.1:0-613 GCF_059423025.1 Pseudomonas sp. GW704-F2 | reverse complement strand
GACCCTCGCCGGCAAGCCGGCTCCTACAGGGTTATGCCCCCACGGTAGGAGCTGGCTTGCCAGCGAAAAACCCACAGCCACCGCGGGCATCCAGGCTTCCCGCGTCATCGTTAACGACCCTCGCCGGCAAGCCGATTCCTACAGGGTTATGCCCCATGGTAGGAGCTGGCTTGCCAGCGAAAAACCCACAGCCACCGCAGGCATCCAGGCTTCCCGCGTCATCGTTAACGACCATCGCCGGCAAGCCGCCTCCTACAGGGTTATGCCCCCACTGTAGGAGCTGGCTTGCCAGCGAAAAAACCACAGCCGCCGCGGGCATCCAGGCTTCCCGCGTCATCGTTGACGACCATCGCCGGCAAGCCGGCTCCTACAGGGTTATGCCCCCACTGTAGGAGCTGGCTTGCCAGCGAAAAAAACACAGCCGCCGCGGGCATCCAGGCTTCCCGCGTCATCGTTGACGACCATCGCTGGCAAGCCGGCTCCTACAGGGTTATGCCCCCACTGTAGGAGCTGGCTTGCCAGCGAAAAAAACACAGCCACCGCGGGCATCCAGGCTTCCCGCGTCATCGTTGACGACCATCGCCGGCAAGCCGGCTCCTACAGGGTTATGCCC
>NZ_JBWKXO010000102.1:0-640 GCF_059423025.1 Pseudomonas sp. GW704-F2 | reverse complement strand
CCCCCGTGCCCACCGCCATGCGGCCCGGCATGCGCCGGCAATGCAACGGCGGCAGCCAGCAGGATGAACCCTGTCAGCACGCACTGTTTTACTGAGTCACTGTTCATGATGTTTACCCAGGAGGCTCGCGAATAGCATTACGGTTGGCTGGTCGGGTTGAGCCCGCCGCACCCTTGCGGCCATGCCATGTGCATGGGCGTTCGCCAACCGTCCTGATCGGCGATGCGGTGATGCATCACCGTCCAGAACAGATCGAAGATGGTTTTTTGCTGGGCATCGAGGGCATCGTAGAAGGTTTGGGTGCGTGCCTGAGCTGCGTCCAGACGGACCAGTTGCGCCTGCATCCAGCTGGTTTGCGTGCGCAGGCGCTCTATACCTTTGGCCATTCTCTGCGGCGTTGTTTCGTCCTTCAGCGCTTGTCTGGCACTTGCCTTGTCAGTAGCGGCTGCGTTGCCTTTTTCCACTTGCTGATTGGCGTCTGCGATGACGCCTGCAGCCCAGGTTTCCCAGGCGGGCATTTGCTCCGGCTTGAGGCTGAGCTTGCCCTTGAGTTCTTCCAGGGTCTGCTGCGTATGCTTGACCCAATCGAAATTCGAGGCGTGACGGAACATACCGCCCTGCCCCGCCCCCGCCCCTGGCC
>NZ_JBWKXO010000101.1:0-671 GCF_059423025.1 Pseudomonas sp. GW704-F2 | reverse complement strand
GCGGCCAAGGCGTTATAGCCGGCGTAATCGTCAGTCATCAAATAGCCACGATAGTCGCCGAGCAGCCGCAACGGCACCTCCTGCGCTCGACTGGTGGTGTAGTCAAAAAGAAGGATTGGTCGCGCCGGTGGGCCGCTGGCTTGTACCCACATCCAGGATTGGCTGGTCGGGTCTCGACCTGGCTCTTTGAGCACCTGCACTCGCGTTTCATCGCAGTGAACAATCGGACTTTCCAGTAACCGATCACGCATCAGATTCAACAGCGGTTGGAAGTGTTCGCAGCACTGGATCACCCAGCGCGCCAGGGTTTGACGCGGGATATCGACACCGTGGCGAGCGAGGACTTTTTCGAAACGGTGCAGCGGCAGGCCATCGACATACTTGGCGGTCAGCAACATGGCCAACACGCTGGGGCTGGCCATGCTTTTTTCGATCAGTTGCGCGGGTTTGTCGGCGGTGACCGGTGCAGTTTCACAACCACGGCAGCCGTAGACCTTGCGGATGTGTTTGATCACCCGGATCTGCATCGGCACGATCTCCAGCTGTTCGCTGGTTTCTTCGCCGATGGTATGTTTGCGGCAGCCGCAAATGCAGGTCAGTTCGTGTTCGGGGAGTTCGTGGATGACTTCGATTCGTGGCAAGTTAGCGGGTAGAGGCTTGCGTTTGCCACG
>NZ_JBWKXO010000100.1:0-684 GCF_059423025.1 Pseudomonas sp. GW704-F2 | reverse complement strand
GGCCTGCTCGGCGAGCTTCTTGCCCATGCGCCAGTCCTGAACCTGCCAGGTGAGGCCCGCAGCGCCAGCCATCAGCACCAGGATCAGCACAACTAACCCGGCCAGCTTCTGCGCCGGCGTCATGCCAGCACCTCCAGCGCCTTGTCATACAGCGCCTGCCGGTCGGTCTGGCCGGTGAGCCCGCCGTTGATGCGCCGGGTGATCTTCATGAACTGTCCCTGATCCGCCAGCGTGTTCAGGCCTTTCATAGACCAGAACCAGGCCGCCGACATCGCGGCGTGCTGCGGCAGCTCGAGCAGCTCTGGCTTACTGAGCAGGTCCAGGCCCAGGGCTTCCCCGCACGCGGCGTAGTTGGTCCGTCCGGTGATCTGGATCAGGCCCCGGCCACGGTACTTGGAGCCGTCACCCTTCACGGTATTGCCCAGGTCGGCGCGCCCCTCATAGCCGGCCTGCTGCGCGGTCGGGCCCCATATCTCGCGCACGTAACGCAGCTGGCCCGACTCATGCCCGACCTGGGCGATGAATGCAGCCGCCCGCGCCGTGCCGACGATGCCGTAACGGTTCATGGCTGTGTTCAGGACAGGAACAAAAACGCCGGCTTGGCGGCCGGCGTTCGGGAGGATCTGCAGCAACTGCTGCTCGGTGATCGGCATGGCTTTTCTCCAGACAAAAAAATACCCGCTC
>NZ_JBWKXO010000099.1:0-711 GCF_059423025.1 Pseudomonas sp. GW704-F2 | reverse complement strand
GTAAGCGATCCATCACCTACACATTCAAAGCCGCCCATTGAAGCCTGATGCTGTGCTCCCGATCTCTTTACGGAGCCAGCACCTCATGATGCGTCCCGACGCCAAAGTCGAAAAAGTCTACCTCTACCCCAAGCCCGTGGATTTTCGAAAATCCATCGACGGCCTCGCCGCCCTGGTCGAGCTGGATATCAAGGTGGCGGTATTCGACCCGGTACTTTTTGTTTTTCTAAATCGCCCCCGTAACCGGGTGAAAATCCTTTACTGGGAGCGCAATGGCTTTTGCCTTTGGCTCAAGCGCCTGGAGTCCGAGCGTTTCAAAACCTCGCCCGACGCGACTGACGAAGCCATCGTATTGAGCGTCCAGGAACTGAACTGGCTGCTTGACGGTTTTGACCTGTGGCGCAACCGTCCGCATCAGGTTTTGACGCCGCGATTTGTTGCTTGATTGGGTATAATCCGGGCCATGACTTCGATGCCCGACAACCATCCCGATGACCCGGCTGCGCTCAAGCAATTACTTGCTCAGATGCAGTCGAAAGTCGCTCTTCTTGAAGAGGAAAATGCACTGCTTCGTCAGCGCCTGTTCGGACGAAAATCTGAGCAAACCGTTGATCCGATGACACCACAGCTGCCGTTGTTCAATGAAGCTGAAAGTATCGCCACGCCAGTGCCCGTTGATGCTGAGGAAGAAGTTGTCGCCCCGACCAAACG
>NZ_JBWKXO010000098.1:0-718 GCF_059423025.1 Pseudomonas sp. GW704-F2 | reverse complement strand
TGGCAGGTCTGGTTATTAGCCTTTTTTACGCGCAACGTCTCAAGCGCAGTCTGTACTGCTGAGCGATCAATCGCTTGCTCTTGCTCACCGCGATCAGCCTCGTCAAGTTGCGCCAGGTAGTGGGCAATACGCTTGTCCAGAACCGCTTCGCGCCGCTGGAGCTTCTTGGGTGTGATGTGCTTTCGATTCGAGGCCACTGCCTGGAACTTGCTGCCATCAATGGCTATCAGGTCGCCGCCAATGAGGCCGGCCCCGCGGCAAAAACTAACAAATGCACGGCACGTGGCAACGAAGGCTGCGCTGTTGTCCCGTCGAAAATCGGCAATGGTTTTAAAGTCAGGTGCCAAGCGACCCAGCAGCCACATAACCTCGACGTTGCGTTGACATTCAGCTTCCAGCCGACGCGAGGAACGAACCTGTTGGAAATAGCCGTAAAGGTAGAGTTTGAGCAGATCAGCCGGGTGGTATGAAGGGCGGCCGGTAGCCTTGGGGACGGCTTTGTCAAAACCCAGCTGCTCAAGGTCGAGCAGAGAAATATAGGCTTCGATTACCCGAACCAAATGATCCTCGGGAATGAGTTCGTCCAGCGAGACTGGAAATAGGGTTCCCTGAGAGCGGTCTTCACCTTGGATATAGCGCATAAGAAAAATGCCCGTATCTTGCGATACGGGCATTTTCTTAAACCGAGCGGCAAATTGCTAGGTTTTCACACAGCCTG
>NZ_JBWKXO010000097.1:0-756 GCF_059423025.1 Pseudomonas sp. GW704-F2 | reverse complement strand
CGGCGTTCGGGAGGATCTGCAGCAACTGCTGCTCGGTGATCGGCATGGCTTTTCTCCAGACAAAAAAATACCCGCTCGTGGCGGGTGTCATTGTTCGGTCGACAATTACGTCGGGGCCACCGGCCAGTCGATGACCTGCGGATAGCCCGCCTGCTCGGGCACTCGGTTCAGCGCCACGCGGAATTTCTTCCAGGCTTTCAGCGATGCCACATCTTCGGGCGTGGCTTCATCTACGTCAACGGCATCCTGCAGTGGTGCAACGGCGTAATCAGCGATCGAGCGCAGCCGAGCGATCTCAGTCTGGGCCAGATCGAGTGGATCAACGGTTGGTATCGGCGCAGGGGCCGGCATTTCTTGAGGCGGCAACGACTCCACCGCGACATGCAACGTGATGCTGTGCGCGAGGTCTGTCGGCTCGCCGTCTTTGGCGACGCTCACCGCCAGCACTCCGTCGGTGTATCCGATGGCGACCGAGCAGGCGGCGTCCACCTGGTTCAGCACGTAGCCCCAGCCTTCTGGCGCCGGCGCCATGCCGAGCGTGCCGTGAATCAGGTACTGGCCGGGGCCAGGGTGATCCGTGGTAATGGTGTCGATACCAAGCGAAGTAATGTCGATGATGGCACCGGTGGCGCCGAGAATATTTAATGCTGCGCGAGTCGTCATTTAAATAGCCTTCAGTGTGCCGTCAGCGGCGCGGGTAGTGTTGCCGGTGTGGTAAACGTAGTTGAAGCTCTCCGTGCCGTAATCGCCACTCCG
>NZ_JBWKXO010000096.1:0-758 GCF_059423025.1 Pseudomonas sp. GW704-F2 | reverse complement strand
TGTAGTGGTCAACTAATCCCGGACACGACGTTAAGTTTTTTCTCGGCCTGAGCCGGTGGCAGCCCACCATTAAATTGGTGCGGTCGAATCCAGTTGTATCGGTGCATCAAAAAATGACTGATATCCCGCTGAGCTTGTTGGACCGTCGTGTAGCCCATGGTCGGTATCCACTCGGTTTTCAGGCTCCTGAACACCCGCTCCATCGGCGCATTATCCCAACAATTTCCTCGCCGGCTCATGCTCTGACGCATGCGATATCGCCAAAGGCGCTGACGAAAACTCCGGCTTCCATATTGCGAGCCCTGGTCGGAGTGGAACAGCAGACCTTGAGGCTTCCCTCGCTGCTCGTAAGCCATGTCCAAGGCCTTGATGACCAAGTCCGCATCCGGCTTTCCCGACAACGCCCAGCCCACAACGCGGCGGGCAAAAAGATCTAGGACAACCGCCAGATACTGCCATTTCCCTTGAGCCCAGATGTAAGTGATATCGCCACACCAGACGTGGTCAGGAGTGGGCACATCAAACTCCCGGTTCAAAATATTAGGAATGTCGGGCCGCTCGACCGTCGCCTTTTTGTAAGCATGCGATCCCGGTTGTTTGCTGACCAACTCCAGCTCGCGCATCAGGCTGCGCACTTTGAATCGCCCGATCTGCTCGCCGTCGTCCTGCATCATGGCCATGATGCTACGGCTACCGGGAGCACTGCGGCCTTGGGTGAACAACTCGTTCACCCGACTGCGCAATCGAAGGCGTTCTAC
>NZ_JBWKXO010000095.1:0-854 GCF_059423025.1 Pseudomonas sp. GW704-F2 | reverse complement strand
CCCATTAGCCGGTCTCAAGTCAAGGCTAAAAGCCAACTCGCCCTGCAGCTTTTAACTGTAGGGTTTCCCTTTGTCTCAACCTGCTCGGTTGAACCCGTCGTACCCGTTTTCTCATCAATGGCTACGACCGAGTCGTGCCTGACACCCATATGGATCAAGCGGTAGCAACACAACACGCACCGCCCTGGCAGTGAACTGCCCCAGAGAAACGTTGGTACCGCCAATGTGTCCAAAACGTGTCACAGAACTGTGGCTCGTGCGCAAAGCGCACGTCCAGTCTCTACTGGCTCACTTAGCGGACGACCCGGTTACAACGCACTCAGGCGGTGATGATCGGACGCCACTCGGATTTTTGGCTCACGTCCAGTCCCCTTTCGGTTGCCCGATCATCACCTGACTCGCCCTTCAGGCGAAACAGCGTTTAGCGTCAAAAGGCTGCTTCTCCTTAAGGATGTGGTAGGTCGCTCGCGCTAGCTTGTGAGCCAGTGCTTTAGTCGCCACCACGCCATTGGTCTTGGCTTTCTTTTTCTCAAAAAATCGTTTGGCATCGTCACTAAATCGCCGCGCAAAATTGGCCGCTTCAATAAAGGCCCAGATCAGGTACGCGTTACCGTTTTTGGCGTTGCCTTCACCCTTCTTTTTGCCGTTGGAGTAGCGCGCACTTTTTACGCACCGAGCATAGGAGGCAAAGTGACCGACCTCTGCAAAACGTCCTATGTCACCGGTTTCCAACATGATGACTGTTGCCAGTACTTCACCGACGCCTGGCATCGTTTTTAGCAACAAATACTCAGGTCGTAATTTGGCCTGTTGAAGCAGTCGCGCTTCAAGCCCGGCGATCTGCGCTTCAAGCG
>NZ_JBWKXO010000094.1:0-1033 GCF_059423025.1 Pseudomonas sp. GW704-F2 | reverse complement strand
AGGGTGATGAGGGGGCGGGCCCGGTGAAAGTGGGGGTGGCGTTGACTGACATCCTTACGGGGCTCTATTCGGCGGTGGCGATCCTGGCGGCGCTGGCTCATCGCGAGCGTGATGGCGGCGGGCAACATATTGATATGGCGCTGCTGGACGTGCAGGTGGCTTGTCTGGCCAACCAGGCGATGAACTACCTGACGACAGGCGTGCCGCCAAAGCGCTTGGGCAATGCGCATCCGAATATCGTGCCTTATCAGGATTTTCCCACGGCCGATGGCGACTTCATCCTGACGGTGGGGAATGACGGGCAGTTCCGTAAGTTTGCGCAGGTGGCAGGTCAGCCGCAGTGGGCGGATGATCCGCGTTTCGCGACCAACAAGGTGCGGGTGGCCAATCGCGCGGAACTGATTCCCTTGATTCGCCAGGCGACGGTGTTCAAGACGACGGCTGAATGGGTGTCGCAACTGGAGCGAGTCGGCGTGCCGTGTGGGCCGATCAATGATCTGGCGCAGGTATTCGCGGATGCCCAGGTCAAGGCGCGCGGGCTGGCGATTGAGTTGCCCCACGCACTGGCGGGGATGGTGCCTCAGGTTGCCAGTCCTATACGGTTATCCAAGACCCCTGTGGAATACCGCAGCGCGCCTCCTTTATTGGGTGAGCATACGGTCAGGGTGTTGCAGGAAGTGCTGGGGTTGATGCCGGCGAATGTGGCTGCTTTAAAAGAAGCTGGGGTTATCTGAGTCCTCTCTTCTATATGGAGCGTCATTAAGGGCTCTATATAGAAGAAAGTTGGTTGTTTTTTAGCCAATCCTAACTATTGGATAGATAAGCGAAATTAAAGGTTGACGGCAAATCCTGGACGTCTATAATTCGCCCCACTTCCGGCGCAGTCGAAACAGAAAACTCCTTGGTAAACAAAGAGTTACGCAAGATTCGACAGCGACCTGCTTCAGTTCATCGAGGCCTGGAAGGAGTTGGTAGAGCAGGGTTGTTTGGCGCTATTAACGTTTCGATCTTCTCGGTCGAAAGCGGAGAAAAA
>NZ_JBWKXO010000093.1:0-1289 GCF_059423025.1 Pseudomonas sp. GW704-F2 | reverse complement strand
GGAAACACAGAAACAAGAACGCCGATTTGATGGATGATGTTCGTGCGAGCAAACACATCTAAAAAACCGGCGTTCTTATGCGCAATATTAATACTTTCCTTCCTTTTTGGGAGGGCTTTTCTGTCGTTGCGATCAAACCTGACGGCGACGCCCTTCAAATCGACCTGATCCCCCAGGCCACGCGATTTCCCACCTGTGGTGGCTGCCAAAAGCTCTGTTCAACAACTCATGAGTACTGCGATCGAGTCGTGCGTGACTTGCCGATTCTCGGTCGCGCAGTCCGCCTCAACGTGCAGCTCAGGCGTGTTAGTTGCCGTGATTGTGGCAAGCGCATGGAGGTCGTCAGTTGGCTGGATCGCTATGCCCGCATGACGCGCCGGCTGGCAGAGGCCGTTATTCAAGCCTGCGAACGCCTTCCTACACTGCATGTTGCGCAAATGTTCGGGCTGCACTGGGACACCGTTCGGTTGCTGGAGCGGCGCGCTCTGCAAGCGGCGTTGAGTGCCTTACCCAAGGCCCAGCCACGGCGCCTGATAATGGACGAATTCGCGTTATTCAAAGGTCATCGCTACGCCAGCGTGGTGTTGGACGCTGATACTCGGCGAGTGCTTTGGATCGGCGAAGGCCGTAGCCGAGCGGCAGTCAGACCGTTTTTCGAAGAACTGGGGCCAGAAGGGTGCGCCCGAATTGAAGCGGTAGCGATGGACATGAACACGGCTTATGACCTGGAGGTTCGCCAACACTGCCCAAAAGCACGGGTGATTTATGACCTTTTCCATGTGGTCGCCAAATATGGCCGAGAAGTGATTGATCGTGTTCGCGTTGACGAGGCGAACCGATTGCGCCATGACAAGCCCGCTCGAAAGATCATAAAGCAAGCGCGATGGTTGCTATTGCGTAACCCGGAGAACCTGAAAAAGCCGGAACAGCAGGTTCATTTACAGGATCTGCTGGCCGCTAACCAATCGTTAATGACGGTCTACTTGATGAAGGCCGAGCTCAAAATGCTCTGGGCGCCGAGCGATGCCTGGGACTGGAGATCAGCCTGGAAGCAGTGGCTGCGTCACGCTCAAGAAAGCGAAATACCCGCACTGATCCAGTTCGCAAAGCGACTAAAGGGCTACTGGCGGGGCATCGTGAGCCGGGTACGCTGGCCAATGCACACTGGTCAGTTGGAAGGAATAAACAATCGAATAAAGGTCATCAAACGAATGGCGTACGGTTACCGGGACAGCGAATTCTTTTTCATGAAGATCAAGAGCGTCTTTCCCGGCAATCCGTGAAGAACC
>NZ_JBWKXO010000092.1:0-2581 GCF_059423025.1 Pseudomonas sp. GW704-F2 | reverse complement strand
TGTTGGCGCTGATTGAAAACTGACCCACCCTGCCGATTGAAAATTGACCCAGGACGGATTGCTGATTTCTGTCCCAGCAATTGTGGATAAGCTTAGCAGCAGTGGGCCGATTCAAGACGCATCAACCCCCACCGCATGTAGGCATGCAGCAGGGTATTTATGGTGCGGATCAAAATGGCTCATCGTCCTCGACATCATCTCCGTCCTTGCGCTTTCGTTCCCGTGACTTGATCTTTGTCTGGGCGGCCAAGGTGCTGTGTTGTAGGCGGTAGGACTCGTTGCCCGTTTCGACGATGTGGCAGTGATGTGTCAGCCGATCCAACAACGCGGTGGTCATCTTGGCGTCGCCAAACACACTCGACCATTCCGAGAAGCTGAGGTTGGTGGTGATGACCACGCTGGTGTGTTCGTACAGTTTGGACAGCAGGTGAAATAACAGGGCACCGCCGCTTTGGCTAAAGGGCAAATATCCCAGCTCATCCAGTATCACCAGGTCTGTGCGAAGCAGTCCCTGGGCGATTCGCCCTGCCTTGCCATCGTACTTCTCACGCTCCAGCAGATTCACCAGATCCACCGTGGAAAAGAAGCGCACGCGTTTGTTGTGGGCCGTGATTCCGGATACAGCCAAGGCACTGGCCAGGTGTGTTTTCCCGGTTCCAGGGCCGCCGATGAACACGACATTCTGCGCCGTTTCAGTGAACGCTAAGCTGGATAGATCGCTGACCAGCCGGGCATCAGCGCTGGAAGCGCTGAAGTCAAAGCCAGCTAAGTCACGGTGCATGGGGAGTTTTGCCATGTTCATCTGATGATTCACCGAGCGCACCGCGCGATCCGCATGTTCCTGCTGAAGCAGATGTTCCAGCAGCCATTTCGATGAAGCCGTCGACGCTGTTCCTTGAGAGACCAGTTCTTCCCAAGCACTGGCCATGCCGTGCAGGCGAAGTTCTTTGAGTTCAGTCATTAGGTCACGCATTGCGATTCTCCTCATCGGTCGCACGGAGCCGGTCGTAGCGTGCTGTATTGGCAACAGGCGCGACCTTGAGTTGCAGGCTGGTTTCTACACTGGGAGGTAGTGCGGTGGAGGTCAGGCGGGCAAGGACATTGAGGATGTGATCGGCGCTCAGACTTCCCGATTCAAGTACCAGCTCCACCGCCACCAGCACAGGTTCGAGCCCCGCAATTGGCACAGCAGCCAGTACCTGCATCATGATTCGATCACCGTTGGTGTGACGCCTCAGTCCTCGTTTGAGAAGCCGTAACGGTTTTGGCAGATCAGCAAATGGCGCACCGTTGCGCAATGCACCAGGCTTGCGTTCGATGAGTGGGATGTAGTGCTGCCAGTCAAAACTGACCTGATCTCGATCAAAGAGGCGCTCGTGACTGGCGATCACCGTTTCGTCGGCAATGACCACGATCCGCGAAGGGTACAAACGGCTACTGACCCACTGGCCGACGCGCTCACATGGCACTGAATAGCGATTTCGCGCCACGCTGATCAGGCAGGTGCTGGAGACCCGCACGGTACGCTCGACGTAGCCATCAAATGCCGTCGGCATTGGCATCATTTCGACCTGCTCCAGCTCTAAGACCTCGGCCACCGTCAGCCCGTTGTACTGCGGATGCACCAGTTCGCTCCAGAGCGACCGGCAACGTTGGCCGAGCCAGACATTCAGTTCCTCGAAGGTGTGAAACATGCAGTTTTGAGCATCGAGCCAGATTCGCCTCCGGCTGTCCTGAACGTTCTTTTCGACGATGCCTTTTTCCCAGCCAGAGGCCACGTTGCAGAAGTCCGGATCGAACAGATAGTGCGCGCACATCACGGAAAACCGGGCGTTGACCGTGCGCCCTTTGCCTTTGTTGACCTTGTCGACAGCCGTTTTCATGTTGTCGTAGATGCCGCGACGCGGCACACCACCCAACGCTCCAAACGAACGGGTGTGGGCATCAAACAGCATCTCGTGGCCTTGGCTGGGGTACGCAACCAACCAGAATGCGCGGCTGGCACACAGCTTCATGTGGGAGACCTGGATACGTCGAAAAAGACCACCGATCAGCAGGCCTTCTTCGCTCCAGTCAAATTGAAAGGCCTCACCGAGCGCAAACGTCAGCGGTACAAAAGCGCGTAAAGACTTGCCTTGCTCGCCTCGCCAAGAGCGCACAAACGCCGTGAGCTGGCTGTAACCGCCGTCATAACCCTCGGCTTTGATCTGCTCAAAAAGTGCTTTGGCGCTCCTGCGGTTGTGTTTTGGCCGGAACGAATCGGCCTTGAGCGCCTGCTCCAGGGTCTCGTGAAAAGGGCTGAGCTTATTGAAGGTTGCGCACCGTTGGTACGCTGGCTGAATGGCTTCGGGCGCTCTGACCCATTTTCGGATGGTGTTTCTCGACAGCCCGGTACGCTTGGCTATCTGATGCAGCGAGAGCTTGTCGCGGAAGTACATCCGCCGGATTTTTCCCAACATTTCCATGCTGATCACCCTGTGTTCTCCTGCTCGAAAAGTGAGCAGAAGCAGTTGAACACCTGGGTCAGTTTTCAGTCGGCAGAAGAGCCTCTACTGGGTCAGTTTTCGGTCAGCGGCAACAG
>NZ_JBWKXO010000091.1:0-2985 GCF_059423025.1 Pseudomonas sp. GW704-F2 | reverse complement strand
GGGTTATTCGAGGGCGGCGGCCGGGCCGAAGAATTCGTAGCGGCTTTGTTTTTCGGGTACGCCCAAGGCCTTGAGGTGGCGCTTGACTGCGGCCATGAAGCCTTTAGGGCCGAGGAAGTACGCATCCAGGTCGCGCTGCTCAGGCAACCACGCCGCCAGTTGTTCCTGGCTCAGCAGGCCCACGGTGTCGCCTGCCGGGCTCACGCCATCGTCCTCGTCATAGCAGTAGAAGCGCTTGAGCTGCGGATGCTTGGCCGCCAGGGCGTCGACCCATTCCCGAAACGCATGCACCCCGCCGTTACGCGCGCAGTGGATAAAATGCACCGGACGCTGGGTGGCCAGGGCCGCTTCGAGCATCGGCAGTGTTGGCGTGATGCCCACCCCACCGCTGATCAGCACCAGCGGTTTATCGCTGGCGGCCAGGGTGAACTCGCCCGCTGGCGGGAACAGGTCGATCGTCGCGCCGACCTGCAATTGATCATGCAGGTAGTTGGACACCCGCCCACCGGCTTCACGCTTGACGCTGATGCGGTATTGGCCGGCATCGCTGAGGGCCGACAAGGAATAGTTGCGGCGCACTTCTTCGCCATCGAGCAGCAGCGTCATACCAATGTACTGACCGGGCTCGGCGGCGAGGATCGGGCCGTTGTCCAGCGGGGCGAAATAGAAGGACGTGATTTCGGCACTTTCCTCCACGCGCTTGACCAGCTTGAACGGCCGCGCACCCCGCCAGCCGCCCGGCGCCTGGGCTTTCTCGTCATAGATCGCAGCTTCGGCGCCGATCAGGATGTCCGCCAACTGACCGTAGGCCGCGCCCCAAGCGCTCATCACCTCGGGAGTGGCAATCTCGCTGCCCAACACTTCGGAAATCGCACGCAGCAGGCAGGCCCCCACGATCGGGTAATGTTCCGGCAGGATCTGCAAGGCCACGTGTTTGTTGATGATCTTCGCCACCAGATCACCCAGTTGATCCAACTGGTCGATATGTCGTGCATACATCAACACACCATTGGCCAGGGCACGGGGCTGGTCGCCGCTGACCTGGTGCGCCTGGTTGAACAGCGGGCGCACCTCCGGGTACTCGGAGAGCATCATGCGGTAGAAATGGGTGATCAGCGCTTCGCCGCCGCTTTCCAGCAGGGGCACGGTGGATTTGATGATGGCACGGTCTTGAGCACTAAGCATGGAGCCTCCTGGGCTTCTTTACTGATTGCCTTGGAGTACTCAGTATTCATGCCAACTAATAAATCGTTTGATTTCAATCAGTTAAATTACTTGTAGTCAGTATGACCTCCTACAACTTATAGTCATAAGGACTACAAGGAGTCATTATGACTGCGCAATCGCTGCTCACCACCCTGCTCCCTCTGGTCGCCGACCTGTCCCGCGAACTGCCCGAAGGCGAGCGTTACCGCCGCCTGTTGCAAGCCATGCGCGCCCTGCTGCCGTGCGACGCCGCCGCGCTGTTGCGCCTGGACGGTGAGTCGCTGGTGCCGCTGGCGGTGGACGGCTTGAGCGCCGATACCCTGGGCCGACGCTTCAAGGTCAGCGAACACCCGCGTTTCGCCGTGCTGCTCGGCAGCCCCGGCCCGACGCGTTTCGACAGCGACAGTGAATTGCCCGACCCCTACGACGGCCTGGTGGACGGCCTGCACGGGCACCTCGAAATTCACGACTGCATGGGCTGCCCGCTGTATGTCGATGACAAACCGTGGGGCCTGCTGACCCTGGACGCCCTCGACACCGAGCGCTTCGAACGGGTCGAGCTGGATGCCCTGCAAGCCTTCGCCAGCCTCGCCGCCGCCACGGTCAACGTCGCCGAACGCATCGAACACCTGGCATTGCGCGCCGAAGACGAACGCCAGCGTGCCGAGATCTACCGCCAGGCCAGCGGCCAGCAGCACAAAGAGATGATCGGCCAGAGCAAGCCCCACAAGCGCCTGGTCGAAGAAATCAACCTGGTGGGCGGCAGCGACCTCACCGTGCTGATCACCGGCGAAACCGGGGTCGGCAAGGAACTGGTGGCCCAGGCGATCCACGCCGCGTCGTCCCGCGCGGACAAGCCGCTGATCAGCCTCAACTGCGCCGCCCTGCCGGAAACCCTGGTGGAAAGCGAGCTGTTCGGCCATGTGCGCGGCGCCTTCACCGGCGCGCTGAACGAGCGCCGGGGCAAATTCGAACTGGCCAACGGCGGCACGTTGTTCCTGGATGAAGTCGGCGAGCTGTCGTTGACGGTGCAGGCCAAGCTGCTGCGCGTCCTGCAAAGCGGCCAACTGCAGCGCCTGGGCTCGGACAAGGAACATCAAGTGGACGTGCGCCTGATCGCCGCCACCAACCGCGACCTGGCCGAAGAAGTGCGCAACGGCCGCTACCGTGCCGACTTCTACCACCGCCTCAGCGTCTACCCGCTGCAAGTGCCGGCGCTGCGCGAGCGCGGGCGCGATGTATTGCTGCTGGCCGGGTTCTTTCTCGAACAGAACCGTTCGCGCATGGGCCTGGGCAGCCTGCGCCTGACCAGCGACGCCCAAGCCGCGTTGCTGGCCTACAACTGGCCGGGCAATGTGCGCGAGCTGGAACATTTGATCGGACGCAGCGCACTGAAAGCCCTGGGAAACTGTCGCGAACGTCCGAAGATTCTCAGCCTGAGCGCCCAAGACCTGGACCTGCCCGACGTCAGCGCAGCGCCGATCGCCCCCCCACCCGAAGTCACCGCCATCGCCGGCGGCGACCTGCGCCAGGCCACCGAACACTACCAGCGCCAAGTCATCAACGCCTGCCTGGAACGCCACCAACACAACTGGGCCAGCACCGCCCGCGAACTAGGCCTGGACCGCGCCAACCTAGGCCGCATGGCCAAGCGCCTAGGCCTCAAATAACCCAGATCCCCCAACCAAACCCAATAAATACTGAAATACTGAAATACTGAAATACTGAAATACTGAAATACTGAAATACTGAAATACTGAAATACTGAAAATACTGAAA
>NZ_JBWKXO010000090.1:0-4569 GCF_059423025.1 Pseudomonas sp. GW704-F2 | reverse complement strand
ACCCTACCCCTACGAAACACCAACACATTCCCCACCATCACCAACACCAACCCCACCAACGCCGGCGCAGTCCACTGATACCCCTCAGCAAACGCCGACACATTCAGCGCCACCACCGGAAACAACACCGTGCAATACGCCGCCCGCTCAGGCCCCATCCGCCCGACCAACGTCAGATACGCCGTAAACCCAATCACCGACCCCGGAATCACCAAATACCCCAACGCCCCGACATACCGCGCACTCCAGTCCATCTCGAACGGAATACCGCGCACCACACAATAGGTCGCCAACATCACCGCACCATATGCCATGCCCCAGGCATTGGTAGTCAACGGCCGCAACCCCGCCTTCTGCTGCAGGCTCGAAAGCATATTGCCAGCCGAAAAACACATCGTCCCCAACAGCGCCAAACCCAGCCCGAGCAAGGTCTGCGGGCTCGCGGTGTGCCCCGCCAGCTCCGGCCAGAACAACAGGCCCAGGCCCAGCAAGCCAAGGCCGCCGCCCATCAACACATTGCGCGCGACCCGCTGGCCAAAAAACACCCGCGCATTCAGGGCATTCCACAGCGTCGCCGTAGAAAACACCACCGCCACCAGCCCGCTGGGAATCCACTGGCTGGCCGTGAGAAAACACATGAAGTTCACACAGAACAGGCACAACCCCTGGGCCAGGCAGATCAGATGCCCGCGCCGGTTCATCACCTGCAACTTGCGGCTGAGCAGCAACAGCACAAACAACACCAACGCCGCCAGGGCGAAGCGATAGACGATCGACACGGGAATCGCCACCACGCCCAGTTGCCACTTGAGGGCGATCCAGGTGGTGCCCCAGATCAGCACGGTGAGTAAATACAGGAAAAGGTTCATAACAGGCTCCACTGGTTGAGCCACAGTGTCGCCTTCAAGCCCTGGCCGGCGCTTGCAGATTCTTGCGCTTTTGTCGCACGGCGGGCTCACAGCGCCAGCGGCTCGGAGTAGGATGCAAGGCGTCGGAGAGTACACACCATGTCAACGCTGGAATCCCTGCAAGTCTTTCAAGCCCTCAACCGCTCGCCCCACGCTCGCCTCGAAGCCTGCGCCGAGCTCGGTGACGGCTTGTCTGCGGCGTTGTGGAGCAACCACCACGATTCCCAGGACTACCAGGCGCCCGGCCATCACACCTTGTCCTGCTACATCGGCGGCGGCACCGGCACGTTTCGTCGCGACCAGCCGGGCACCAAGGGCGGGCCCGACAAGTTGTGCATCCTGCCGGCCGAGCATCAGTCGGCCTGGGTGATCAACGGCGACATCCGCCTGGCCCATGTGTATTTCAGCCAGGCGCAATTCGCCCTGGGCTGCATCACCCTGCTCGACCGCGAACCGCGCGCGCTGCAATTGCAGGAAAGCACCTTCCTCGAAGACCCCAGCCAGGCGCGACGCTTTCACCAGTTGATCGCCCTCAACTGGCACGAGCCCGCCGAACGCCTGCTGACCAGCAGCCTGGCCCATGAAATGCTCAGCCACACCTTGCTCAGCCAAGTCGGCGCGCGCGACGGGCTGCGTTTGAAAGGCGGGCTGGCGGCGCATCAGCGGCGGTTGTTGGTGGACTACATCGACCAGCACCTGGATGACCCCATCAGCCTCGGGCAATTGGCCGGGATGTGTGCGCTATCGGAATATCATTTTGCGCGGATGTTCCGCCAAAGCTTCGGCCTGCCGCCCCATCAATACCTGCTGGCCCGGCGCCTGGCCCGCGCGCAGAACCTGCTGCGCAGCGGCAGCCTGCCCGTGGGTGACATCGCGTTGATGTGCGGCTTCTCCAGCGCCAGCCACTTCACCCATCGCTTTCGCCAGGCCATGGGCGCGACGCCCGGCGAATACCGTCAGGCGTTCTGCGCTTAAACCATCAAGCCCAACGTCTTGGCCTTGGCCACCGCCTGGGTGCGTCGCTCCACGCCGAGCTTGCTGTGGATACGCCGCGCGTGGGTCTTGACGGTGTGCAGCGAGATAAACAAGCGGTCGGCGATTTCCAGGTTGGAGTTGCCCAGGGCGATCAGTTGCAACACTTCCAGCTCGCGTTGGCTCAGCGGGTTGTCCGCCGTGCCGGTCGGCGAGGCCTGCGGTTCCAGGCCCAGCTCACTCAACAGCCCGGGCGAGCGTAAACGCAGCTCGCGGATCGCTTGCTGCACCTGGCAACGCCCTGCCAGTTCCAGGCCGTGTTGCAGTGAGCGACGCGCCACCGCCGGTTCGCCCAGTTGCCAGGCCACCTCCCCCAGCACCAGGTGCAATTCGGCCTCCAGGCACAGCATGCCGCGTTGGCGGGAAGCGTCCAGCAGCGCGTTGAGCCGCGCCAGCGGTTGATCGGCGACGCCCAGTTTGACCTCGGCCAACACCAGCAGGTATTCAAGACGCGGGATCAATTCCAGCGTGGCCGGCGGGGCCTGCTTGGCGTCGGGCCCTCGGAAATGGCGGAGCACCCGGCGCAGCGCTGCCACCGTCAATTCGGCGCGGCCCTGTTGCAACCAGAAGTGCCCGCTGACCAGCAGCAACACCGCGCGGTACACCGTGTCCGGCACCTGGCGCTGCTGCATCAGGCGCTCGGCCTCGCGCAACTGGATAAAGGCCTGGGCGTAATCACCGTGATTGGCCGCCAACAGCGCAAGGCCCAGATAGCCATACAACACGCGCTTGTCCTGGCTGTGCAGGCACATGTTCAAACCCGTCTCGAAGCACTCGGCAGCCAACGCGTCCTGCCCCTGGCGCAGGGCCAGATGCCCACGCCGCAAGGCGATACGTCCGACCAGCGGCCCAGCCTTCAGCCGCTGCTTGAGCAACATCGCCTGCACCTGTTCCAACAGGTTTTGCGCGCGGTACGGCGCGCCGCGCTGTTCGAGCAATTGCGCGTGATCCAGCTCCAGCAGGGCTTCGAGCAACAGCGAACCATGGGCCCGCGCCAGGCACAGCGCTTCGCGGTTCAGGGTCTGGGCCGCCTCCAGCTCACCGCGCAGCAAGGCTTGCTGGGTCAACCCCGACAGGCACATCAGACGTGATGTCCACGCACTGTCGGGCAACGCCTGCAAGGCCTCGAGGAAATGCTCGCGAGAACGTTGCGCATCACCCGCCAGATGCAGCAACCACCCCCACTGCGCCTGCCAGCGCGCCAACAACAGGCGTTGCTGCGGCGCCGACGGTTGCGGGGCGAAACGCGCCAGTTGGCCGATGCACAATGCGGCCTGCTCGAAGCGCCCGGCGAACAGCAACGCGGCCGTGACCAGCCCCACCAACTGCGCGGAACACAGCATCAGCTCGTCACCGTGTTGTTCATGCAGGCGCAACAACAGCACGGCATTCTGCTGGCGGAACAGGTCTTCGAAGCTGAAGTGCTGCAACAGGCTGACGGCCACTTCGTATTCTTCGGCCAGCAGCGCCTGCTCGAACGCGGCTTGCCAGTCGCCCTCGGCACTGAACCATTGGCAGGCCCGTCGGTGCCAGGAGCGTTTGGCCGGCCAGGGTTCATCCCGTATCAACTGCGCAAGCGGCGCGAAGACTTGCAGCCAGTCGGCGGCATCGTCCCAGGGCTGGATAAATGCGCCGAGCGCCTGCAAGTCCCGCAGGTACTGAGCGCCATCGCCAAAGCCGAACAGGTGCTCGCACAAGCCCGCATTGAAACGCGGCAAATGCGCCAACACCCGCCAGGCTTCCTCCAGTTCCGCCGGCAAGGTGCTGAACAGCTCGTGTTGCAGGTAGTCGAGCAAGGTCTTGTCGGGATGGCCGTCGCCGAGCAAGGCGATGCGAACCCCGGCGCACCAACCGGCGCTGAACCGCATCACGCGCTCGACGCTGTGACCCGGCGCCTCGCCGAGCAGAGCCTGGACTTCCTCGGCGCTGAAGATCAACTCGGCCGCGCTGCATTCCAGCAGCTCATCGTCGAGCAGCAGCCGCGGCCAGTTGCACGCAGGGCGCCGCCGCGCACCCAGCCACCAAGTCAGCGCCGGGTGACTGGCGCTGAGCAGGCGGTCGAGCAAGGCATCCAGTTCGGGCCCGGGCAGGCGGCTGAAATCATCGAGAAACAGCCACGCCGACGTCTGCCAGCGGCTCAGATCCTGCAGCAGCGTGGCTTCATCGGTAAACGCCAGGCCCAGGTTGTGCGCCAGGCGCCGGCACAAATCCAGCGGGCTTAGCGGCACGCCATTGAGCGGTAGCCAGTACACCTGACAACCCGCCGGTGCCTGCAAGGCGCACTCGGCGAGCAACGCGCTCTTGCCACTGCCGCCCGGGGCACAGAGCAACTTGACCCGCGCCTGCGCCGCCAACAACGGCTCGGCCAGGCGCGGGCGCAACAGATGATGGGCGGACAGCCGTGGCATGAATCCAGGACGGTCCAGGCAGCGTGTCATGGCGGTCATTGCTGCATCCTGCGTTTTTATTGTTATGCAACCTGACACCTACCCTAGCCCCGTGCTCGGCGATTCTTGAAGAAGTATTCAGCAGGGTGATTAATGACCATGCACAAAACCCAATGTGGGAGGGGGCTTGCCCCCGATGGCGGTGGATCAGTCAGCTCTCTGTAGCTGATCCACCGCTATCG
>NZ_JBWKXO010000089.1:0-4696 GCF_059423025.1 Pseudomonas sp. GW704-F2 | reverse complement strand
GGCTTGCCCCCGATGGCGGCGTGTCAGCCAATACATGCATGACTGATCCACCGCTATCGGGGGCAAGCCCCCTCCCACACTACCGTCGGCGCAGCGTCGGCTCGGTGGCCATGCACGCCACCAGGTAATCAATGAACACCCGTACCTTCGGCGGCAGGTACCGCGTCGGCGAGTGCAGCAGCCAGGCCTCGCCATGGTAGGACGCAATAAAGTCCCACGCCGGCAACACCTGCACCAGGCGCCCCTCATCCAACGCATGCCGCGCCGTGAAATACGGCAAGCTGCCAATCCCCACATGCTGCAACACCGCATCCAGGCGCACGCCGGTGTGGTTCGCCGCATACCGCCCCCGCACGCCCACCGTGACCGCCTTGCCCGCCCGGCGAAACTTCCAGCGCGAGTCCCCCGGGGTTTCGCCCAGGTAGATGCAACTGTGCGCCAGCAGATCATGGGGATGACTCGGCGTGCCGTGCTCGGCCAGGTACTGCGGCGTCGCGCACAACACGTGTTCGATGGGCAGTAATTGCCGCCCCACCAGGCCCGGCGGCGGGCTGTCGGTGATACGGATACTCAGGTCGACGTTGTCATCGATCAGGTCCACCTGCCGGTCCTCAAGGATCAACTGCACATCGACCTTGGGATAGCGCCGCAAGAATTCCGGCATATGCGGATGCACCACGAACCGCCCCACCGCCTTGGGCACGCTGACCCGCACCAAGCCCTCGGCTTCGTGGGTGAACTGGCCGCTGATTTCCATCACCGAGCGCGCCGCGTTGACCATCTCCTGGCAACGCTTGAACACCTCTTCGCCGCCCTCGCTCAAACGCAGTTTGCGCGTGGTGCGTTGCAGCAGGCGCGTGGCCAACGCCTGTTCGAGACGCGAGATGCTGCGGCTCACCGCCGAAGGCGACACGCTCAGTTGTCGCGCTGCCGCAGAAAAACTGCCGGCTTCCACCACTTTGACGAAAATCGCCATTTCACCCAGCAGCGGCAAAGGAAGATTGATGCTCATGACGCACAAGTCCATTGATAATTGAACGGATTATCACCCATCTGCGCACTATTTATACTGCCCGCAGAACCTTGATGCGGATGTAGACGATGACCGAGCGCCTGTTTTTCACCCACGACCACCTGACCGCCGAGCTTGAAGTGCTGAGCTGCACCGCCCACGAAGAGCAGTTTGCGGTCACGCTGCAGTCGACGATTTTCCACCCCCAGGGCGGCGGCCAGCCATTCGACACCGGCTGGCTGGGCGACAGCCGGGTGCTGCGGGTGACCCAGGAGGCAGAGCGCGTGGTGCATTACCTCGACCAGCCCGTAGAACCGGGCCCGATCAACGCACGGGTCGATGCACCACGCCGTGCCTTGCACACCCGCCTGCATTCCGCCGGACACTTGATCGGCAACGCCGGCGAGGCGTTGGGCTGGATGCCGATCAAGGCCCACCACTGGCCGGGCGAAGGCAAGATCACCTTTATCCGCGGCGAAAGCGCACAAGCCATGGAGGCCGACACGCTTCAACAACAGCTCGACCACTGGATCGCCGCCGACTACCCGCGCCAGATGCGCCTGGAAGACGGCATCCGCGAAGTCGGCTTCGGCGAGTTGCCCGCGTATGCCTGTGGTGGCACGCATGTGCAGGCGTTGGGCGAATTGGGCCAGGTGACGATCCTGGCCGTGGCGGAGAAAAAGGGCACGCTGTCGGTACGCTACAGCCTGGATTAAACCGCGATCGCCCCGGCCCGCCCCGGTTCCACCACGAACGACTTGAGCGTCGACACCGTGGCGGCCGGGTCACGCGGATCGGTAATCACACGAAAGTCCGTGAGCATGCGCTGGGCATCTAGCGTCACCGATACATACCCGCGCTGGCGGCTGTCGAAAAACTTCACATGGGGATTCTGCGGCAGCATCTGGGTGAAGGCGTCGTAAGGCGGCCCATCGGAGGTCACCGAGGTGCCGACGAACTCGGTGGCGAGCACGGGCGAGTCCGGGTTGTTGGCATCGGCATGCAAATCGGTGGCCCAGAATGAATGTATATCACCGCCCCAGAACACCGGGTTGTTGAGCTGGTGGCGCGCGATGGACGCGAGCATTCGTGAACGGTTCGCCATGTAGCCATCCCAACCATCGGTCCAATGGCCCAGCGTGTGCTGGGTCAGGTCGCGCTGCAGCAGCGGCGCCACCAGCAAGTCCTGGGCGATCACGTTCCATTGCGCTTTCGACTGGGCAAACCCCTGGTCCAGCCAGGCCTCCTGCTGCCAACCGAGCATGGTGCGAGCGGGGTCGCGCAAGTCGCTGCAGGTGTTGGCGGCGATGTGGCCCTGATGGCTGCCGTTGGCCTGAATGCACGGTTGCTCGGAGCGATACTGTCGACCGTCGAGCACATGGAAACGTGCCAGGCGGCCGTAGTCCAGGCGCCGATAAACGCGCATATCCGGCCCGTTGGGCAGGCTGCTCACGCGCAGCGGCATATGCTCGTAATAGGCCTGATACGCCGCCGCCCGCTGCTTGAGAAACTGCGCCACGGCAACCTTCGGGTCCTGGGACCAGCGGCTGGCATAGTCGTTCTGCACCTCGTGATCGTCCCAGGTCGCCACGCTGGGCGCCGCCGCGTGCAAGGCCTGGAGATCCGGATCGGTCTTGTACAGCGCATAGCGGTTGCGATAGTCGCTCAGGGTCAGCGCGTTGCCGCTGCCGTGGGAACGAATGACTTTTCCCGAGTCGGCCGCGTAGGAACTGTCGTAGATATAGTCACCGAGGAAAAACACCAGGTCCGGCTGCTCCGCCGCCAGGTGACGATAGGCACTGAAGTACCCGCGTTCCCAGTGGGAGCACGACACGAACCCCAAGCGCGCCGTCGCCAGGGCATGCAAAGCCGGCGCGGTACGCGACTGCCCCACCGCGCTCTGCGCCCCCAGCCCTTCGAACTGATACCAATACGGCCTGCCGGCTTCCAGCCCCGCGACCTCCACATGCACGGAGTGGGCAAAGCGCTCACTCGCCATCACCTCACCCTGCCTCACAATGCGCGTCATCCCCGCATCGCTGGCGACCCGCCAACGCACCGGCACCGCACGCGCCAACCCGCCGCGACCGTCCGCCGCATTGAACAACGGCGCCAGGCGCGTCCAGATCACGAAACCATCCGGCAACGGATCACCCGAGGCCACGCCCAACGTGAACGGATAATCGATCCCCGCACTGCGGGCAAACGGGCTGAGGATCGAAAAGGTGGCGGCCAGCGCCAGCCCGGCCAGCACCCGGCGCCGATCATGGTCAACCGCACGACTCACGCCCGGCGCTCCCAGTCATTGCGCACGGTCGCAAACCCGAGCAAGTCCTCATACACCCCATTCTTGAGAAACGCGGCGCGCATACAGCCTTCGTACAGCAGGCCGATTTTCTCCATGACCCGCGCCGACTCCTTGTTGCGGCCAAAGCATTGGCTGCCCACTCGGTACAGGCCCAGTTCGGTGAACCCGAAGTCCATCACCGCACGGGCTGCCTCGGCGGCATAGCCCTGGTTGCGACAGTGCGCCGCCACCCATCCGCCCAGGTGCCCGTAGTGGTGACGCGCATTGAGACGCAGGCTGACGATGCCGATCAATTCGCCGGTTTCGCGCAGGTGCATGCCCAGGCTCAACAGATCGCCGGCGCGGTATTTGTCTTGCATCTCGTCAATAAACGTCCGGGCTGTTTCCAGGGTATAGGGCGATGGAATGTTGGCCGTGTTGTCAGCAATCTTCGGCCCGTTGGCGAGGCTGGAAAGTACTGCGGCCTGGTCGCTTTCCAGCGCCCGCAACAGCAAACGCGAAGTCAACAAATGCGGCAATGACTGACTCATACAAGACGGCTCTCGGTGTAAATTTTTCGAGAATGTACCCCCGGCGTTTCAGTTTCATTACTTCGTGGAAGTGACCGGAAACCAATCTGTAAGACACGTCCTAGACACGTCAAAACGTAAATTAAAGTTAACCGTTCGGTCATTTTCCGTTGTTAGCGTGTCGCCCCTAATTCAATAACGGGGTAGCGGAATGAGAACCTGGGATGAACCGAAAAAACGCAAGGCACACATCGAACTGATCCCGATGATCGACGTGATGATGTTCCTCCTGGTGTTTTTCGTACTCGTGAGTCTGAACGTGATTCCGGCACTCGGCATGAAGACTCAACTGCCCAGCGCCAGCAGTTCGCAGCAGCTCAAGCCGCAGAACAAATTCATCCTCACCCTGGGCCTGGAAGGCCAGTTGCAACTGGACGGCAAGGACCTCACGGTCGACGCTCTGGTACCGGCGCTGAAGGCGGCGGAAAAGCCGGATACCAAGTCGACGATCATCGTCAACAGCGACAAGGGCGTGGAGGTTTCGCGCCTGGTGGAGGTGATGGACACCCTGCGTCTGGGTGGCTTTACCTCCGTGTCCATCGCCACGCGTAAGTCCTGATCATGTACGTCCTGTTTCGTGCGCGTCGGCTGCTGGGCAGTGTCCCGGCCCTGATCGCCCTGGTGCTGATTGCACTGGGTATCCAGTCCCAGACGTTGAAGGTCGAGCCGGTGTACGACGAGTCGGCGGTCGAGTTGGCATTGGTCGAGCCGGAGCCCGAGGTGGTGCCGCCACCCGTGGTGGAGCAAGCACCGCCACCGCCGGTGATCGAGGACGAAGAGGCCGAGCCGGCCCCTCCACCACCGCCC
>NZ_JBWKXO010000088.1:1878-4990 GCF_059423025.1 Pseudomonas sp. GW704-F2 | reverse complement strand
TCTTCACACACCGCAATCTGGTCTCTTTCGAGTTCGCAAATTGCTTGGGTGTTATATGGTCAAGCCTCACGGGCAATTAGTATTGGTTAGCTCAACGCCTCACAGCGCTTACACACCCAACCTATCAACGTCGTAGTCTTCGACGGCCCTTCAGGGGACTCAAGGTCCCAGTGAGATCTCATCTTGAGGCTAGTTTCCCGCTTAGATGCTTTCAGCGGTTATCTATTCCGAACATAGCTACCCGGCAATGCCACTGGCGTGACAACCGGAACACCAGAGGTTCGTCCACTCCGGTCCTCTCGTACTAGGAGCAGCCCCTCTCAAATCTCAAACGTCCACGGCAGATAGGGACCGAACTGTCTCACGACGTTCTAAACCCAGCTCGCGTACCACTTTAAATGGCGAACAGCCATACCCTTGGGACCGGCTTCAGCCCCAGGATGTGATGAGCCGACATCGAGGTGCCAAACACCGCCGTCGATATGAACTCTTGGGCGGTATCAGCCTGTTATCCCCGGAGTACCTTTTATCCGTTGAGCGATGGCCCTTCCATACAGAACCACCGGATCACTAAGACCTACTTTCGTACCTGCTCGACGTGTCTGTCTCGCAGTCAAGCGCGCTTTTGCCTTTATACTCTACGACCGATTTCCGACCGGTCTGAGCGCACCTTCGTACTCCTCCGTTACTCTTTAGGAGGAGACCGCCCCAGTCAAACTACCCACCATACACTGTCCTCGATCCGGATAACGGACCTGAGTTAGAACCTCAAAGTTGCCAGGGTGGTATTTCAAGGTTGGCTCCACGCGAACTGGCGTCCACGCTTCAAAGCCTCCCACCTATCCTACACAAGCAAATTCAAAGTCCAGTGCAAAGCTATAGTAAAGGTTCACGGGGTCTTTCCGTCTAGCCGCGGATACACTGCATCTTCACAGCGATTTCAATTTCACTGAGTCTCGGGTGGAGACAGCGCCGCCATCGTTACGCCATTCGTGCAGGTCGGAACTTACCCGACAAGGAATTTCGCTACCTTAGGACCGTTATAGTTACGGCCGCCGTTTACCGGGGCTTCGATCAAGAGCTTCGCGTTAGCTAACCCCATCAATTAACCTTCCGGCACCGGGCAGGCGTCACACCCTATACGTCCACTTTCGTGTTTGCAGAGTGCTGTGTTTTTAATAAACAGTCGCAGCGGCCTGGTATCTTCGACCGGCATGAGCTTACGGAGCAAGTCCTTCACCCTCACCGGCGCACCTTCTCCCGAAGTTACGGTGCCATTTTGCCTAGTTCCTTCACCCGAGTTCTCTCAAGCGCCTTGGTATTCTCTACCCAACCACCTGTGTCGGTTTGGGGTACGGTTCCTGGTTACCTGAAGCTTAGAAGCTTTTCTTGGAAGCATGGCATCAACCACTTCGTCATCTAAAAGATAACTCGTCATCAGCTCTCGGCCTTAGAATCCCGGATTTACCTAAGATTCCAGCCTACCACCTTAAACTTGGACAACCAACGCCAAGCTGGCCTAGCCTTCTCCGTCCCTCCATCGCAATAACCAGAAGTACAGGAATATTAACCTGTTTTCCATCGACTACGCTTTTCAGCCTCGCCTTAGGGACCGACTAACCCTGCGTCGATTAACGTTGCGCAGGAAACCTTGGTCTTTCGGCGTGGGTGTTTTTCACACCCATTATCGTTACTCATGTCAGCATTCGCACTTCTGATACCTCCAGCAAGCTTCTCAACTCACCTTCACAGGCTTACAGAACGCTCCTCTACCGCATCACTTACGTGATACCCGTAGCTTCGGTGTATGGTTTGAGCCCCGTTACATCTTCCGCGCAGGCCGACTCGACTAGTGAGCTATTACGCTTTCTTTAAAGGGTGGCTGCTTCTAAGCCAACCTCCTAGCTGTCTAAGCCTTCCCACATCGTTTCCCACTTAACCATAACTTTGGGACCTTAGCTGACGGTCTGGGTTGTTTCCCTTTTCACGACGGACGTTAGCACCCGCCGTGTGTCTCCCATGCTCGGCACTTGTAGGTATTCGGAGTTTGCATCGGTTTGGTAAGTCGGGATGACCCCCTAGCCGAAACAGTGCTCTACCCCCTACAGTGATACATGAGGCGCTACCTAAATAGCTTTCGAGGAGAACCAGCTATCTCCGAGCTTGATTAGCCTTTCACTCCGATCCACAGGTCATCCGCTAACTTTTCAACGGTAGTCGGTTCGGTCCTCCAGTTAGTGTTACCCAACCTTCAACCTGCCCATGGATAGATCGCCCGGTTTCGGGTCTATTCCCAGCGACTAGACGCCCTATTAAGACTCGCTTTCGCTACGCCTCCCCTATTCGGTTAAGCTCGCCACTGAAAATAAGTCGCTGACCCATTATACAAAAGGTACGCAGTCACCTAACAAAGTAGGCTCCCACTGCTTGTACGCATACGGTTTCAGGATCTATTTCACTCCCCTCTCCGGGGTTCTTTTCGCCTTTCCCTCACGGTACTAGTTCACTATCGGTCAGTCAGTAGTATTTAGCCTTGGAGGATGGTCCCCCCATATTCAGACAAAGTTTCTCGTGCTCCGTCCTACTCGATTTCATGACTAAGAGATTTTCGCGTACAGGGCTATCACCCACTATGGCCGCACTTTCCAGAGCGTTCCGCTAATCTCAAAGCCACTTAAGGGCTAGTCCCCGTTCGCTCGCCACTACTAAGGGAATCTCGGTTGATTTCTTTTCCTCAGGGTACTTAGATGTTTCAGTTCCCCTGGTTCGCCCCTTACACCTATGTATTCAGTGTAAGGTAACCATCTTATGATGGCTGGGTTCCCCCATTCAGACATCTCCGGATCAAAGTCTGTTTGCCGACTCCCCGAAGCTTTTCGCAGGCTACCACGTCTTTCATCGCCTCTGACTGCCAAGGCATCCACCGTATGCGCTTCTTCACTTGACCATATAACCCCAAGCAATCTGGTTATACTGTGAAGACGACATTCGCCGAAAATTCGAATTTCTCAATTAAGAGAACTCACAAATTTTACCTTAGCCTGATCCGTTACCAGTGAAAGTAACGTTCAGTCTATCTTTCTATCACATACCCAAATTTTTAAAGAACGAT
>NZ_JBWKXO010000087.1:0-5102 GCF_059423025.1 Pseudomonas sp. GW704-F2 | reverse complement strand
AACGGATATGTACTCAACCCAAAAAAATGGTCGGCCCAGAGGCCGCCATCGGGGGCAAGCCCCCTCCCACATTTGGAGCTAGGTGAGCCCAATTTCGAGCGAGGTGAGCCCATTGGATATCTACCCGCTGTAGGACCGCCAGCAAACCAGCTCCCACAGACGGAGCCATGCACACCCGAAGAACGCCCACACGGAGAACAATAAAAAATGATCTTCACCCAGGAACACCAAGCACTGCGCCGCACCGTCCGCACCTTCGTCGACCGCGAGATCAACCCCCACGTCGACGAATGGGAAAAAGCCGGCCGCTTCCCCATCCACGATATCTTGCGCAAGGCCGGCGACCTCGGCCTGCTGGGCATCTCCAAACCCGAACAATTCGGCGGCATGGGCCTGGACTACAGCTACTCCATCGTCGCCGCCGAAGAATTCGGCAGCATCCGCTGCGGCGGCATCCCCATGTCCATCGGCGTACAGACCGACATGTGTACCCCCGCCCTCGCCCGCTTCGGCTGCGACGCACTGCGCGAAGAATTCCTGCGCCCGGCCATCAGCGGCGCGCAAGTCGGTTGCATCGGCGTCTCGGAAGCCGGCGCCGGTTCCGATGTGGCCGGGCTGAAGACCCAGGCACGCAAGGACGGCGACGACTACGTGATCGACGGCAGCAAAATGTGGATCACCAACTCGCCGAGCGCCGACTTCATGTGCCTGCTGGCCAACACCTCCGACGACAAGCCGCACCTCAACAAGTCGCTGATCATGGTGCCGATGAACACACCGGGGATCAGCGTCAGCCCGCCCTTGGAAAAACTCGGCATGCACAGCTCCGAGACCGCCCAGGTGTTCTTCGACGGCGTGCGTGTGCCGCAACGCAACCGCATCGGCCATGAAGGTGCGGGGTTCATGATGCAGATGCTGCAATTCCAGGAAGAACGCCTGTTTGGCGCGGCCAATATGATCAAGGGCCTGGAGTCCTGCATCGACAGCACGATCGAATACTGCAAGGAGCGCCAGACCTTCGGCAAAGCGCTGATCGACAATCAGGTGATTCACTTTCGCCTGGCCGAACTGGCCACCGAAATCGAATGCCTGCGCGCCCTGGTCTACCAGGCCACCGAGCAGTACATCAAAGGCCAGGACGTGACGCGCCTGGCCTCCATGGCCAAGCTCAAGGCCGGGCGGCTGGGCCGCGAAGTCAGCGACAGTTGCCTGCAATACTGGGGCGGCATGGGCTTTATGTGGGACAACCCGGTGGCCCGCGCCTATCGCGATATGCGCCTGGTGTCGATTGGCGGCGGCGCCGACGAAATCATGCTGGGCATCATCTGCAAACTGATGGGCACCCTGCCGGGGAAAAAACCATGAACACCCTGCTGCTCGAACCCCATAACGGTGTGCTGCACATCACCCTCAACCGTCCGCAAAGCCGCAACGCGATGAGCCTGGAGATGGTCAATGAACTGCGCGCGGTGCTGGCGCAGTTGGACAATCAGGTGCGCGCGCTGGTGATCAGCGGCGCGGCCGGGCATTTCTGTGCCGGGGCGGACGTGAAAGACCTGCTCGGCGCCAGCGACAAGGCGCAATTGCAGACGCTGAACCGCGCGTTCGGCACCTTGCTGCAGGAAGTTGAAGCCGCGCCCCAGGTGGTGATCGTGGTGCTGCAAGGCGCGGTGCTGGGCGGTGGCTTTGGTTTGGCGTGCGTCAGTGATATTGCGCTGGCCGATCACCAGGCGCAGTTCGGCTTGCCCGAGACCAGCCTGGGCTTGCTGCCGGCGCAGATCGCGCCGTTTGTGGTCAAGCGCATCGGTCTGACGCACGCGCGCCGGCTGGCGCTGACGGCGGCGCGGTTCGACGGGGTCGAGGCTGAGCGCTTGGGCGTGGTGCATTTTGTCGAGCGCGATCCGCAGGCGTTGGCCGAACGCCTGGATGAAGTGCTGGGCCAGGTATTGCGTTGCGCGCCGGGGGCGAATGGGCGGACCAAGGCCTTGCTGCTGGCCAGCGCGGAGCAACCGCTGGGGCCGTTGCTGGATCAGGCCGCCGCGTGGTTCGCCGAGGCGGCGACGGGCGAAGAAGGGATCGAAGGCACCCAGGCCTTTGTGCAACAGCGCAAGCCACGGTGGGCCGAATGAACAAGATCCTGATCGCCAACCGCGGCGAAATCGCCTGCCGCATCCAGCGCACCGCCCAGGCCTTGGGCTACCGCACCGTAGCGGTCTACAGCGACGCCGACGCCCAGGCCGCGCACGTGCAGATGGCCGACGAAGCCGTGAATATCGGCCCGGCACCGGTGCAGCAGTCCTACCTGAATATCCCGGCGATTCTCAGCGCAGCTCAACGCACGGGTGCCGACGCGGTCCACCCCGGTTATGGCTTTCTCTCTGAAAACCCCGATTTCGCCCGCGCCTGCATAAACGCCGGGCTGACCTTCATCGGCCCCAGCGTCGAGGCCATCGAACTGATGGGCAGCAAGCGCCGGTCCAAACTCGCCATGCTCGAGGCCGGTGTCCCGTGCGTCGCCGGCTACCAAGGCAGCGCCCAGGACGACGCCACGTTGCAAATAGAAGCTGAACGCATCGGCTTCCCGCTGATGATCAAGGCCAGTGCCGGCGGCGGCGGCCGAGGTATGCGCCTGGTGCATCAGCGCGAACACCTGCAAGAGCAACTGCGCAGCGCCCGCTCCGAAGCCCTGAATGCGTTCGGCAGCGACGAACTGATCCTGGAACAGGCGCTGATCGAGCCGCGCCACGTCGAAATCCAGCTGTTCGGCGACAGCCACGGCAACCTGATCCACCTCGGCGAACGCGACTGCTCGGTCCAGCGCCGCCATCAGAAAATCATTGAAGAAGCGCCCTGCCCGGTGATGACCCCGGCCCTGCGCCAGGCCATGGGCGAGGCGGCGCTCAAGGCCGGGCGTGCGGTGAATTACGTCGGCGCAGGCACGGTGGAGTTCCTGCTCGACCGCGACGGCCGGTTCTACTTCCTGGAGATGAACACTCGCCTGCAAGTCGAACACCCGGTCACCGAACTGATCAGCGGCCTCGATCTGGTCGACTGGCAACTGCAAATTGCCGCCGGCCAACCGCTGCCGTTACAGCAAGCGCAGGTCAGCCTCAGCGGCCACGCCATGGAAGTGCGCCTGTACGCCGAAGACCCGGCCCAGGGCTTTCTGCCGCAAACCGGTGCGGTGCTGCGCTGGGAACCGGCCGCGGGCGTGCGGGTCGACCACGGCGTTCTCGAAGGTCAGCGCATCAGCCCGTTCTATGACCCGCTGCTCGGCAAGATCGTCGCCCATGGCGCCACCCGCGAGGAGGCGCGGCGCAAGCTGCTGCGCGCCGTGGAGGACACGGTGCTGCTGGGCGTGGCGAGCAACCAGCAGCTGTTGACCGACCTGCTCAAGCACCCGAAGTTTATCCACGGCGACTTCAGCACCGCGTTGATCGCCGAACACTTCAGCGAGATCCACCGCCCCCGCGCATCCGCCGAACAGCTGGCCCTGGCCGCCGCGCTGTTTTATCAACACAGCGCTCAGGCCCATGCCCCGGCCTTATCAGGGTGGCGCAACGGCGCTGACGTGCCGTGGAGCTATCAGTTGGCCGTCGACGATGCGGTCCAGGACATCACGGTCAGCGTCCTCGCCGACCATCACCTGCAGGCCAACGGCATCGACATCCGCCACCTCAGCAGCGACGGCCGCTGGGCCACCGCAGTGATCAACGGCATCCGCCGCCGCAGTGCCTACCACCTCGACGGTGCCCAGCTGTGGCTACCGGGCGTGAGCGTGACCAACCGCAACCACCACGTTGCCAACCGCCAGCCCCCAACCGGCGGCGGCAGGGTCGAGGCGCCGATGGACGGCGCCATCGTCGATGTGCGCGTGCGCGCCGGTGAACGCGTCACCCAGGGGTAACTGCTGCTGGTGCTCGAAGCGATGAAAATGGAGCATCCGCTGAAGGCCGGCATCGACGGTGTGGTCAAGGCCGTGCAGGTCATGGCCGGCGATCAGGTGCGCAATCGCCAGGTGTTGCTGGAGATCGAATAAAGCCTGGGCGGAACTACGCGGCCGGGCTACGCTCTATCCCCATCAGGACGGGAAGAGTACGGGAATCTGCACGATGCCTCATTGGCTGATTATTGACCTTGAAGCCACAACGGATGACGGCGGCTGGCCCGTGACGGAGATGGAAGTCATCGAGATCGGCGCAAGCCTGGTCAACCGCCAGGGCCGCGAGTTGGATCATTTCCAGCGTTTTGTGCGACCGCAGCGGCGTCCATTGCTGACGCCCTTCTGCCGCAAGCTGACCCATATCAGCCAGGCGAACATGGACAGCGCCGCGCCTTTCGGCGATGTGTGGGCGCTGTTCGAGCGCTGGCTGGGCCAGCATCAGGCACACCTGGAAGGTTGGGCCAGCTGGGGCGACTACGATCGCCAGCAGCTCGAGCTGGAGTGGCAGCGCCATGGCCTGAGCAGCGCGCTGGCCCAAACGCCCCATATCAACCTCAAGCAACGCTTCGCCAAGGCCCGGCGCCTGGACAAGCCAACGGGGCTCAATAGCGCCCTGCAATTGGCGGGGATGCAGTTCAATGGCCAGCAACACCGGGCGCTGGAAGATGCGCGCAACACCGCACGCCTGTTACCGCTGATTTTGCCGGTCTAGGCAGCTCCCTTGCCCTTGGGCATACTGGCCGACCTTTCCAGACCCTTTTTCCGAGGATTCGCCCATGTTTAAAGTCAACGAGTACTTCGACGGCACCGTCAAGTCGATCGCTTTCGGCACCGCAGAAGGTCCGGCGACCATCGGCGTCATGGCCCCGGGTGAATACGAATTCGGCACTGCCCAGCGTGAGATCATGCACGTGGTATCCGGCGCCCTGACCGTCAAGCTGCCCGACAGCAGCACCTGGGAAACCTTCGCCGCCGGCAGCCTGTTCCACGTTCCGGCCAACAGCAAGTTCCAACTGAAGGTCGCCGTGGACACCGCTTACCTGTGCGAATACCGCGGCTAAGCAATTCCCGCGCGAAAAAAATGGTTCTTCACGGATTGCCGGGAAAGACGCTCTTGATCTTCATGAAAAAGAATTCGCTGTCCCGGTAACCGTACGCC
>NZ_JBWKXO010000086.1:0-6481 GCF_059423025.1 Pseudomonas sp. GW704-F2 | reverse complement strand
GACCAATGCCCCCCTTAGCTCATCTTGAACAATAATACCAACGACGCTGCGGCTTATTCTGTTCTATGAAATCGCCATATTTACCGAGCATCAGATTAGCTTTAGCCAGAGTGTATATCTGGGAAAACTTTGCTTTTGCAGAGTAATATCTTTTTAGATACTCACCCGTCAGACAGAAATAGTTATCATCCAAACTTACCCCTAACTCGGAGAATTCATTCATTAACGTCTGAATTTTTTCCTCAACTGAAGCAGCTACCTGCTCTTGACTAAGTAATCGTTGGCCCGCCTGAAGTCTCTGTGTCGAGTCCAACAATGACTGCTCTCTAGTGCCTAGCTCTATCTGTTGCTTGGCAATTTCTTCGTCAGTGCGTGCGATGAGAAACTCGCGCTTTTGTAGTTCCAAATCGCGCTTCGCTTGTTCAACTGAAGAGCTCGCCTTTTCTTTTTCAAACTCCACCTTCAGGTCATTCAGCACTACACGCTCTTGAGCTAATCGCTTTGACTCGATCTCTTGATCTTTTTGTACGTCCCAAAGCTTTAAACCAACACCTGCATAGATAGTAGCAACCACCAACATCCCGACCAAGTTACGCTTAAGATAGGCAGTCAGCCTCTTGAAATCAAAATCAACCATCACGTATTTCCCTAAGTTTTTCACGCAACAAGCAACACTTTTTCCAACCATCTCCAGCTTTTATACACATCGCCACGGCCACGTAGATGAGTATAACGACGGAGAGAATTCCAATCGCGATGACCAGAGACGCTCGACACCCTCGGTATATCCCAATCCATCTCAAACAGCCGACTTACCCCCTCATGGCGCAAATCATGAAAGTGCAGGTCTTCTATCCCCAGCATCGGACATGCGCGTGTGAAGGACGCAGACACCGACTTAGCGTTATAGGGAAAGATCTCTCGCTCAACCTTCGGCATGGTGCAAAGGATCGCCCAGGCCTCATCCGGCAGATGACACCACACATCGTTACCGATCTTTTGCCCAGGGTTCTTCATATCCCGCACCAAGACAGCCTGCCGAGCGCAGTCGAGATCCTCCCATCGAATCCGAGTGATCTCCTCCTGCCGACGCGTCGAGAAAAGCGCAAAGGCAATCATTTTCGGCATATGAATAGAGTCCGGCCGGCGCTTCTGCATCTCAAAAAAATGCCCCATGAGCTTATCCAGCTCCTCGAGCGTTGGCCGGCGATTACGCTCCTTGCTCTTGCTGACCATGCCAAGCTTGCGCAAGACCTTGCGAGCGTCAGGCATCGCATGCGGATCGACCTCATAGCCCCATGCTGGTCGTGCCACAGACAACACAGCCCCCAGGTGCGACAGATCATTACCAACCGTCTGCGCCTGCACACCGCCGCCTTCCTCGCTCATCCGCCACTGCGCGTACTCCACCAGCTTCTGGCTGCTCAGCGCTGCATCATCCAACTCACCTAGCCAAGTTTCCTTGATCGCGCTCAACGTCGCACTCTTGGTCTTGCCAAGCGGGCGGATCTTCTCGTACTCATCCAGATACTGCTCGATCATCTTCTTGACCGTCACTCCTTTCCGATTCGCCCGCTCAATAGCACCTGGCTGGGCCAGCTCGGTCTCCCGTCGCTTGATCCAGGCCTGGGCAACCTGCTTACGGTCGAAGGTTTGGCTTTCCTGATAAACTGTCTTGCCATCCCGATTGATCCGTATCTGCGCCGTGTAGGCTGTCGAGTTGTCCTTGCGCTTACGTGCTGTGATCGTGCCCATTTCCAGTTGTTACATTGCCGAATTCGATCGCTACAATGTAGCAACCGACTCTAGAAAACAAGGGAAAACGGGTAAAAACTACTGTATAAAAGATCAGTACTAATGAATTCCGAAAAAGCAGAATCTCCAGTAAAAGCTAGCCCTTCCCGCTCAGAGCCGTCACGCCGGTTCAGTGTGGCGCCGATGATGGACTGGACCGACCGCCACTGCCGGTTCTTCCTACGCCTGCTCTCCAAACACGCCCTGCTCTACACCGAGATGGTCACCACCGGCGCGATCCTCCACGGCGATCACGAGCGCTTCCTGCGCCACAACGACGCCGAGCACCCGCTCGCCCTCCAACTGGGCGGCAGTGTTCCCGCCGATCTGGCCGCCTGTGCCCGTATGGCCGAGGCTGCCGGTTACGATGAAGTGAACCTGAACGTCGGCTGCCCCAGCGATCGGGTGCAGAACAATATGATCGGCGCGTGTCTGATGGGCCATCCGGCGTTGGTGGCCGATTGCGTGAAGGCGATGCGCGATGCGGTGTCGATTCCGGTGACGGTGAAGCACCGTATCGGGATCAATGGGCGGGACAGTTATGCGCAATTGTGCGATTTCGTCGGGCAGGTGAAGGACGCGGGGTGTACCAGTTTTACCGTGCATGCGCGGATTGCGATTCTGGAGGGGTTGTCGCCGAAGGAGAATCGCGACATTCCGCCGTTGCGTTATGACGTGGCGGCGCAGTTGAAGCGCGATTTTGCCGAGTTGGAGATTATTCTCAACGGCGGGATCAAGACGCTGGAGCAGTGCCATGAGCATTTGCAGACGTTTGACGGGGTGATGCTGGGCCGGGAGGCTTATCACAATCCGTATTTACTGGCAGAGGTGGATCAGCAGTTGTTTGGCAGCACGCGGCCGGTGATCAGTCGGGCAGAGGCGTTGGCGCAGTTGCGGCCTTATATCGCGGAGCATTTGGCAAGCGGTGGCTCGATGCATCACATTACGCGGCATGTGCTGGGGTTGGGCACCGGTTTCCCTGGGGCGCGCAAGTTCCGGCAGTTGTTGTCGGTGGATATTCATAAAGCGAGTGACCCGCTGGCGTTGCTGGATCAGGCGGCGGGGTTGTTGGAGGGCCGCTGAAACCGGCGCCCACAGGTTGATCGCAGTGTTCATCGAGCTGTCGGGTTGAACCTGCGGGCGATTTTGCCCTCCTATTTACCAGCAAGGCCAGTCATTCAAACGGCTGTTTTCAGGTTGTTGCCCTCGCAAACGATCGAACGCATTTGCGCCCTTGAGCGCCTGCCAGCGCTCGGGTAATGTCATCAGACCCATAGGACAGAGCACGCTCATGACTTCCAAGCTGGAACAACTCAAACAGTTCACCACCGTCGTCGCCGATACCGGCGATTTTGCGGCCCTCGCCAATCTCAAGCCGCAAGATGCCACCACCAACCCTTCCCTGCTGCTCAAGGCCGCGTCGATCCCGGGCTATGCCAAGTTGCTGGATGAGTGCGTGAAGGACTGCAACGGTGATGTCGGCCTGGCCAGCGACCGTTTTGCGGTAGCGGTGGGTCAAGAGATCCTGAAAGTGGTGCCCGGCCGTATCTCCACCGAAGTGGATGCACGCTTGTCGTTCGACACTGACGCCGTACTCAAGCGCGCGCACCGTCTGATCGACCTGTACGAAAAAGCCGGGGTTGGCCGTGATCGCGTGCTGATCAAGATCGCGTCCACCTGGGAAGGTATCCGCGCGGCGGAGAAGCTGGAAAAAGAAGGCATCCAGACCAACCTGACGCTGCTGTTCTCCTTCGCCCAGGCCGTGGCCTGTGCCGAAGCGGGCGTGTTCCTGATTTCGCCGTTCGTGGGCCGTATCTACGACTGGTACAAGAAAGCCAACGGCAACGACTACACCGGCGCCGACGATCCGGGCGTGCAGTCGGTGACGCGCATCTACAACTACTACAAGGCCAATGGCTACAAGACCGTGGTAATGGGTGCGAGTTTCCGCAACCTGAGCCAGATCGAAGAGCTGGCCGGTTGTGATCGCCTGACCATCAGCCCGGACCTGCTGGAGAAACTGGCGGCCGATACCGGCAAGCTGGAGCGCAAGTTGTCGCCAGGCCATGCCGGTGAAGCGCGGGTGCATCTGACTGAAGCGCAGTTCCGTTGGGAGTCCAACGAGGATGCGATGGCGACCGAGAAGCTGGCCGAGGGGATTCGTCAGTTTGCCCGCGACCAGGAGAAGCTGGAGGCGTTGCTGGCTGCCAAGCTGTAACAGCGGCGGCAGCAAAAAGGGCGGGACCTGTGAGGGTTCCGCCCTTTTTTTGCGTCAATCCGTTAGGCATGTACTGACAGGTCTGGGGCAATCGGGAGCAAGCCCCCTCCCACACCCGGGGAGTATCAGTGGCGTTCGAGGGCGTTGACGAGGTCGTGGAAGGCTTCGCGGTTGGACTCGTTCAAGCCCATCAGGATTTTGTGCGCTTCCAGCACCTTGATCCGCACGATTTCCTCGGATTGGTCCTGGGACGGCAGGTCGGTCAGACATTCCGGGCAGGGGATCGGGCGGTCAACGATGTTGAACACTTGATCGAAGCCCATGGACTGCAGCAGACGGGTGATGTCTTCGTGGGTGGTGACGACAGTGGGCAACAGGCCGACCTTCTGCCGAGACAGAATGGACAACTTGGCCAACAGCCCAAGCGTGGTGCTATCGATGCTGCGGGTTTCGGTCAGATCGATCACGATCGCCGAGAAATTCAGCGCTGTGAAGATCCGCTCAATCGTTGCATCCAGCGCCGAACACAAGGTCAGGCGCACTTCACCGACAAACTTCAGGACAAACGTCCCGTCTTGCTCGGCGAATTGGATTCTTCCGGTACTCATCAAAGATTCCTGCTCAACACCAATAGGGCGATATCATCCGGCATCTCCCCTAGCGTGGCCAATCCAAAAACCTGCCGCAGGCCATCCAGGCTGCCGCCCGCCGACTTGACCCGTTGGGGCAAGGCGGCTTCTTTCTCTTTGAGTGTAGGCTCTGGAAGAAGGTCGAGGATGCCATCGGACATCAGCGTCAGGCTGAAGGTCGGCGGCAGCTCCAGGATGTGGTCTTCGTAGGTGGCTTCATTGAACAAGCCGACGGGCAGACCACGCCCTTCCAGGTAGCGCACACTGTCAGGAGTGTATAAAACCGGCATCGGCAGGTGACCGCCGATGCTGTAGGTCAAAAGACCGGTTTCTTCATCAATCACGCCGCCCACCATCGTCACGTGCTTGCCCAGCTTGCAGCTGATCAGGCCTCGGTTGATGTGGCCCAGCACCTCGGAGGGGGTGAACTCCGGCAAGGTGCCATTGCGCTTGGATTCGAACAGCAGCCGTGTGGTCATGAACTTCAACAACACGGTGACAAATGCCGAGGACGCGCCGTGGCCGGACACGTCGGCCAGATAAAACGCCACCCGCCGCTCATCTACGCGGAAATAGTCGACAAAATCACCCGACAGGTACAGCGACGGGATGATCTGGTGCGCAAATTTGAACTCATCGATGGTCCACGGGCTGACCGGCAGCATGTTCATCTGCACCTGGCGACCGGCGTTCTGGTCTTCCTGGAGCAGGTTCAGGCTGGCTTCGAGTTCGCGGTTGGCGGTTTCGAGCTTTTCGCGGTAGCGCTGGTTTTCCACCAGCAGGCGTGCGCGGTCCAGGGCACGGCGCACCGAGTGCTCCAGCACCGCCAGGTCTTCCAGGGGCTTGATCAGGTAGTCGGCGGCGCCCAGGCGCAGGGCCTCGACGGCATCGTTCATCACCCCGGCACCTGACACGACAATCACCGGCGTCTGCGGAGCAAGCTCGGTCACCTGGCGAATCAGTTCGAGGCCGCCCATCTGGGGCATGCGCAGATCGCAGATCACGAGGTCGGGCTTGTCGCGCTCGAATACCTGGAGACCCTGTTGGCCATTGCTGGCCTGCAGGACGCTGAAGCCACTGTCTTCCAAATAGGCCGCAAGGCTTGCGCGCACTACTTCGTCGTCATCGATTATCAGCAGCGTGGCACTGGTTTTTGGCATGTGGGCAAACGGCGCCAGAATTAGGTTGGCGTAGGCGGCTCGGCAATGGCCGGGCTCACGCTACTGGATTCGCTTTCTAGCCTCTCTGTCCTACAAAGCATAGGCTTTTTGCCCACGCACAAAGGTAAAGCAGAGGTGCCCTTCTAAGGCGCAGACGGTACTCCCATCCGACAGGGGTTTCAAGCTCATGCCGATGGTCGCCGAACGTCTTTACATCGCAAATCACCGGGAGTTATAAGAACAGCCATCACCACAACACAAAGTAAGGATGGAAGCTGTGAGCGAACACGAGCGCGACTACGCTGAAAAGCGCGATTTCATCCGCATGCGAGTGGATGCCAATGTCTCTTTGATCCATGCAGGGCAAGAAATTGACGGGGTTTGCGTGGACCTCTCCAGCTCCGGCATGCAGGTGCAGGCACCTCGCCAGTTCACGGTGGGCGATCTGCTGACCGTGCGTATCGAGTCGGAGCACGCGGCCCTCGCGGGCCTGGAAGCGGACACCCAGGTGGTATGGGCGAGGAACGAGGGCGACGGCCAGCATCTGGGGCTGAAGATCCTGAAAATGCGCTAATACCCGCGCACAAAAAAGGCGACCACATGCAGGCTGTGTGAAAACGCACCCTGCACCGGCTAAAAACAAATGCCCCGACTTGTCGGGGCATTTGTTTTTGCGGACT
>NZ_JBWKXO010000085.1:0-7348 GCF_059423025.1 Pseudomonas sp. GW704-F2 | reverse complement strand
GTGTAGATCGAATCAATATCAAAGTAATGGTACTGGTTGTCAGCAAGATCGGGAAGCGGGAAGCGTCGAATTAAATCAGGACCATCAAGTCGTTTTAAACGTAATTCGGCTTCCCCAGGATTTTTTTTAGTATATGTTGCAAACATGACTCCAATTCGTTTGGGTTTAGTTTCTGTTTTATTATTTTTAATGGCTGTGTATAGTTTTATTGGTGCCGAAAAATTAAGTTGGGCGCTTGGTTGCATCTTTGTTGCGATGATTTCAGAACGCTTAAAAAATGCCTCTGCGACATCCTTCCTTAAGTAGTAAGGGCGACCTGGATATTGCGTGTAATCCTTATCTAATAATTTTTGAATGCAGCCGCCATAAGACTCCCATGAGAAAGTGTCAAAAGCCTTCCATTTATCAATAAGCATTATCTTGGGTTGATATTCGGATATTTCCTTGCATGCATCAATTTTTATACCGAACTTTGGGCTTTCATTGTATTTTTCTTGCCAAGGAAGATAGAAAAAATTGCCCGAGGCAGGTAGTCTGTGTGAAGCGATATATTCTTGATTGTTAAAAGAGTAGGCGATGATTCGATCATTTTTATCTGTGAGCTCCTGCACGAGTCGAGAAAACTCCGTAGATAGTGGGATCTTGCTGGACTCCAGTTTTTCCTTGTCGCCAGGAATCAATAAAGACAACTTAATAACGCAGACGATGATGAGTAATGTAGTTGCTAGTTGAGACTGTCTGGGAATATTTGACCTTCCAGAAAAAAACACAAGCGGGATAGCCATGAGAGAGTAGTAGTAAGGGAGTGCATGAAATCCGAGTCCTCTAATTAAAAGGCTTGCAAAACCGGCGGCTAGAAGAAGCGATCTCCAGGGAAAACCATTCTCAGCGCTGGAAAGCCGAGAGATTACAGCAACTATTAATATGAAAAATGAAAAGTTAGCTAAACTTTCTGTGCTGGCGTTAAATGCGTTTTTTATTAAGTTGACTCCGGTTTGTCCGCTGTTATATAGAGGCAGGATTTCCGAATTCAAATAAATATGAAATGCAAAAAAACCTGCTATCGATCCTATGCAAGCTAGAAAAGCTATATTTGCTAATATTGCTCCTGCAAGATAGATAGATGATTTGGCTAAATATTTTTTTCTTAGAGAGCTTGCAAATAATAAGAAAGCTATTGGCGCATATGTTATTGCTAGAAAAGGAAGGCAGGCGATCAAAGTATTTCCCAGAAAAACATTTCGGGTTGATACTTTTTCTGGGGAGCAAATTGTTGGTAGCGTGTACTGGGCTAGTACTACGATGATAATTAGGCCAGCCATAACCTGATACATATACATACTCCCGAACAGCTCGGGAAAAAAAAGCAATATCACAGAACTTATTGTGATTGCATATGCCTTTCTTGTAAATGCATCATTTAGTAAGGGGGAGAAATAAATAGAAGCTACAGCCAATATCTGAAATATTGCTATAGGTACCCTATGAGCAGAAACTCCAAAATCTCCGAACAGCTCTAGTAACATACCAGGAAGAAAAGTCAAAGGCCCATGGTGGTTAAATATCTCTGAGTAAAGTTTTTGACCAGAAACCATCATTTTTGCTGCAACTATCGTTTCTGCTTCATCACCAAAAACTAAATAATCAAGCAGTTTAATCTGATAGCGTATAGCCAGAACAACAAAGACAGAAAAGATAATAACAACAAAAAAATCAAAATATTTCCAGTTCAAACAATGTTTTAAATTCTTGAGCAATAATTTGTTAGTGATCATTTTAAACCCGTTTTTCGTCATACAAGCCGAAGCATGCACAGAACAAAACTGCAAGCACCGAAAGATTACCCTTTACGCTACTTATTTTGGTCGGCACTTCACCTTTGGGGTAACGTCTGACTGTCGGCAATTCCACGCAGTGATAGCCCAGCTTCGGTGCGCGATAGGATAGATAGGCCAGTAATTCATAAGTCATGAATACATCGCGAAACAGTGCCACTTTCGGGTCTAGCAACATTTTCCGGCTGTAAGCCCGAAAGCCTTGAGTGGTATCAGTCCACTTAAAACCGGAGAAAAGGCTCAGCATCGGAGCATGAATAAAGCGAATCGCGAAGTCTCGCGATTTAGGGGTGTTCTCGGCCACGCCTCCCGCCACGAAGCGTGAGGCTTGCACAAAATCAACGCCCTGTTTCAGCGCGTCAATAAAACGAGCTATAGCCTCAGGATCATCCTTGTCGTTACCATCAATGGTAACAATGCCCTCATAGCCCTGATCAAGTGCAAAGGCATAAGCACAACGAAGCTGGGCGCTGAGTTTTCCGGGGGCCGTCTTGACTAGCAACCCTCGCACGCCAACCAGCTGTAACGCTTGCAACTCCAGTGAGCCGTCCGTGGTGCCACCATCGACAATGATGATGTCGGCAAGATTTTCGATTTTGAGCGCAGCCATTCTGGCCAGCAGGCTCTTGATTCGCTCACCCTCATTGATGACAGGAATCACCACACACCAAGAGTGCTGACGGCCAAGCCAGAGTCGAGTGTCAAAGGAGGGTACTTGCCACGTTTCGCGGGTAGAGGGAGAGATATCGGGAGAGGTCATTATGTTTACCATCAAGTCACGCGAGCTGTAATCAGCCCTACGCCTGCTATTACCAGTACGATCCCTGCCCCTGTAGTCCAGTGGAAGGTTTCACGAAAAAAAACGACTGAAAACAGAGCGACGGTTGCTATCGCTCCAGCGGTCAGAACCGGGTGTGCCACATTAAGCGGTAGACGCGCCAAGGCAGCGGCATAGAGCAGAAAGGCCGCGCCGTATAGCCCAAGCCCCAGCCAAAATGGCCAATTAGCCAACGCGGCCAAAGGATCGTTGAGAGAGGGAAACTTACGAGGTGGCATCATGGCCATCTTCACCAAAACACTGGCGGAAGCATTCGAGAGAATGCCTAGAATTAGGATCAGCCACTTCATACTCATTCGCTCACCTCAAAATCCGCGCGGCGGTAATGCTGCGTCGCCACTCGAAGGGCTCGTTCAATCGATGTCACATGCGGCTCATCCTTGGTTGCCACCATCTCGATGGAGACAACATGAGAGGGCAGGTGCTGCGACAGTGCGGCAGCCATTAGTCTATGATCGGTACCTCCATCACCCAAAGGCACCAGGTCGGGCTCGCTGGCATGTATATGCCCAATCAGCGCGGCACAGTCGTGTAAGACCTCCAGAGAGCTTTCGTGGTTAATAGTGAGTGCGCCGGTATCTAGCTGCATTTGAATGGCTGGATGCCCAACGCATTTCACCACCTGAGCCGTCTCGGCACTGGTGGTCATAAAATTAGCGCCGTAGCAGGTTGGATTTGGCTCAAGACAGATAGTCACTCCAGAAGCCTGAGCGATATCCCCTAACTGCCGGAAAAAGAGGGTCGCCATGTCCAAGGCCTCTTGATCATTCAACTCGCTGCGATCACGGTTCTTGGGTGATCCAAAAACTATCCGAAGCGCACCTAGGCCAGCACCAATGCGGCACACCGCAGCTAAATGCGTTAGCAGGGCCGCCTGGCTCTCAGTAGAGCCAAAAACATTCAGCCCCGTGGTACCAAACAACAGCGCCTGCATGCCTGTGATTTCAATCCCACGCTCAGCCCACCAGTCTTTGACTCGAGCAATATCTTCATTTGTGGCTTTGGTGGGCTCTGGAAAATACTTACCTGGCGCGATATCTATAGCGTCAACCGCAAACCGCTGAAGCAGCGTAGCGACCGCTTCATCTTCGGCGGTGTCCCACGCAATATTGGAAATCGCCAACCTCATGCGCTTAGCTCCGCGTCGACTTTAATCGTGTTCGGCTCGGACTGCGCGTAGGCCCTAACCGCCAGGATCGTTTCGCGGGCGCTGTATTGATAGCCGCCCGTCGCACCAAATACTTGGGCGTGCTTGGTTTTCAGGTCATAGGTCGCAGGGGAGCTGACCAAGGTATGGGTGAAGGATTTACCGAAACCCTGTTGGGAAATGTTCTCCACACTAACGGGCTCTGCGGTGAGGTGAACCAGTTTCAAGCCGGCATTGAGTGCTGTTTGAATGTCGTACCAAAGGTTAACCATCGGGTAGAACTGGAACACGCCCCGGCTATCAATTGCCTGAAGGTTGTTGTCATTCAGAAAATCGAAGATGACGTTCTTGCGCAGGCCAGGGCCAACCAGCCCAGGGAGACGAACTATCAGGTGGTTCGGGAAATGCTCTTCGACGAATGTCTCCAGCAATCGACGATGCAGACCATAGGCATGCAGGCCCGACCCATTGACAGGGGTATCCTCGTCAACGCCTATGGGATTCTTAAAGACATCCACCGTACTGATCAAAATAAAGGTTTTGCACTGGATGGTTTTGAGGTGTGCGATCAACTCCTCAATTTTTTGTCGATCCGCTTCTGGCTCCCGGTTGGCTATCCACTTCTGCGCCGGCGCGCCGGCGCACACTACCGTATCAAATGATTGATTGTCGATATCGCCAATATTGGTTGAGCGATAAAGCGATGTGAAATTCTCCTGTTTAAGAAGGGTGCCACCCACGTAGCCCGAATAACCAATAAGCGAATTAAACATTCACATCTCCAAGTTTAGAATTTTCTTGATCATCGATGCCGATAATGGTTTCAGCTTCAAGCGTCTCGAGAACGTCATAAATATTGTCAATTTTACCGCCAAGCACTGAATAACAGCCAGGCAGCTCTGCATGCTTCTCAAAAAGGATCGGCCTTCCGTCATCGCCCTCGTTCTTCACCAGAACGGTTTTAATTTCGAATAACGAGTCGATGTGTTTGGCTTTCAATACCTCAGGGATATAGCGTCCAACATCGCGTACCATCCGATCTGTACGAGTGGCTCGTTCGTAATGGCGCAGCTTTTCGTAGGGGTCGATCCCTTGTTGATCGTTCCAGTGCAGATGCGGCGTATAGCGAACATGGGACAAGGTATGCAGTCCTCGCGCCGGGAAGGGCATCATCGAGAAGAATGGGCCATCCATCACTGTGATACCTAAACCATTGAGTGATGCGGGCATCTGCATCAGGGCCATTTCCGTAATTTCTTGCTTGAGGCCGGTACTAACACCGGGGAAATCGCCCTTAAATTGATTAAGGCCGCTATAGGTGCAGTTGAATACATAGCGACAGGTGATTACTTCCTGGCTTCCCTGCTTCGTCTCGGCCACAACCTGCAACGGCACCTGTGCTCCTTTCAAAATCGCGGTTACCCTTGATTGGTATTGGATCTGCACCCCGTTTTCTTTCAGCTCGCGCTCTGCCCAGCTCGCGAGCTGTGCCGTGTCGAACGCATATTCCTCGACCAGGTACACTTCTTCGATCAGGCGGGGTTCAAATAAGGCCCGCAATACGGGATCTGCTGGCTGCATATCCGCCCCAATGTCCCGACAAAAGCGTTCGAACTGTTTGGCCGTGACTTTCGAATTTCGCCGGGCAATAGCGTAGAGCTTGGTGAAGTCTTGCTTCACAGCGAGCGGCCAGTCCCGTACAAATTTTGGTAGGTTTACCCGACTTCGATAAGCTGTCGTGAAACTGCGTGGGTAGTGATAGCCGTTATGCACACGCGCCTGATTGTTGTAAGAGGCACGCATCAGCAGCGCTGGCTCTCGCTCAATCAGCAGGATGCGTTTAAGGCCGCGTTGCTTGGCCAGATACACAGCGATAGCCGCACCGTAGAACCCCCCACCAATTATCACGGCATCCTGGCTGGGCTTGGTTGGGTCGAGTCCTAACATCGGATAACACTTTCAATGGTCGGGTTTTTCGTCTCGGTTGAATCTGAGACTACTTCTACGACGTTCAGTTTTTCAAGCCGGGTCATGCGAGCACTGGTGAACTCTTGACCTACATGATAAAGCGGTCCCTCATTCGACAAGCTGGCCATGTTCAGAATGTATTCGCCTAATACCAGCAGAACGAGCGAGATCAGAAAGAACATGCCGGATTGTTGCAGCGAAAAGCTAATCCAGCCCGGCGCAACATCGGTTTTTAAAATACCAACAGTTATTACATAAACGCAGTACACCAGATTGGCAACGGCGCCAAACAGGGAGAGCGAGGTTACCAAACGCATCGGCGCGCGGGTTGTCGAGACCAGCAAACGCATGCCACGGTCAATACTCTCCCCCAACCGCTTGGGCCGAGATGCCTGCGGCGCGGAGCTGTAGTTCAGGTAAGCACGCGCGAATCCACCCGTTGCAGGAAGGTGCCTATAGGTCATAGCCGGCTGTGGGTGCTGTAGGATGAAATTGATCACCCGCTTGCTTAGAATGCGGTATTGCGGCGCTTCTTTGGCCAGATGGACGCCATTGAAGCGATTATAGAGACTATGAAAAACGATATTAGCCCCACGGTAAGCAAGGCTCTGCGCGGGCTTTTGCGCATTATTAGCGAACACCACATCAGCACCGCGAACCGCTTGATCGAGCATCTCAGGGACAAAGCTAATGTCATCGGCCAACGGATCGACAACGACAACGAAATCACCAAGCGCATTCTCCAGTCCAACCCACGACGCGGTATCCGCATCCACCTCTTTGGTCAGGGCATACACCTGTAAATTGGCCAGTCCGTTTTCAGCGGTTAGACGCTTCAATACTAATATGCTGTCGTCATCCGAGGCGTTATCCACCACGATCAATTCATAATCGCTGACGATGGTCGCAATGACGGCCGCCGCATCAGACAAGATTTTTTCGATGCTCGCTGACTGGTTTCTTACCACAAACACGGCAGACAAAAAACAGGGGAAGAAGGCCATCTTTTTATCCTTAAAATGGATTACTTGAAGCTCCAGCTAAAACAACATTCCGAGCCGTTCTGAGCGAAAAAATGCGCCCCCGTTAAAGCGAGGGACGTAGTGAAGCTGCCAGCTTTATCTAAACCCGAAGAGGAAGACTAAGTGGTTGCGTCGCGAGCCTGGGTATTTTTACCTCCGGATAGGCTCAAACGGCCATTTTTGGATGTGTTCTGAGAGAATCGCACGGCTTACGTGATAGATCCCCCTGTTCTCACTGAAAAAAAACAAGGAGCTGATTCTAATGAAAAAGAGATGTTGACGCATTAGGAATGGTGTTCACCGCCTGATTTTTTCCCTATCAGGGCATATGCGCTTTCGGCGGCATTTCGCATGAAAGTAGAAGCATAGTACCGGCAGTGTCTGTGCCAGGCAGCAATGGAGCTTGCTTAGAATTTGCTACAAGGCAAAGAATTTTCAGTGGTTTAGCCAGACGGGCTAGGGTGTCGAGGGAAGGCTATGCCCAATCCATCATGGGGGCGACGGAGAAGCGGCGGGAGAAGGGGGTGGTTTGTAGGGG
>NZ_JBWKXO010000084.1:0-7356 GCF_059423025.1 Pseudomonas sp. GW704-F2 | reverse complement strand
CCCCAACCACAAGCACCACCCAACCGCCGCCATCAACAACACGGCCCGCGCCGATTGCACCCAAGCCAACCCCAAGCCCTCATACCGCAACAACTTCACCGTGGTCGCCGACAACCCCAGGAACAAACCCGCACCACCGAGGGGCGTCAGTGTCAGCGCCAAGGGCCGAAACAGTGCGCGATCACCCGCCACCCACGCGGCCAACCGCAGCAGCAGCCAGCAGCCGCCCCCCAATACCAACGAACTCCCCCCCAGATACAACACAATGCACAAGCCATCCAACCAACTGAAGCTGTCATTGAGCTGCGGATAATGAGTGAGCAACCACCACGGCGCGTTGTCTTGCAGCGGCCACAGCCAGTCATGGCCGACCAGCCACGTCGCCAGGGTTTGTTTGAGCGCGATAAACCACGGACTGACGGTCCATTGAAACGCCCCCATCGCCAGGCCGATCACACCAAACAGCAACAGCCGCGCGTCCCACGCCGAGCCTTGCTGATGGGGCGCCTGCAGGATCTCCTGATTGCACGAGCGGGCGATCAGTTGCACCGCGCCGCGTTGCCCGCTGCAGCGGCCACAGGCATGGCACTCGCTGGCCCCTTGCAGGCGGCGGATATCCAGCAGCGGCGCGCAGTTGGGCAGCGGCAGGCGCGGTGCGTCGTTGGCTTTCCAGCGCTGCTCATCCACCGCGAAATGCACCGGCGCCAGGCGGGCGAGCAGGGCGAAGACGCCGCTGACCGGGCACAGGTACCGACACCACACGCGCTTGCCGCGCACGAACAACAGGCCGACGATCACCGCGCCGAGGGTCGAGCCGCCGAGAATCAACAGTGCCGCCTGGGCGTAGTCATACACGCTGATCAATTGGCCGTAGAGGGTGGTCAGGCAAAAGCCCAGCGTCGGCCAGCCGCCCCAGCGCAGCCAGCGCGGAATACCGAGGCCGCGCCCGTGCTGGCTGGCCCATTCGCTCAGGGAACCTTCCGGGCAGAGCACGCCGCACCACAGGCGCCCGAACAACACCATCGACAGCAACACGAACGGCCACCAGAGGCCCCAGAAGATGAATTGCGCGAGCAGCGTCAGGTTGTTCACCAGGCGCGCCTGGCTGTCCGGCAACGGCAGCAGCGCCGGCAGCACCAGCAGCACGGCGTAGACCAGCACCACCGCCCATTGCACGGCACGGATCAAGCGCCCATGGCGGCGCATGCCATCGCCCAGGCGCTGCAGCCAGCTCATGCCGCGTGCCGCGAACGGCGCAGGCCGTTGCCCACCCACAACCAATAGCCGAGCAGCACCAGCACGGTGACCAGGCTCGGCGCGGCGCGGTAGCCGACAAAGTCAGCCAACATCGCGCCCAGGCCGTGGCTGTCGCTGAGCAGGGTACTGCTGTCCCAGCGGCTTTCACCGAAGCTCGAATAGACCCACTCGGGCATGTCCATCGCCAGCAATTGCCCGCTGATACGGTCCACGGCCGCCACCAGCAAAGCCCCGCCGAGCAGCAGCAACAGCGTTTCGCTGAGGGCGAAAAACAGCGACCAGGAAATGAAGCGCCGCGTACTGCGCAACAACAGCACCGTGAGCCCCGCCAACACCAGGCCCAGCACGCCGCCGATCGCGAACAGGTTCAGCGCCGGGCCCTGCAGACGCGCGCCGGCACCGTACAGAAACACCACGGTTTCACTGCCTTCGCGGCTCACCGCCAACAGCGTCAATAGCAACACGCCCCAACCGCCCTGGCGCGCCAGGCGTTCATCGGCTTCGCGTACCAGGGTGTTTTTGAGTGTGGCCGCGTGACGATGCATCCAGAACACCATCTGCACCATCAGGCCGCTGGCCAATAACGTCAGCGCCGCTTGCAGCCATTCGCCCTGGGGGCCGGTCATGGCCTCACCGGCCCACAGCATCAAGCCGGCCAGGCCGGCGGAGCAGAACAAGCCCAGGACCACCCCGGCCCACAGGAAACGCCCCAGGCGCGAGTGCGCGGTCTGGCGGCTGATCCAGACCTGCAGAATGCCGATCACCAGCAGCGCCTCGACGCTTTCGCGCCAGACAATAAACATCGATTGATTCATCAACGGCTCCCGGGGCTATTGGGCAAGGATGCTGCCTTCGGGCAACTGTGGGTTGAACTCGTCAAAGAACGGATACAACCCCGGCGTGAGCGGGTGGATCACGACGAAGGTGGTCACGCCGGGCGACAAGACTTTCTCCACGCGCAGCGGCGTGCTCTCGAATTCGGCCGGGCCTTGGCCGAGGTTGTGCAGCACGATCTTGAAGCGCTCGCCGGCCTTGACCGTGAGTTGCGGCGGGATGAAGTGGCCGTCCTGCAGGGTCAGTTCATAGGTCGGCAACGGCGCCGCCAGGGCCGCGCCGCTCAGCAGCAAGCTGCCCAGCAGCAAGGCGCGACGCATCAGTAGCCGCCTTTCTTGCCGATGCCGGCATAGACGAATTCGTAGTGGACTTCGCAGCGTTCGAACCACGGTGCGACCCCGGTTTCCTTGTCGGTATGGCGGCCCAGGGACTGGTGGCCGCTGGGCGGCAATACGCTGAAGGTCAGGGTGTATTTGCCTGGGCCTTGCAGCTTGACGTTGTCGCCGTAGTGCGGCCCGTCATTGGCGACCATGGCGTGGAAATCACCGGTGATCGGCGTGTCGCTGCCTTGCTTTTTCAACGTAAAGGACAGGTTCAGGTACGGCACGAAACTGCCTTCCTGGAAGCCTTGGGCATTGTCCGCCGTGGCGCGCACATCGGCTTCAAGGTGGACGTCGGAGTCGGCCGTGGCGCGCATCATGCCGGCGGGTGCCATCTCGATCGGTTGCAGGTACACCGCGCCGATTTCCAGGCCTGGGCAGTGCTGCGGCTCGCCGATCGGGTACTCCTTGGCGAACGCCGCAGAGGTGGACAACAGCAGGACCAGGGACACAGTAGAAGGAATACGCATGGAGGCTTCCTGACGGGTGAGGTGGAAAGAACCCGAGTCTAGGAAGGTTGATCGTAAATAATAATGATTCTTGTCAAGTTTCTGCGATATTTCATGTTGCCCAATCTTGACCGCAGTCAAGGCCATGCCCCCTCGAGCAGGTTAGGTTGACTCTATTGTTCGCCGGTAGGGAACCTCATCATGGCCAAGCCTTTTCCGCTGCACCCCAAGCACCCCGAACGCATCTGCTGGGGCTGCGACCGCTATTGCGCCACGACCGATCTGGCCTGTGGCAACGGCGCCGACCGCACCATGCACCCGGCCGAGATGATCGGCGATGACTGGTACGAGCACGGCGACTGGGGACTCACCCCCGAGCCACCTGCCACGGACGAACCGTCAGCGGCCTGATCAATCAACGCAATGGCTGGTTGTACGGCGGATGGGCGGTTACTCTTCCTACTCAGTTCAGGGAGAGGTGACGCAGATGTCGTTGATCACAACCATCGAAGACTTACGCAAGCTGGCGCAAAAACGTGTTCCAAGGATGTTTTACGACTACGCCGATTCCGGCTCTTGGACTGAAAGCACTTACCGGGCGAATGAAAGCGATTTTGCCCAGATCAAATTCCGCCAACGGGTGGCGCGTAATATCGATAAACGTTCGATCCGCGCCACCATGATCGGCCAGGACATGGCCATGCCAGTCGCCCTGGCGCCCACCGGCCTGGCCGGGATGCAGCATGCCGATGGTGAGATTCTCACCGCCCGTGCCGCTGCTGCTTTTGGCCTGCGCTACACCTTGTCGACCATGAGCATCTGCTCCCTGGAAGACATCGCCGAACAGGTCGGCCAGCCATTCTGGTTTCAACTCTATGTGATGCGCGACCGCGCTTTTATCGAGCAATTGATCGAGCGCGCCAAGGCCGCCGGTGTCGATGCGTTGGTGTTGACCCTGGACCTGCAGATCCTCGGCCAACGTCACAAGGACCTGATCAACGGCCTGTCGGCACCGCCCAGACTGACCCTGCCGAATATCCTCAACATGATGACCAAGCCGCGCTGGGTGATGGGCATGCTCGGCACCAAGCGTCATGGCTTCGGCAATATCGTCGGGCATGTCAAAGGTGTGGCGGACATGAGTTCGCTGTCGGCATGGACCGCCCAACAGTTCGACCCGCGCCTGAGTTGGGACGATGTGGAATGGATCAAGAAATGCTGGGGCGGCAAGTTGATCATCAAGGGCATCCTCGATGTGGAAGATGCGCGCCTGGCGGCGAATGCCGGCGCCGATGCGTTGGTGGTGAGTAACCACGGCGGTCGTCAGTTGGATGGCGCGCCGTCGAGCATCAGCCAATTGCCGGCGATCGTCGAGGCGGTGGGCGAGCGTATTGAAGTGTGGCTCGACGGCGGTATCCGTTCCGGCCAGGACGTGCTCAAGGCCATGGCATTGGGCGCCAAAGGCACCCTGATCGGTCGCCCGCATTTGTACGGTCTGGGCGCGATGGGTGAAGCGGGGGTGACCAAGGCGCTGGAGATCATCGCCCGCGAGTTGGACGTGTCGATGGCGCTGTGCGGGTATAACGATATACGCGATGTGAATCGCGAAATTTTGCTGCCTGGCACCTTTCCCCAAGGCGCGGGCTGAGCAAAAAAATCGTAAAAAAATAAAAAGAGTTGTCCACGAAAACCGTGGGTATCTCTGTGGATAACTTTGCGAGGGCCCGGCAGGGGTTGGCGATTCAACCCAAGGTCAATATTTGATCAACTTCTGGCGCGGGCCAGCATAGGCTGGGTTTGCGCTTGACAGCCCCGCGTGAACCCAGTGCCGAAAACCCATTTTATGAGTCGTTGGCGCGCCCGGTTGAGTGGGTGACAACCTGTGTCGGCATCTTCGCTTGCATCAGGTTGTCCAGCGCTTTGCGATAGCTGCGCCCGGCCAGGCTCATGCTGTTGTTGTGGCTGGCGCCGGGCACCAGCAACAGGCGCTTGGGTTCCTGGGCGGCGGCAAATAATTGCTCGCTGAACCGTGGGGGAACGTAGCGGTCGTCCAGGCCGTGGACCACCAGCAGTGGCATATGGATGTCGGCAATCTTGTCGATGGAATCGAATTTCTGCGACAGCAGCCAGCGCACCGGCAAGGCGGTATCCGCCAGGGAATGCCCGTAGATCAGGCGTTTACTGATTGCTTGCAAAGTATTGCGGCATTCAAGCGTCGTCCGCTCAGGCGAGCGCCACCACCTGCACGCGATTGCGTCCATAGGCCTTGGCCTGGTACAGCGCCTGGTCGGCCTGGGACAGTAAGTGCGAGAGGTCGTGGCCTGCCGCCGTGGTGGTGACGATGCCGATGCTCACGCTCAAGAACCCCGGCGTCAGCAGGTCCAGTTCGGCAAACCCGCGGCGGATGCGCTCGGCCACTTCAAACGCCCCGGCCGCATCGCTGTCGGCCAGCAGGCAGGCGAACTCTTCACCGCCGATACGCGCAAACACATCACCGCTGCGCAACATGGCCCGCGTCATCTGGCTGAAGGCGATCAGCGCCTGGTCGCCCATGGGGTGGCCGAAGCTGTCGTTCAGGCGCTTGAAGTGGTCCAGGTCGCACAGCAGCAGGGCCGTGCTGCGCTGGCGACGGCTGCAGTCGGCCAGCAGTTTTTCGCCCCTGAGCATAAAGGCGCGGCGGTTGCCGGCGCCGGTCAGCGCATCGCTGAAGGCGGCGGCCTTGAAGCGCAACTCGGCACGCTCCTTGACCATCGCCAGGGTGATGTAGGCAATGCCGATGGCATACAGCATCGATTCAAACAGCATGAACGAGAAAAACGGCGCGCCTTCACCCCCCGAGGCCTGGGCGTTTTTCAGCGGCAGGCCGGCGTCGGTGATTGCGCGTATGCCATAGAACGCGGTGTGCCAAAGGATCAGCGCCAGCGCGGGAGCGTAGGCGACTTCCAGGGTCGCGCGGTTGCGCCACAGCTCCAGGGCCGACAGCACGCCATAACCGGCCGCCAGCAGCGAATACAGGGTGACCCGCGCCGACAGCGAACCATAGAACTGCGGCAACAGGCACATCAACAGCCACACGCCACACCCGGCAAAGATCCCCGGCAGGCTCGGCTTGCGCTGCACGAAAGCGCGCATGGCGGTCCAGTTCATCGCGGCGCTGAGCAACAGCACGACATTGCCGAGGATCAACGCGACAAAGTCCAGGCCCACGCCGCGCACCGCGATCAGCCCGGTGCCCAGGGTGGCGAGCAGCAGCATGATGCCGAGATAGCCCAGGGTCGGTTCACGGCCACGGCTCCAGGCATGCACGGTGAGCAGGCCCATCAGGCAGAACACGAACACGGCGACTATCAATAGCGTCGGGATATGCAGCGACATTGCCTTGCCCTTGCAGAGACTTTTTGTGGGGCCCGATTGTAGCGGTATGCGACCGGCTTGACGTTGGCGTTGCTGGCGCGACATGCTCCTGCTCCTTTGAGCAAAGGCCCGACCATGGACAACAGCCCCGTTCGCATCACCGCCGAAGAAACGCTCTCGGAGAATTGGTACCTGCTGAAAAAATACAGCTTCGACCTGCGCCGCCGAGACGGCAGCTGGCAGGCCCAGACCCGCGAAGTGTACGACCGGGGCAACGGCGCGACCATCCTGCTGTACAACCGCGCCCAGCGCACTGTGCTGCTGATCCGACAGTTCCGCATGCCCACATTCGTCAACGACTACCCCGGTTACCTGATCGAAGCCGCGGCCGGGTTGCTGGACAACGCCAGCCCTGAGGAACGCATTCGCCTGGAAGCCGAAGAAGAGACGGGCTATCGCGTGGGGCATGTGGAGAAGATCTATGCGGCATTCATGAGCCCGGGATCGGTGACGGAGCGGATTCACTTTTTCCTCGGCGAATACCAACCGGAGGATCGGGTGGGAATGGGCGGCGGGATCGAAGAGGAAGGCGAGGACATTGAGGTACTGGAACTGGGGTTCGAGCGGGCGTTGGCGATGGTGGCGAGCGGTGAGATCGTGGATGGGAAGACCATCATGCTGTTGCAGCATCTGGAATTGCGGATGTTGAAAGAGGGATGGTGAGAGTGGGGCGTGTCGATATCCGTTTTCTCAAAAGTAGCCAAAACTAGGCCCGGTGTGCCCCAGATCAAAAGCAAAGCGGCCTTATAGCCGACCTGACTCTGCGAGCCGAACTCGGTCAAAAATGTGGGAGGGGGCTTGCCCCCGATAGCAGTGGATCAGCCATGCATGTATTGGCTGACAAGCCGCCATCGGGGGCAAGCCCCCTCCCACATTTTGATCTCCATGGATCAGATAGAACTCGTTCTGCTCTGGCTCTTGCTCTTGGGCGCGGCCTTATAGCCAACCTGATCCTGCAAGCCGAACTCGGTCAGAAATGTGGGAGGGGGCTTGCCCCCGATGGCAGTGTGTCAGTCACTACA
>NZ_JBWKXO010000083.1:0-7517 GCF_059423025.1 Pseudomonas sp. GW704-F2 | reverse complement strand
ACCTATAACTGATCCACCGCTATCGGGGGCAAGCCCCCTCCCACACAAGCCCCACACAAACCCCACACAAGCCCCATCCCACAAGGCTTCTATGTTGTTTCCGAAAGATCAGCGACGCAGATAAGAACCAAAATCAATATCCCCCGCGCTCAAAATCGCCTGCACCCGATTATGCACATTCAACTTGCGCAAAATCGCCGACACATGGGCCTTCACCGTGGTCTCGGCGATCTCCAGGGTGTAGGCAATCTGCTTGTTCGACTCGCCCTTGGTCATCCGCTCCAGCACCAGCAACTGCTTGCGGGTCAACGCCTGCAGCAATTCCGGAGCGAAGCCCGGGTTTTCGTTCAGGCGCCGGTGGGTGCCGGGTTTCTGGGTGCGGATGATGTCCGGCGGCAGGTACACATTGCCGTTGAGAATCTGCTGGATCGCCTCGGTCATTTGCTGGCGCGGCGACGACTTGGTGATAAAACCGACGGCGCCATAGGTGATGGCCTGCAGCACGATTTGCTTGTCTTGCTCGGCGGACACGATCACCACCGGGATGGTCGGCGATTCGTTGCGCAGATTGATCAGGCCATTGAGACCGTGCATGCCGGGCATGTTCAGGTCGAGCAGGATCAGATCGAGGTCGTCGTGTTCCTGGGTCAGCGCCAGGGCGCTGTCCAGGTCGGCGGTCTCCATCACTTCGCTGCCGGGGAAACCATCGCTGATGACGTTATGAATCGCTTCGCGAAACAGTGGGTGATCATCGGCAATCAGGATTTTGTACATGGCCGTTCACCTTTCTTATTGTGGTTATTCAAATGGCTCGGGTTGCGCCACCGACACCGGCAGCTTCGCCGCTTCCCAGGCATCCAGGCCATCGCGATACCAATACACAGAGGTATAGCCCAGGTTGGCGGCACGTTTTACCGCGTTCCAACTCAGCCAGCAATCGGAGCGGCAATAGAAGACCAATGGTCGTGCCAGGTTGCCGCCACTGTAGGTGTACAGGTGGCGCACGAAATAGCTTTGCCACTCCGGCGTAAGGTCGCCGTCGCCGGTGTTGGCCAGCCAACGGCTGCCGGGCAGGTTGGCGTGGGGCTGGTCTTCGATGAAGCGGCCTTGCAGCCACTGGCGGCGATACGTATCGATCAGCACCGGGGCTGGGGTTTGGGTCAGCAGGGCTTGCAGGGCAGGGGTGTCGATGATCGTCGCGCCCTGCACATGATCGGGCGTGGGGCTGCGATACAGGCTGATGCGATAGCCGTCGGCGGAAAACAATGGCGTATCGGCCTGTACGTTGGCGGCAAACAGGCACAGCAGCGCCAACAAGGGCAGTCGGGCAGGCAGCATGGCAGGGCGATCCTTATCGTTATGCACCCATTACACGTGAGTCCCGAGCCCTTGGGAATGCGACGATAGACAGGAAAACCAGTACTAAAGTAGTAGTTTTGGCGCCCTCAGCCTTTTTTGCGCAACGCCGCATGCTGGGGGTTGAAGGTCAGCACCGCCAACACCGCGAACAGTACGGTCAAGCCCAGGCACACCGCGAGGGCCAGGCCGGCGAAGCGTTCATACAGGGCAAAGCGCACCAGCTCGACGGCGTGGGTGAAGGGGTTGATTGCGCACAGCCAATACAACCACTCGCTGGAGTCGCGCATCTTCCACAACGGGTACAGCGCCGACGATATGAAAAACAGCGGGAAGATCACGAAATTCATCACCCCGGCAAAGTTCTCCAGTTGGCGGATCGCGTTCGACAGCAGCAAACCCAGCGCGCTCAGCATCAAGGCCACCAGCAGCAAGGCCGGCAGGGCGATCAACAGCCCCATGGCCGGCGGTTGCACGCCGTAGACCCAGGCGATCGCCAGGAACCCGTACACCTGCAACAGTGAAATCAGCGCGGTGGCGAGCAACTTGCTGCACAGCAAAAACGTGCGCGGCAGCGGGCTGGTCAGCAGCACGCGCATGCTGCCCATCTCGCGGTCGTAGACCATCGACAGCGAACCCTGCATGCCGTTGAACAGCAGGATCATGCAAGCCAGCCCCGGGATGATGTAGACCTCATAGGGAATGTAGGTGTCGTAAGGTTCGATCACCGAGATACCCAGCGCGGCGCGGAACCCGGCAGCGAACACCAGCAGCCACAACAGCGGGCGCACCAGGGCGCTGAGAAACCGCGTGCGCTGCAATACAAAGCGCAGCCACTCGCGCAGCACGATGCCGCGCAAGCATTGCCAGTAAGCGTTCATGCCGGGGCTCCCGTCGTTGTGGGGCGGGTCAGGCGCGCAAAGACGCTGCCGAGGTCGCCACCCTGTTCGAGGATCAGCGCATCGACCTGCCCGCTGGCCACCAAGCGGCCCTGGTGCAGGATCATCAACGCATCGTCGGGCTGCACTTCATCGAGCAGGTGGGTGGTCCACAGCACGCTGATGCCTTGCTCAAGGCACAAGTTGCGCACGTGCTGGTTCAGCGCCAGGCGGCTGGCGGGGTCGAGGCCGACGCTGGCTTCATCCAGCAGCAGCAAGCGCGGTTCATGCAACAACGCCCGGGCGATTTCCACGCGGCGCCGGTGCCCGCCGTTGAGCTCGCGGACTTTTTCGCGGCGCCGCTCGGTGAGGGCCTGGCGCGCCAGCTCGGTTGCGACGCGCACGTCGGTCTGGCGCCGCGACAAACCGTGCAGCGCGGCGTGATAACGCAGGTTCTGTTCGACGCTCAAGTCCAGGTCCAGGGTGCTTTGCTGGAACACCACCCCCAGTTGCGTGAGGGCTGCGCGCGGTGCATCGCGCAGGGAGTGGCCGCCGACGCGGATGTCGCCGCTTTGCAGGTCGTACAAGCGCGTGAGCAGGGCGATCAAGGTCGACTTGCCGGCGCCGTTGGGCCCCAGCAACGCGGCGAATCGCCCCGGTGCCAGGCTGAAGCTCACCTCGTGCAAGGCCTGGCGCGCGCCATAGGCGAAGCTCAGGTCGCGCACCTCCAGGGCGTTCATGGCGTGACCACCACGCCCCATGGATAACGCCCGACCTTCACCGACTTGAGCACCTTGAGGCTGTCCACATCGATCACCGACACATCGCCGCTGACGCCATTGGTGGCCAGCAACTGTTTTTCGTCCGGGGTAAATGCCATCTGCCACACGCGGCGGCCTACCAGCAGGTAGTCGAGGATCTCGAAGGTCTTGGCGTCGATCACCGCCACATGGTTGGCCGGGCCCAGGGCGACAAAGGCGTACTTGCCGTCGGAACTGAGCTTGATCCCCACCGGTTGCACTTTGTCCGGGTGGACGCCCTTGATCTTGAACGTCAGGGTTTTGAGGACCGCGCGGCTGGCCACATCGAGGATGGTCACGGTGCCGCCGATCTCCGCCGAGGCCCACAGCTGCGAGCCATCGTGGTTGAACTCGACGAAGCGCGGGCGCTGGTCCACCAGGGTGCTGTCGACCAGGGTCTGGGTGCTGGTGTCGATCCAGTGCAGCATGTTCGTGGTTTCGCTGGTGTTCACCGCCCACTTGCCGTCCGGGCTCACGGCCATGCCTTCGGGCTCTACGCCGACGTTGATCTGGCCGAGCACCTTGGAGGTCTCGGTGTCGATCACCGTGACCAGTGCATCGTCTTCGTTGGACACATACAGCCAGCGGTCATTGGGGTGCAGGGCGAACTGCTCGGGGTCTTTGCCGGAGGGCAGTTCCTTGATGATCTTGCGCGTGGCCACGTCCATCACCTGCACGCGGTCCGAGTCGCTGGCGCAGATGTACAGCAGCTTTTTGTCATGGGACAGCAGCAGGCCCCGCGGGCGCTGGCCGACCTTGAGCGTGTCGGTGACTTGCAGGGTCTGCATGTCGATCAGGCTGAGGGTATTGTCTTTCTCGTTGGAGACCCAGGCGGTGCTGGCCACGGCGTGCCCGGCGGCAAGCAGCAGGGCGCATGAGAGCAGGGTGCGGCGCATGGCGGATTCCTTATTATTGTGAGTAGGGGAGCGATCAAGGGAAGCGGCAGGTCACCTCGGGTTTGTCGTAGCCCAGGCTGTCCATTTCGTTGAAGGGGTGCAGGAAACCGTCCTGAGGCGAGGTGCTGACCAGGGCGCGGGGCTGCACGATCGGAATCGGTTGGCGCAGTTGGCCGTTCCACGCGCGATAGCTGAGCTTGCGGCCCTTGAAGCCGTCCAGCGGCAGTTGCTCGCTGATCTCCAGTTGGCGGATGGTCATGGGGTCGACCTGGCGCAGCTTGTTCACCGCACTGGCAACGCTGCGCACAGCCATCCAGGCGGCGAAGTCGCGGTCGTTCATCCAGCGCCCGGCCAGGGCTTCGAAGCGTTTTTGCAGTTGCGCGGCGCCGTAGGTCTCGACGGTCTTGTGCCAGCCGGTGGGCGTCAGGCCCTGGGTGCCGGCGACGGGGCGCGGGTACCAGGTCTGGTAGGGCACGTACTCGCCGAAGTCGCCGCGCTCGTCCGCCACCAGCACCACGTCGTATTCGGCGGTCTGGGTGAACAGCGGCATGTCTGCCTGGGCGCTGCGGCGTTGGTCGTTATCGAAGCGCCAGGCTTTCTCCGCCACCAGATGCACGCCGAAGCGCTTGGCGGCGCGGCGCAGGGCGGCGGCGTAGGCCTGGTCATCCTCGGTGGGGCCGACGATCAGCAGCGCCTTCTGCCATTTGCGCACCACCAGAAATTGCGCCAGGGCATCGGCGAGCATGGCCCGGCTGGGCAGCGTGTGCAGCACGTTGCCCAGGCAGTCGGTGCTGCGCAGGCTGTCATCGGGGCTGCCGGCGTTGAACAGCAGGCTGTCGGGCAGGGCCGCGCTGAGCTGGCGCAGGCTGGCGGCGGGGGCGTTGACCACGAACAGGCGCAGGCCCTGGTCGTGCTGGGCCTGGGCGGCGGCGAGCAGGGCGTCGGGGCTGTCCAGCGTGGCACTGGTCAGGCTGTAGCGTTGGTTGAGAAAGGCGCCGGTGCTGTTGCTGTCGATGATCGCCAGTTCCGCACCGCGTTGCCCGGCGTCGGTGGGCTCGGGGATCACGTTCGACAGCAGCGGCCCAGGGTCGGGCCGATAGCCCAGGTAGCCGATCTGCACCGCCAACGGCGCCTCGGCGGCCTGGCTGGCAGTGGCCACCCCGGCGGCGCAGGCAATCGCCAGCAGGTAGAGCACGGCGTAGGGGGCGAGCTGGCGCATAAGGCACTCCATGTCAGGTAGCGCCAGCATAGGAAGCCTTATGTCTGCTGCAAATATGCAGAAAGTACCGCTGAGCCAGTACCAAGGTAGTAGCCCCGCGCAGGTGACGCGGTCTTAGCATGGGTTACCCCCACCGTGTCCATCCGGGAGATGAACGATCATGCAAATCCTCAAGGCGCTGCTTTTGCCGTTCCTGCTGATCGTGAGCCTGATCGGCGTCGACAAGCTGCACGCACCACGCCCGGCGCTGAGCGTGCCCGCCAGCGTGGCGCACTAGGTATGTCGGCACTGTGGCGCATCAACCTGTGGGTGTGCGGTTTCTTCGCCTTGGTCACCTGCGCCTGCACCGCGCTGTTGTTGCATCAGGCCCTGACGGATGTGGAGCGTGAGCTGCAATCGGCCGAAGCGGTGGTGCATTACCTCAGCGCAACCGCCGAGCGCGACCCGGCCAGCCTGCAACCGCATCTCACCGCCAGCCTGCGCCATGTGCGCGTGCATTGGCTGGCCCCCGACGAGACCTTGCCGGCGCCGCTGCCGTCCGGCCTGGACGCCTGGCTCGGGCGCCTGCTGTTTGCCGAGGCGCGGCGCAGTGCCCAGGTGCTGGACCTGCCGGACGGCCGCCGCGTGTCCATCGCCGTCGACCCGCGGGATGAGATCGATGAAGTCTGGGACTCCCTGCAACAACTGTTGAGCCTGTGCGCCCTGGCCCTGGCGCTGAGCCTGCTGACTATCCGCTGGGCGGTGCGCCGTGGCATGGGCGTACTCGACGAACTGCTGCGCGCCTTGCAACAGGTGTGCGCCGGCCGGCTCAATGTGCGCCTGCGCAGCGCCGGTTCGCCGGAAGCGCGGCAACTGGCGCTGCATTTCAACCGCATGACCGACGCCCTGGAGCAGGCGCACACCGACAATACCCAACTGACCCAAACCCTGATGGCGGTGCAAGAGCAGGAGCGCAACCACCTGGCCCAGACCCTGCATGATGACCTCGGCCAATACCTGGCCGGTATTCGCGCCCAGGCCTGCCTGTTGCGTCTGGTCACCGACCAACCGCAATTGCTCGCGCGCACGGTGGCGCAGCTGGAGGATCACTGCGATCACTTGCAGCAAGGCTTTCGCGCACTGGTCCACGACCTGTACCCGGTGGCCCTGCAGCACCTGCCGCTGGCCGAGGCGTTCGCGATGCTGGTGACGCAGTGGCAGGCCAGCCATGGCATCGATTGCCGGCTGCGGGTCAGCGCGGACCTGCCGGCGTTGTCCGGGGCGAGCAAGACGCACCTCTATCGCCTGCTGCAGGAAGCCCTGACCAATATCGTGCGGCATGCCGATGCCAGCCAGGTGCGCGTGCGCCTGCATCGTCACGGTTCGCGCCTGCGCCTGTGGGTGCGCGATAACGGTTGCGGCGCGCAAACGCCGCAGCGTCCCGGCGTCGGCCTGTATTCGATGTACGAACGCGCGCGCTGCCTGGGCGGCGAACTGACAATCCTCAGCCACCCCGGCGTCGGTTGGGCGCTGGCGTTGAACATGCCATTGGAGGCCTCATGAATATTCTGTTGGTGGACGACCATGCGGTGGTGCGCCAGGGCTATGCCAGCCTGTTGCGCGCGCTGTTGCCGGCCATCGAAGTGCGCGAAGCGGCCAGCGGCGAAGAGGCCTTGAGCCGGGTCCAGGAAGCACTGCCGCATTTGGTGATCATGGACTTCGGCCTGCCCGGCATCAGCGGCCTGGAAACCACGCGCCGCCTGCGCCAGCGCCTGCCGCAACTGCGCGTGCTGTTCTTCAGCATGCACGACGAACTGCCGCTGGTGCGCCAGGCCCTGGAAGCCGGCGCCTCGGGCTACCTGACCAAAAGCTCGGCGCCCGAGGTGTTGATCGAAGCGGTGCGGCGCGTCCTCGACGGCCACGCCTATATCGAACAGTCCCTCGCCACCCAACTGGCCTACACGCCAAGCGACCAACGCTTGCAAGGCATGACCCCGCGTGAGCTGGAGATTTTCCTGATGCTGGCCAGAGGCACGCCGACCCGAGTGATTGCCGACCAGTTGAATATCAGCAGCAAGACCGTGTCCAACCACCTGACCCTGCTCAAGAGCAAATTGCAGGTCAGTTCCCATGCCGAACTGGTCCACCTGGGAATCGACCTCGGCGTGGTACGCGTAGCGGGCTGATCCCCCCATGTACCCCTGTTACCACTGTTACCACTGTAGGAGCGAGCTTGCTCGCGAAGACCGTCAACGATAACGCGAAAAACCAGACCCCCCGCAGCGGTCTCGGGCTTTTCGCGAGCAAGCTCGCTCCTACAAAAGTTACCGGTCAGTGCCCATGCCTAGCGGGGCACCTAGACCCCCCTGTAGGAGCGAGCTTGCTCGCG
>NZ_JBWKXO010000082.1:0-9106 GCF_059423025.1 Pseudomonas sp. GW704-F2 | reverse complement strand
GGTGGGGGCTACAGCACCATGGGCGGCAACGGCGGCTCGAGCAGCGGTGGTGCCGGCTCGACCGGCATCTACGGTTATACCAACGGTTCCGCTGGCGGCACAGCGACCTCTGGCGGCTTGTCGATCGGCGGCGGTGGGGGTGGTTCCGGTTGGAACGGTGCCGGTGGCAAGGGCGGCGGAGCGGCTGGCGGTATCTACAACGCCAGCGGCGCCACCCTGACCATCGTCGGCACCAGCTCGATTACCGGTAACATCGGTGCCGGCGGCGGCGGCGGTGGCGGTTCGGCGGCCGGCAGCGGCACTACTCTGAATGGCGGTGACGGTGGCCTGGGTGTCGGTGCCATCTGGAACAAAGGCACGGTATTGATCACGGCGGCCAACTTCGCGGCGCTGGGCGGTTCGGCCAACACCGGTGCCAGTGGTAACGGTGGCTTGGCCACCAACGCCTCGGCGGGCAGCAAACCCACAGCAGTCAACGGTCTGTTCAACGATATCGGCGGAACGGCGAACACCGCTTACAGTCCGGCCCCGGTCGCGACCATCGTGGTCAGCAACACCGCGCAGCACATCGGCAGCACTTCGCAGGTGACCATTACCTTCAACCAGGCCGTGACCGGCTTTACCAGCGCCGATCTGACGATCAGCAACGGTACCCTGGGCACCCTGACTACCAGCGACAACATCACCTACACCGCGACCTTTACGCCGAGCGCGAGCGTGACCAGCGCCACCAACCAGATTGTCCTCGACAATACCGGCGTCACCGCCACGTCGACGGGGACACCGGGGACCGGCACCACCTCGTCCAACACCTTCAGCATCGATACCGTGCGCCCAACCGCGACCGTTACGGTCGTTGCGCCGACGTTGAGCACCACGGTCAACTCGACGGTGAACATTACCTTCAGCGAAGCGGTGAGCGGTTTCAGCCTTACTGACATGTCGGCGTCCAACGGCACGCTGAGCAACCTGACCACCAGTGACAATATCCACTGGACCGCGACCCTGACGCCAAGCGCCAGCAACAGCAGCAGCGGCAATGTCGTTACCCTGGACAACACCCTCTATACCGATACCGCGACCAACGCCGGTACCGGCACGACCACGTCCAACACCTATGCGATCGACACGGTGCTGCCGACCTCGACCATTGTGGTGTCCGATACCGCACTGAGTATCAGCGGTAACACGTCCCTGGTGACTATCACCTTCAGCGAGGCGGTCACCGGGCTCACCGCCGGCGCCTTCACGGTCGCCGACGGCATCCTGAGCAACTTGGGCAGCAACGACGGTGGTCTCACGTGGACCGCAACCCTGACTGCGAGCCCCGGGGTTACCCATACCGGCGATGTCATCACCCTGAACAACACCGCGGTCAGTGATGGCGCGGGCAACGCCGGCAGTGGCACCACCAATTCCAACACCTATGCGGTCGATACCGCGCGGCCGAACGCGACTGTCGTGTTCGCCAACACCAACCTGGGCATCGGCCAGACCTCGCTGGTGACCATCACCTTCAGCGAAGCCGTGACCGGGTTCACCAACGCCGACCTGATAGTGTCCAATGGCACCCTGAGCGCAGTCAGCAGCAACGACGGTGGTACCACCTGGACCGCCACCTTTACCCCGATGGCGAGTATCGTCAGCGCGAGCAACCACATCACCCTGGACAACTCCGGGGTCCAAGACGTGGCGGGCAACGCCGGCAGTGGCACTACCACGTCGAACAACGTGGCCATCGACGGTGTGCGTCCAACCGCGACCCTGGTGGTTGCGAGCAACTCCCTGGGCATTGGCCAGACCTCGCTGGTGACCATTACCTTCTCGGAAGCCGTGGTCGGTTTCTCCAATGTCGACCTGACGGTGTCCAATGGCACCCTGAGTGCGGTGAGCAGCAACGACGGTGGCATCACCTGGACCGCGACCTTCACGCCGAGTGCGAACCTCACCGATACCGCCAACGTCATCACCCTGGACAATACCGGCTATAGCGACACCAGCGGCAACACCGGCACCGGCACCACCGACTCCAACAACTACGTCATCGACACCGTGCGCCCCACCGCGACCATCGTGGTCGCCGACCCGGCGCTGACCGCTGGCGAAACGTCGCTGGTGACGATCACCTTCAGCGAAGCCGTGACCGGCTTCACCCTCGCCGACCTGACGGCAAGCCACGGCAGCCTGAGCAGCCTGAGCAGCGCCGACGGCGGCATCACCTGGACCGCGACCTTCACCCCAGGGACGAACACCAACAGCGCGAGCAACGTGATCGCCCTGGCCAACACCGGCATTGCCGACCTGGCCGGCAACGCAGGCGCGGGCACCACCAACTCGGCAAATTACACCGTCGATACGGTGTTGCCTTCGGCGACCATCGTGGTGGCCAACCCGACGCTGAAAATCGGTGACTCCTCCCAAGTGATGATTACGTTCAACGAGGCCGTGACCGGTTTCAGCAATGCCGACCTGACGATCACCAATGGCACCTTGAGCGCGGTCAGCAGCAGCGACGGCGGCATTACCTGGGGCGCGACGTTCACCCCGAGCAGCGCGATCAGCGACGCCACCAACCTGATCACCCTGGACAACAGCGGCGTCCAGGCGGCGGTGTCGGGTAATGTCGGCGTCGGCACCAGCAATTCCAATAACTACGCCATCGACACCCAACGTCCGACCGCGACGGTGGTGGTGAACAACGACCACCTGGGGATCGGCGGCTCGTCGCTGGTGACCATCACTTTCAGCGAAGCTGTGACCGGGTTCAGCCTGGCCGATCTGACCACCGACAACGGCACCCTGAGCAGCCTGAGTACCAGCGACAACATCACCTATACCGCGACGTTGACGCCTGTGGCAGGCGTCACCCAGAACAACAATCACATTGTCCTGGATAACACCGGTGTGACCGATGGCGTCGGTAACGTCGGGTCTGGCACCACGTCGTCCAACGCTTATATGATCGACAGCCAGCGGCCAACGGCGACCATCGTGATGGCCGACCCTGTGTTGAGTGCCGGCGAAACCTCCTTGGTCACGGTCACCTTCTCGGAAGCCGTCAGCGGTTTTGACAACAGCGACCTGAGCGTCCCCAACGGCACCCTCTCGACCGTCAGCAGCGCGGATGGCGGCGTGACCTGGACGGCGACTTTCACACCGACCGGCAACGTCCGCGACACCACCAACCTGATCAGCCTGAACAACGCCGGCTACACCGACCTGGCCGGCAACGCCGGCAGCGGTGTCACCAACTCGGGTAACTTCACCATCGACACGGTGCAGCCGAGCGCAACCATCGTCGTCGCCGACAATGCCCTGAACATCGGCGACACCTCGCTGGTCACCATTACCTTCTCCGAAGCGGTCAGCGGTTTTACCAACGCCGACCTGACGATCGCCAACGGCACGTTGACCTCCGTCAGCAGCAACGACGGCGGCGTGACCTGGACGGCGACTTTCACGCCGAGCAGTGCGATCAGCGACACCAGCAACGTGATCACCCTGGACAACAGCGGTGTGCAAAACGGCTCCGGCAACAGCGGCAGCGGCACCACCGATTCGAACAACTACGCCGTCGACACCGTGCGCCCAACGGCCACCATCGTGGTCGCGAATCCGGCCCTCGGCGTGGGTGGCAGCTCAGCGGTGGTGATCACCTTCTCGGAGGCGGTGACCGGGTTCAGCAACGCCGATCTGACGGTCAACAACGGCACCTTGAGCGCCGTGAGCAGCGCAGACGGCGGCGTGACCTGGACCGCGACGTTCACCCCGACGTCCGGCGTCACCGACACCAGCAACGTGATCACCCTGGACAACACCGGCATCGCCGACCTGGCGGGCAACAGCGGCAGCGGCACCACCGACTCCAACAACTACGCCATCGACAGCCAGCGGCCAACGGCGACCATCGTGATGGCCGACCCTGTGTTGAGTGCCGGCGAAACTTCCTTGGTCACGGTCACGTTCTCGGAAGCCGTCAGCGGTTTTGACAACAGTGACCTGAACGTCGCCCATGGCACCCTGAGCGCGGTCAGCAGCAGCGACGGCGGCATCACCTGGACGGCTCTCTTCACACCGGCGGCGAGTATCCGCGCCGCCAGCAACGTGATCACCCTGGCCAATACCGGCATTGCCGACCTGACCGGCAACGCCGGTACGGGAACGACCGACTCGGCCAACTACAGCATCGACACCGTGCTGCCGACGGCGACCATCGTGGTCGGCGACACCGCCCTCAAGGCCGGCGAGACCGCCCCGGTGACCATCACCTTCTCCGAGGCTGTCAGCGGTTTCACCCTGGCCGACCTGAGCGTGGCCAACGGCGTGCTGAGCAACCTGGCCTCCAGTGACGGCGGCGTGACCTGGACCGCGACCCTGACGCCGACGGCCGACGTGACCGACACCAGCAACCTGATCAGCCTGGACAACAGCGGCGTACAGACCGCCGCCGGCAATGCGGGCAGCGGCAGCACCGATTCGAACAACTATGCGATCGACACCCAGCGCCCGACCGCGACCATTTCGGTGGCCAACGGCACCCTGGGCATCGGCCAGACCACCACCGTCACCATCGGCTTCAGCGAGGCCGTCAGCGGTTTCGATCTGTCTGACCTGAGCGTGGCCAACGGCGTGCTGTCCAACCTGGCCAGCAACGATGGCGGCAAAACCTGGACCGCCACCCTGACCCCGACGGCGGCGATTACCGATGCGACCAACGTGATCGTGCTGGACGCCGGCCAGGTCAACGATGCTGCCGGTAACGCCGGCAGCGGCATTGCGATCTCGAACAACTTCGTGATCGATGGCGAACGCCCGACGGCGACCATCACCATTGCCAACCCGAACCTGACCGTCGGCCAGACCACCACCGTCACGTTTACCTTCAGTGAAAAAGTCAGCGGCTTCGCGCTGGATGACCTCAGCGTGGCCAACGGCACCTTGTCCAACCTGGCCAGCAACGACGGCGGCAAAACCTGGACCGCGACCCTCACACCGACGGCCAACCTCAACGACCCGAGCAACTTCATCACCCTCGACACCGGCCTGGTGAATGACATGGCGGGCAACGCCGGCAGCGGTTATGCCAATTCCAACAACTACGCGATCAACACCATTGCCCTGACCGGCGACCCGCTGTTCCGCGTCACCGAGCCGGCACCGCCACCCGGCGCGCCGGATGTGCCGCTGCAACCGATCGTGTTTGGCCGGCCCGTGGGCGACCTGGGTTCACCCATTGGCTTCCCGCCGTTGTTCGAACAGCGCGAGATGGGCGCGGGCTTGCCGCCTATCGGTAGCATCTTCATTCGCAACGGTGCCTTGGCGCCCAGCTTCATTGCCCAGGTGTTCAACAGCGACAGTGGCGCGAACGGCGGCGCGCAGGGCTTCCTCGGTTTTGGCGGCGGCGATGGCGGGGTGTTTGGTTCAAGCACCTTGTCGGGGTTGTTCAATCGTGAGAGCGGCGGCGGGGACAGTGGCCTCAAGGCGTTCGACAGCCGAGCGATCCAGGGCGGCGGTGACGCGGCCCAAGGCCTGCGGGGCGTGTTCGGCGCCCCGACCCTGGGCCAGCAATTGCAGCAGATCAAAGACGTGGAACAGCGTCAGGTGATTGACCTGGCGAAGGCATTGCAACAGGTCGGCATCAGCGAAATGCAGGCCTGACACACTTAAATCAAGGCGCAGTAACAGGGGCAGTCCAAGGATGAATACAGTTCATAAGTTGTTCGGCGCCAGCGTGCTGGCGCTGGCGATCGGCGGTTGTGCGGTCACCAGCGAGCCGATTGAGCGCAGTGTCAGTGAGCAGCGAGCCCGCAGCGACCTGCACGGTATGTACAAGGATCAGGAGCCATTGAACGGCCCGTTGACACTGCACCAGGCCATGGCCCGGGCGGTTAAATACAACCTCGAAGGGCGCTTGAAGATCATGGAGGAGGCGCTGGCCAAGCGCCAACTCGACCTCGCCAGTTTCGACATGCTGCCGCGCATGGCGTTGTCCGCCGGTTACGCCGGGCGCAACAACACCAACGCCTCCAGCAGCCAGAGTGTTCTCACCGGCACCCAGTCCCTGGAACCGTCGACATCCCAGGACCGCGACCGTCGCGTGGCCGACCTGACCATGGTGTGGAACGTCCTCGACTTTGGCGTCAGCTACATCAGTGCCAAACAGCAAGGCGACCAACGCCTGATCGTCCAGGAGCGGCGCCGCAAGGTGATCAACACCATCGTCCAGGACGTGCGCTCGGCCTATTGGCGGGCGGTCGCGGCCGAACGCCTGCTGACCCAGATCGACAGCCTGATGGCGCGGGTCGACCAGGCCCAGAGCAACAGCCAAAGCATGAGCGAGCAGCGTATCGGCGACCCGATCCAGGCCCTGGGCTACCAGCGCTCGCTGATCGAAGCCACGCGCCAATTGCAGGAACAGCGCCGCGCGCTCTCCCTCGCCAAGACTGAACTGTCGACCCTGATCAACCTGCCCATGGGCACCGACCTCAAGCTGGCCACGCCGGACGACTACGCCGTGCCGCAGCTCAAGGTCAACTTCGCCAGCCTGGAACAGGAAGCCCTGGCCAACCGCCCTGAACTGCGCGAGCAGGACTACCAGACCCGCATCAGCGCCGCCGAAACCCGCAAGGCCATGCTGCGCCTGCTGCCGGGCCTGGAATTCTCGGCCGGTGGGCATTACGACAGCAACTCGTTCCTGGTGGACAACCGCTGGGCCGACTACGGCGCCAAGGTCACCTGGAACCTGTTCAACGTGCTCTCCGCCCCGGCGGCCATCGACGTCGCCAAGGCCGGCGAAGAAGTCGCCACCGCACGGCGCCAGGCCATGTCCATCGCGGTGCTGGCGCAACTCTACGTTGCCAACGCGAACTTCCAGGACGCCGTGCGCCAGTTCAAGACCAACGAACAGCTGGCCGACATCGACGGGCAGATCCTCACCCAACTGCGCAACCGTCACCAAGCCGCAGGCCTGGGCGAACTGGACCTGATCCAGGGCGAACTCAATACCCTGCAAGCCGACCTGCGCCGCGACCTGGCCTACGCCGACCTGCGCAACGCCTACGGCCAGATCTTCGCCAGCGCCGGGCTCGACCCGTTGCCGGAGCAGGTCGATTCCGACCGCGTGCAGTCCATCGCCACCGCGCTGGCCGGCCGCGAATCGGCATGGGCCGCCGGCAACATCGCCGCCCCGGTGCCCCGTGCCGCCGTCAAGTAACCTGGTGGCACCGACCGCGAGCATCACGCGTGCCCAGCGTGAGGCTCGCAACGGTCATCGCGGCGTGGCGATCCTGCTGACCGGCCTGCCGGCGTCGGGTAAATCGACCCTGGCCCAAGGGCTGCAGGCGGCGTTGTTCGAACAAGGCCGACACAGCATCGTGCTCGACGGCGATGCCTTGCGCGGCGGCTTGAACAAAGACCTGGGGTTTGCCGACGGCGACCGCCTGGAAAACATCCGCCGCGCCGCCGAACTGGCGGCGTTGCTGGTGGACAACGGGCAAATCGTGATCCTGGCGCTGATCGCGCCGTTGGTCGAATTACGCGCGGTACTCGCCGAACGCCTGGGCGCGGACTATCGGGAAGTGTGGTGCAACGCCGCACTGGACATCTGCGAACGCCGCGACCCCAAAGGCCACTACGCCCGCGCCCGACGCGGCGAACTGCCGGGGTTCACCGGCATCGGCTCACCCTACGAACCGCCGCCGCAAGCCGCCCTGGTCCTGGAGACCGGCCAGCTATCCGTGCAGCAATGCGTCGCACAACTGCAGGTATGGTTGCAAACCCTGTAGCGCAAGCTCGCGCCTGCCGTGGGTGAGGGCTAGACTCGGATAAACCCATCTATCCGGAGCTCATCATGCAATCGCCTGAACACAGCTTGCCCTCCCTGTTCAAACAACTCGGCCTGGCCGACGACCCCGCCGGCATCGAGCAATTCGTCACCGCGCACTCACCGCTCAAGGCGGACCTGGAACTGGCCGATGCGTTTTTCTGGACGGATAGCCAGAAAGCGTTTTTGCGTGAGGAAATTCTGGAGGATGCGGATTGGGCTGAAGTGGTGGATGAGTTGAACCTGATGTTGCGGCGTGATTGATAGGTGTAAAAAATCTTTGATGAAATGCCGTAATGTAAAAAAATTGGTGTGCGGTAAAAAAACTGGGCTGTAAGCGGCCCAGTTAATTTTTTCTGGAAAGCTTCGCACCATGGCAATCGACCTGCGCGCTGGGGCGGGTGATACACGAGGTTGGGAAATTTCCTATCGACTAAAAGGAAGTGGATGATGGTGGGCAGAGTGAGGAACCCTTATCAACAGGGGCTGACTCCTTCTTCTGAACACAACATGAAACGACTGATCCCCCGCACTGAAATTGAACAATATGACCTCACAAAAATCGATAGTCCCTATTTTGCCGACAGCAAAGTAAGGGAGTTTTTCCGTGCGCCTTATGCGTTGCAGGGACTGAGTGAACTTCTTGGTGAATGCAATATTTCCCCTGTTTGTTGTTCTGGGGAAAAAGATCAAAGGACGCAGGAAAATGACGCGCAAGCATGTTTTTTGGTTTTGGGGAGCCATGGATGCCCTTTATCTGATTCGCTATGCAGTGGCCAGCACAATAGAGGGAAGGATTCCTTATTTAAGTGATCTTGAAAGTGCTTTATGGGTGCTGCGTGATCATAGCGTTGTGCAGTTATACATGTTCGGCTTTGCCATGCTGCTGCAAGTTTCCATCGTGATCTCGTGCCTGCTGTTCTTTCTTGGACGTGAACAGGTGAGGTGGATTACTTACCTTCAAACACCCTTGCGATTGGCTTTTATTGTGCCTTCTGTTTCGCTGTTGCTAATGGGTGCTCAGCTTGTTCCTAACTACAACGTGGTGTTAATGGCTGCGTTAGTTGTTGTATCCGAGGCGGTGAAAGTCTGGAGCGTCTGGCGGTGGAGCAAAAGGTGCTGATATTTTCCGGCAGAGCTACTTAGGAGACTGAGCGGTCAATAAGCCGGTTGCACAGCAATCCTGAAGCCGGCACCGATCCAAATGTGGGAGGGGGCTTGCCCCCGATAGCGGCAGATCAGTCAACCATGTATTGCCTGAACCTCCGCTATCGGGGGCAAGCC
>NZ_JBWKXO010000081.1:0-9160 GCF_059423025.1 Pseudomonas sp. GW704-F2 | reverse complement strand
TACTGGAGCGATTACCGCAGGCTGAATCAGTTGAAGATGTTGAGGCGTTACTACCCTGGAATTGGAGGGCATCATGAGTATCAACATTGATCATCTGAGCGCTGATGAGTTAGTGACATTGAATCATCACATTATCGAACGGCTGAAGATGTTGGAGTCATTGGAGGCTCATAAATCGATGATGCAGTTCCATCCGGGAGCACGGGTAAGCTTCGATTCACCCAATGGTGAGCGCCTGTCCGGTACCGTCATGAAGTTCAACCGCAAAACCGTCACAGTGGTAACCGACACCGGCCAGCGCTGGAATATTTCGCCGCACTTACTGTCACCGATCAAAAACGTACAGGCGGGGATGGTGGTGGATATCAGGCCGAAAAAATGAAGTAACTGTGCCGAGAATGGTCTCCGCGCCAGCATGATTTGATTCCTCCCCACCTCAGGCGCCGTCTGTTTGGATAGGTGGGGTTTATGGATCAGTTACAAACAACCCTCCCAAAGCTGCAGGTTCCCAGTTCATGATCACCAGCTCACCACTCACCTCAGCCCTCCCTTGGCGCTGGTTGGTGGTGCTGTAGCGAATGTCGACGGATTCAAAATGGAACCCCTCAAACACACGTCGGATGTCGGGATGATCGTTAATGCTGACCATGACCTTGCCTTTGCAGCGCCGCATAAAGTCGGCCATGCGCTCGTAATTCTCGAAGGGAAAGTCCACGCCATAACCGGCCGTCTGCCAGTAAGGTGGATCCATGTAGTGGAACGTATGGGCACGGTCGTAGCGCTCGGCACATTCAAGCCAGCCCAGATTTTCAACATAAGTGCCGGACAAACGCTGCCACGCCGCAGACAGGTTCTCCTCGATCCGCAGCAGGTTGATGGCCGGGCCGGTCGTTGCAGTGCCGAACGTCTGCCCCGTCACTTTGCCGGCGAACGCATGGTGCTGCAGATAAAAGAATCGGGCGGCTCGCTGGATGTCGGTGAGGGTTTCCGGACGCGTCATCTTCTGCCACTCGAACACCTGGCGGGAACTGAGCGCCCATTTGAACTGGCGCACGAATTCTTCCAGGTGGTTCTGCACGACACGGTACAGCGTCACCAGGTCGCCGTTGATGTCGTTAAGAACTTCAACAGGCGCTGCCTGGGGACGCATAAAGTAAAGCGCGGCGCCGCCGGCAAAGACCTCAACGTAGCATTCGTGTGGCGGGAAAAGCGGGATAAGGCGGTCGGCCAGGCGGCGTTTGCCGCCCATCCAAGGGATGATGGGTGTAGACATAAAAAGGCAAGACCTTTGCTGTATGGATAAACAGTGCTAGGCTCGCTCCGCTTTGTGCACGAAGCGGGAGCCTTGGCTGGACTTGCAGGGACGATCTGCGGGGAAGGTGGCCGGGTTGGATGTTGACGCATCCTGCCCAGCCGCTCCTTTTACTTCGGTGTAGAGACTTCTTTTGCGTAGGCCTGACAGGCGCGCAGGGCGATCAATCCTTGGTCGCCGGTATCGGTGATTCCGATAATTCGTTGAGCATGCGCTGGGTCAAGTTGGGCTCTTGTGGTGCCATGAACCACGCGGCCGGAGGCGGTGGTGGTTGGCATTGCACAGCAGCCGGTAGTTTCGGTGGCGGCGAGTACGACTGACAGCCGCAGATCAGCAGTAGCCAGGCGATCACGCAGACGAGCTTGCTTGGTTTGCTCATAGGTCAATTCCTTGTGGTGGGTTTCGTCTTTGCTCTGCAGGCGCTGCTCCAGGGCTAGGCGCTTGTCCTGCTCGGTACGCTGCAGGGCAGCAGACGCTTGGGATAACTCGTTGAGGGTGTCCGCTTGCAGCCGGGATTGGCGCTCCAGCACGCGGCAATAACGCCAGTCCTGGGCAGTCCAGGCCAACGCCGCAGATCCGGCGCCCACCATCAACAACAGCACGCCGGCAGCAGCGATACGGAACTGCGCAGGGATCAGGTCGAAGAGACGCATAACACCGCCCTCGCCCTGGCCCACAGCTGCAGCCGATCCTCCAGACCATTGAGGCCACCATTTATCCGGCGAGTGATCGTATTAAACTGATCCTGATCCGCGAGCGCATTCAGCCCGTTCACCGACCAGAACCACGCGGCCGACTCTGCCGCCCATTGAGGCAGTTCGAGCAATTCCGGCGTGCGCAGCAATCGCTCATCGCCTAACAGTGCCAGGCTGCAGCGCAGATAGTTGTCGTGGCCGGTGATCTGGATCAGTCCACGGCCACGGTAGCGCTGACCATCACCGTCGGCTTCCGGGGTGTTGCCGAGCTTCGTAGCCAGGTTGCCGGTGTCGTATTTGCTCAGGTACTGATCGCCCCCCAGCTCGCGGACGTACTGCAGTTGACCCGACTCATGACCGATCTGGGCCAGGAACGCGGCCTGACGCTTCGGTGTGTTGATTTGGTGATTGACCATCGCCATATTGAGGGCAGATACAAAAACGCCCGCTTGGCGGCGGACGTTCGGCATGATGCGTTGCAGCTGTTGTTCGGTGAGGGACATAAAGACTCCAGGCATAAAAATCTATGGTCACCCCCATTTTTGCAATACTGATTAACGGGTGGTGTGGTTGGCTTGCTTAAATCTATCCGGCGTCTGTTTGGGGCATGCCCCAGCGCCACGATGAGAGTCGCGCCTGACGATCCTTAAAAACCGGTCGGCTTCTGAAGCCGATTTTTATGTCAGGATCTTCGCCAGGCCGGTGTGCCGTTCACATCATCTGTTGTTCAGCTATCGCAAAACCTGAAGGGTGAATCGTGGTACTGCAACAACTGCAGGGTCAGGCGTTCAAAGCGTCTGGCCCTGCTTCATATTGCGTATGGCGAGCGGCTATCGCCCAAGCGATACGCGCCAGTTTGTTAGCCAGGGCACAGGCCACGACATTTGAATGTCGTCGACTGAGCAAGGTTTTAACCCAGTCAGCCAGAGCGCCTTTCTGGTGATCCAGCCTCTGCATATAGACCCTGGAACACTGCACCAACAGTTGTCGCAGATGCTTGTCACCCCGCTTGCTGATCCCCAGCAGATTGGCCTTGCCGCCCGTGCTGTACTGCCTGGGCACTAAGCCAACGGAGGCGGCAAAGTCGAGACCGCATCGGTACTGTTTACCATCGCCCATCTCCACAGCCAGCAGGCTGGCGGTGATCGGGCCGACACACGGCATGCTCAGCAAACGACTGCCCAGATCATCGTTGGCCAGTTGGCCCGCCAGTTCTTTATCCAGCGCTTTGATTTGCTCATCCAGATAGACGAAGTGATCGTGCAGGCGCTGCAATAAGACCGTCAGACGAACGGGTAAGTCGTGCTCGGCCACAACGCTCGCCAAACGCTTCATGATGGCCAATCCCTTGGGCAGGCTGATTCCAAACTCCAACAGAAAACCGTGCATCTGATTAGCCGTTTTGGTGCGGTCATGCACCAACGATTCGCGCATCCGATGCAGCACAGACAGGGTTTGCTGGGATTCGGTTTTAGGCGTAACGAAGCGCATGGATGGGCGGGAAGCGGCTTCACAGATCGCCTCAGCGTCGACGAAGTCATTTTTGTTGCCCTTGACGAAGGGCTTAACGAACTGCGGGGAAATCAGCTTGGCCGTGTGTCCCATCGCCATCAGTTGGCGAGCGACAAAATGCGACCCTGCACAGGCCTCCATCACCACGACACAGCTCGGCACATTGCCGAAAAACTGCATCATCTGCGCTCGTGAGCATTTTCTGCGAAACACCTCGCGGCCCGACTTATCCTGGCCGTGCAGGTGGAAAGTATGTTTGCCGAGATCGATACCGATCAGTGCTGACTCGCTCATGATGATGGCCTCCGAAAACAAAACACCCCGTGAAAGCGTAGCCCTCACAGGGTGTTGGGGGTGACCATCTCATTAACCGCACTAAGGCGGCGATGGGATCCACTACAGCGTCTCAACGCTCACAACCTTGAGCGGCTTCGTTTCCTTCTTTTTCTTGCCCTTGGATTTACCTTTCTTGCCGGCATTGCACTCGACTGTGGTCGACCAGTCGGATTGGATAAACACCTGCTCGACCGAATCCGCCAGGTATTCGCCATCAAGACCGACCTTGAAGCCCTGGGCGTTGATCAGGCGTTCGGCAAAAATGTCTGTCCGGCCAGGCATCTCGAAACGCACGTCTGCGGTCGAGCGATTGAACGCCGCCAACCGTGCCTTGGCGGCAGCCTCGGCGGCGGTCTTGTTCGGATAGATATGTCGGTCGGTATGAACCGCTGGCAAGCCATCCGGAGCGTCGTCGTTGTCGATGGTGACCACCGCCAGCTTGCCGTCCTTCTTGTTCTGATGCTTGGTCGCCACGGCCTTGTGCGAGTTACGATCTCCCAGGCTGAACTGCCAGCGACTGAGATCGCTACGGGTCAGAGTGATTGCGCCGAACGTTTTGCCGCTGGCGGTCTGACCTCCCTGACGCGGCATCACCAAAAGCTTGCCGTCCGCGACCTTGGCCGTGCAGTCGTATTGCTTGGCCAGGCGCGTGATGAAATTAAAATCGGACTCGTTGAGCTGATCCACCCGGGCGACCTTGGTCGCTACCGGACACACCGCCCGCCAGCCATTGCGCGCCGCGATATCGGCCACGATCTTCGACAGCGGCACGTCCTCCCAGCTTCCACTACGGATGGTTTTGCCACTGCCACGCATGTCGCTGGCTTTGCCCTTAATCACTATCGTATCCGGCGGCCCCGACACCTCGACCGTATCCACCGCGTAGCGCCCCAGGCGCACCAAGGACGTTTCGGCATAGCCCAGGTAGATCTCAATGGAGCTGCCACGCCGAGGCAGCACCACCTGGCCGTCCCGGTCATCAATACGCAATTCAAACTCGTCGGACTCCATACCGGGCTTGTCAGAGGTGCGCAGCAACAACAACCGATCATTGATTTTGGCCGTCACATCGGCGCCATCAGCCACGATTCGAAACATAGGGGTCATGGATTTTGTCCAAAAAAAACCGCACATGGCGGGTCAAAAAACAAATGGCCGTTACGCGTAACGCAACGCGTCGCCGGCAACGGTCGAGGTCAATCCCACAAGCTGATGCCCTCCCCGGTTGGGCTGGGCAGATCCGGCAGATAGACCAACACTCCGGCGCGGTAGGGCTGGGGCTCGTCGGCCAGCCCCTGATTGGCGTCCAGCACCGCCTCGGTGCTGCCGTTCAGATGGCCATAAACGTTATTGCAAATGACATCGAGCATGTCCCCGTCAGACGTTCTGCATGTCGTCGCCATAGCGCACAAACTCCAGAGTGAACCCTTGTTTACGCGGAATCCCGCCGTGCAACAGCGCGCCCTGCTCCTCGTTGGTGGTCTTCAGGCACCAGGTGCCGATCACCTCGCCATAGCCCGTGGTCAGGGTCAGCGGCTGAAGCCTGGCCCCAATGCTGCGCAAGGTGTCGAGCTGCTTAAGCCCACCCTTGAAGCCCGGATAAATCGTCCCTTTGAGCGTTAACTTGTCGTCTCCCATGCCTACGGCCTGCTGCGCCGGACGGCGCGACAGGCGCTCCTGCGAGGCCCAGCGAAATTCGGTCGAGCGGCTAAGCTCGTCGAAGGCCGCCGTGTCCAGATTGAAGTAGTAGGGCTGCTCCTTGGGGTCACGGGGTTGGATGATCAGCAAGTGCGGGAACGGCTTCACTGCTTCCGGCGCCGGCGTGGCGTCCACTGCAAATGAGCTGGTCGGCACGATGTTGGCCAGAGACGGGCTGACCTTTCCGGCGATCTTATTGATCGCGACCGCAGCCTTGCCCGCCTGCTCCTTCAGCACGCCCATACGCTCCTGCACCTCGGCGGCCGCCCGTGTCGCACGGCCGTACACGGCTACTACCTGGCCGACCTTGGCCTGTGCTGCGTCCACGCCACGCATTACCCGCTGTAGTTTGGCGCCGACTGCCGGCCCCACGAACGGGATGTTTTCCAACTCGTATGCGGCGCCGGTTAACTCTCGAATGGCACCATTCACCGGCCCCAGCATGCCGTCAGCACTGCGCCGCCCAGCCTCCCCGGCTTCGACCAGGTACTTTAGGCCCGACTGCATTTGTTCCATGTACGCCATGGGGCCTCCTTACAGATGGGGTTCGTCATAAAGCTTCGCGGCGTTTTGTTTCGCCGCATCCGCCATCATTAATCGCATATGCGGCATGAGATCCTGCGCCAAGCGTTGTGGATCTTTCACATCCCCTTGCACCGTAATCGGCATGGTCAGCGAGTATTCAAACTTCTGATCCACTTTGGCCGGAACAGGCTTCTCCGGCTCTTTGGATTGAATCGCCACCGCTGCCGGCTTGCTCGGTGCTGACACCGCAAGGGAGCGCGCTGCATCCCCCGGCGCGGGCATGGTCGTGAGCAACCACGCTGACCGCCTCAATCACATGGGAAGCTTTGACCCGCAGGTTGTACTGCTGCGCGAGCCACTTCATCACTCGCATGTCGTCAATGTCGGCCCAGTCACCGGCACCGCCGCCGAAGGGCGCAGACCGAAGCTTGACGATCTTGGAGCTGAATACGCTGTAGCCGATGACACCGGCCCAGCGTTCGTCATTGCCCAGGATCAGCTCGACGTTTTGCATGTGCGCAATCAGGGAGCCGTTTTCGGTGCGGGCCAGTTGGTCCTTCCAGCCACCCGCTGCAGGAGGCTTGACCACCGCGAGCACCTGACGGCGGACAGCCTCCAACCCCTCGGCGACGTGAAGGTCGTTGAAGTCGGTCCACTTGATCTCGCGCTCGCCGGAAAACACCGGGGCGACGACTTGACCGCCGACAACCAACGCGGCGTTGTTGGCTTTCTCTCCGCCAGGGTTCCAAGGGTCACCGTTGGGGCGCTTAGTTTTCCAGTCGTCATCGCGACAGATGATCAGCGGGCAGCCGGGGAAGCGCTCGCGCATGGCCTTGGATACCGGTAGCAGGTTTCCCGCGTCAAAGGCGATAGCGACCGTGAGCGACGTCGCCATGTGCAGGCTCGCGCCCGTGGCATATCGAGGCGGCCTCACAGACGGCAAAAATGATGGCTACGACGAAGGCTATTCCCATGGGTACGTCTCGGGCCGGGACGAATCTTCAGCCGCATACGCTGCCTCTCTCAAAGAGATGTCAGATCAATGCATGCGCACCGAACTCCTATTAAGCCGGGAACCGCAAGACCGTTACACCCTTTTGGCCATTGCCGAAAAGCTGAAGCTCGCCGCAGAAACCTTCCGCGCTGTCAGATCCGAAAGCCAAGCAACCACACTGCAGCAGCAGCAGCAGCACGCCAAGGCCACTAAGGAACTGCGCGCTCTGACTCGCTACAGCAAAGAGTTCGACCGTCAGTTGAAAGCCCTGATCGGCTATGAAGCTCTGCGCCAGTTGCACAAGGCGACCGACAACGCCTTGCTGCTGGCCGACCTGGTGAGGGAAGCCGCATGAACTGGATCCTCACCTCCACCGGCAAGCGCTTCGACTTGTTCGAGCCTGACGCTGACATGATCGACCCACGGGACATCTCGCACGCGCTGGCCCACCTGTGCCGATTTAACGGCCACACCCGCGAGTTCTACAGCGTGGCCCAGCACAGTTGCATCGTCGCCGAGCTGGTGCCGGAAGAGCACAAGCTTGCGGCATTGCTCCACGACGCGACCGAGGCGTACCTGGGTGACATGACCCGCCCGCTCAAGCAGTGGATCTCTGCCTACCGGCACTTCGAGGATGTTATCTGGGAGCGTGTTTGCGAACGCTTTGACCTGGCTCTTGATCTTCCCGCCTGCGTACACCAGGCCGATTTGATTGCGCTGGCAACCGAACGCCGCGACCTCATGCCAACCGATCCGGCTATCTGGGATTGCTTGGTCGGCATCGAACCCATGGTTGAAACCATCCGCCCATGGTCTGCCGCAGAAGCCCGGCTCACCTACCACCAGCGGCTGATGGACCAACTCGCAATTGAACATCGGAGGAAAGCGGCATGAAGAACCAACAGGATGACTTCCCTTCCCTGTCCGCTTTGCTCCGCGCTGCAGACAGCGTCGACACGCTAGAAACAAACAGCCTCTGCTGCGCAGCAGCAGGCATTATTGCCCCTCCCAGCGCCACTACCGAGGCACTTATACCCCACGAAAAGCTGCGCGGGGCAGCGCTCGCTGATGCAACGCTAAATGCTCAGGAATGCCCGCTCGCGCAGCCTGTTAAGGGGTATTCGCACCTCCCCCTCTTATCGCCTACAGCACAAGAACAGGCCGTGTTCATGTGCGGCAACAGCGTCAGTCCGCCACCAATGGCAGCGCTCAAAAGGGCAAATGATCCATGGCGCCAAGTAGAAGAGATAAAGGAGGCAGCATGAAAATACCAGACTTCGAATTAGTGGATGGGATTTTTCCAGGTGACGGTGCTTACATTTCGATTGAAATGCCTTTCTCTTGGCTAACTGACAACGCATATGAAGGGCACGGGGATTACGAAAATAGTTTCTATATAGATATCCAAGAACTAATTAAAAAACGCATCGATGAAGGACGATGCTCATTCAGCCATCCAAATGCTATGCAGGCGAAATCCACTGTCGAGATGTTGCGTAAGTATGCGGACTTACTTGAAAACACGTTTGTTTTTTCCGCAGACGCGATTGAGGAAGGCCCAGACGGGGAAACGATATTTGTCAATGCAGGAAAAGAAGGAGCCCAAGTTTGGTTAACGGAGGCAGAAACCGGCGACTTGACCGATAAATGGAGACTACACCCCTGCAGCAAAGGCCACACGGACATAAAAGCCAAAGATTCAAGGGTCAGATGTCAAGTTTGCGGTGAGGAAGAAGTTGGAGAATGGACTAAATGCGCTATTTCGAGCTGGAATTTTATGCAAGGCCCTGCGGCCACTGAGAGCAAATCATGAATACCCTCTTCTTATTGATGGCCCAGTACGATGGGCAGGCCGTTATTCCGTTAGACCGTGTTTGCACGGATTACATGCGCTTGACAGTAGAGAAGTTCAAACGTAAACGCTTGGACGGCGAAATCGACATTCCTGTAGTTAGGCTTGGCGCCGACACTCAGAAAGCAGCATTAGGAATCTACTTAAAAGATCTTGCCGACTATATCGACAGACAACGAGAAAAGGCTGAAAAAGAGCAAAATAAACTTATGGGACGGGCGGCATAAGGGTAAAAC
>NZ_JBWKXO010000080.1:0-9334 GCF_059423025.1 Pseudomonas sp. GW704-F2 | reverse complement strand
CTCCACCACAAAACCTCCTTACTTCCTGGGCGCCAGTTTGCCAGGAGTATTTAATTGTCATATTTTTGAGGGTTGAGTTATTTGATATTGGTGTTTTTTGATATTTGTTGCAAGAAAAACGTGCAAAAAAGTATCTGATTAATGCTCTATTAATTTAGAGTCGGTGAATGCGTTGCTCTTTAGTTGCTAGAGTTCTACTGGTGATAATTGTTTAGAAAGTCTTCGGACTTTTTTGCTGATTTTCTAAGAAACATAATATAGTTTTTTTCATGCTCAATAAATCCACCAATCTGATGAGATAAAGGAGGGGGTAGTGTTTTTTCTGCGTTAAATAACTCTTCTCTGGCATCCCTTCCTAAATCTTCGATTTTACTTAATATAGGTAAAACGAATCCACGCATTTGCTGTTCAAAAAGTGGAAATCTATAAGTGTCCACATGTAAATTTTGAACAGCGATAGTAAACCCACAGTTGATTACGTTATGCCACCACCCAGGGGGGATATAAAATGCATCACCTGCAGATATCGTACCTTCAAAAATATCTGCACCTTGCTTGAGCACTTGATTAGCAATTTCAGAATTAAATAAATCTTGTCCATTCGAAACTGCAAATGTGTGGGATGGTGACACCATGCGGGCTTTTTTTTCACCCACAATCATGGTTAATACAGAGTTAACGAAAAAAGAGTCTGTATGGAGTGGGCTTGATACATGTTGATATCCGATAAGTAAGTTTGTTGGTGGTATTGAGATCGAAGGTGGTAGTTTGTATAGCCAGTTATCAGGGAAACAAGGTAGCGTCATATCTATATCGTCTAGAAGCTCAGGGAACTCTTTGTGATAGATCCATCCTCCCAAATATGGTAGTTCGGCGTTACTGTCAGAATAATTATTATTTTCTGCTAGATATATATATTCTCTTAGAGGTATTTTAACTTGGTTTTTATAGCGCTCTTGCTGTTTTGTCTTGTAGTAACAGACAGGCACTTTAACATGCCCGTAGGTGTTTTTGAAAAAGCCCGCAGACCAACGCTTAATTGCAGGCCAATCCTTGCCCATTCCTTTTAGAATGACTGGCTTTTCATTCATGAGATAGTTTTTTTGGAAAGCTATTGCATCGCTAGAATCAATACTCTCAAGAGGAGTTATATTTTTATTTGACAAGAGAGCACTCCTTACTTATGGGTTTTTTTGGTTTTTTAGAAAGGTCACTCTAATGAATGACCTTTTTTGTCATAGCCCTAGCGTACTATTAACAGCGGCTAAAAACAGCCTGAAGCATCAACTCATCATCTGCTACGTCCATAAAGAAAGAGATATCTTCACTTTCATTAGTGGCGGCGAAAGTGTTGTCTGATTCTAAAATGTGTTCAATCATCTCTTCATTTTTCATTTTATATTCTCATTGGGTGATTGGTAATGTTGTAGCGGTTTTAGATTGATCAGTCACTGATTGTTTTTATGTCTCGCTCCAGAACCACGCCGGAGAACCTGATTTGTCGGTGAGGACTCGCGTAGTTTCTGAACTGATCAGCGACTCCTAGAGTAAAGACCATGTTGCCGGTATTACGCAAATGAACACGTTGTGATTCTATGTGTCAGTGCGTCCGTAATAGGAGACATGACTGCTTCGATAAAAAACATGCAAGCCTGGCCGCCAGGTGCAGTGCGGTATTAGGAAAGTACTTACGAAGGACTTCTTGTTTGACTTACAGAAATAACTTTCAATATTTTAGGACGCTCCAAACAAAAAAAGCCCCATGACCAAACAGACCACGGGGCTAAAAATTGGCTGGATGCGACCAACCAAAGGAGCTCTTTACATCACTTGGCCGTAGCGACCACCGTATCCGGCTGCCAACCGCCACCCAGCGCCTTGTAGATCGCAACAATCCCGCGATACAGATCAACCTCGGCCTGGGCCTGGGAGTCTTCGGCGGCCAGGCGTTCGCGTTGTGCGTCGAGCAGCACGAGGAAGTCCACGGTGCCTTCGCGGTAGCGGATCGCGGCGAGGTCGGCGGCGGCGCGGCTGGATTCGCTTTGGCGGATCAGCGAGACCAGGCGTTGCTGACGCTTGCCGTAGTCGCTGAAGGCGTTCTCGGATTCTTCCAACGCCAGCAACACTTGCTGCTCGTAGTTGGCCAGGGCGCCATCGGCCTCGGCATCGGCGCCGCGCAGGCGCGCACGCACGCTGCCCAGGTCAAACGCGGCCCAGGTGATGCTCGGGCCGAGGGCCCAGGCATTCGCCGCGGATGAACCGATCTGCGAACCGCGCCCGGCGGTGAAGCCGAGGAAGCCGCTGAGGCTGACCCGTGGGAACAGGTCGGCCTTGGCCACGCCGATGCGCGCGGTGGCGGATGCCAGTTTGCGTTCGGCACTCAGAATGTCCGGGCGCCGTTGCAGCAGTTGCCCTGGATCGCCGATCGGCAGCGCCTTGGCAATCGCCGGCAAGTCTTTCGGGCTCAGGTCCACGCTCAGCTTGTCGGGGCGCTGGCCGAGGAGGGTGGCGATGCGGTTGCGCTCGCGCACTTGTTCGGCCTGCAGTTGCGGCACGCTGGCTTCCACCGCTGCGAGGCGGGCGTCGGCACGTTCCACGTCGAGTTGGTCGCCCACGCCGGCATCGCGCAGGCTGACGGTGATGGTGCGCGACTCCTGTTGGTTCTTCAGGTTGTCCAGGGCGATGCGTTCACGCAGTTGCGCGCCGCGCAGTTGACCGTAGGCGTCCACCAGTTCGGCAATCAGCGTGACTTGCAGCTGGTACAGGTCGGCTTCGGCCGCTTGCTGGTCGGCGTCGGTGGCTTCCAGGTTGCGCTGGATGCGGCCGAACAGGTCCAGCTCCCAGGCCATGTCCAGGCCCAGGTCATAACGCTCGCTGTTGACGCGCTTGGTGGTCTGGCCAGGGATTTGCCCCTTGGCCAGGTCACTGCTGGCGCGGCTGGTGATGGTCGGCATCGCGTCGTTGCTGGCGTCATCGCGGATCGCCCGTGCGGCCCGCAGGCGGGCAAACGCCACGCGCAGGTCGCGGTTACCGCTCAGCGACTGGGTCACCAACTGGTTCAGAGTCGGGTCGTCGAACTGCTGCCACCAGATGCCTTCGAATTTCCCGTGGTCGTATTTTTTGGCATCGGCGGCAGCCGTGATATTGGCCGCCTCCGGGGTCTGGGTTGTGTAGTCCGGGCCCACGGCACAGGCGCTCAGCGCCAGGACCAGCAAGCTCGGCAGAAAGACTTTCACACTCATTGCTGTGTCTCCAGCTTCAAGGCCTTGGCCGCTTTGCGCGCGTCCTGGCGCTCCACATAGCGACGGATCAGTACGTAGAACACTGGTGTCAGCAACAGCCCGAAGAAGGTCACGCCGATCATCCCGGAGAACACCGCCACGCCCATGGCATGCCGCATCTCGGCACCGGCACCGCTGGACAGCACCAGGGGCACCACACCCATGATGAAGGCGAACGAGGTCATCAGGATCGGCCGCAGCCGCAGACGGCAGGCTTCCAGCACCGCGGCGAGCGGGTCGAGGCCTTCCTGCTGTTTATCCTTGGCGAACTCGACGATCAGAATCGCATTCTTACAGGCCAGGCCCACCAGCACGATCAGGCCGATCTGGGTGAAGATGTTGTTGTCGCCGCCCGAGATGATCACCCCGGTGATGGCCGACAGCAGCGTCATCGGTACGATCAGGATCACCGCCAACGGCAGGCTCCAGCTTTCGTATTGGGCGGCCAGTACCAGGAACGCCAGCAGCACACACAGCGGGAACACGAACAGCGCGGTGTTGCCCGAGAGGATTTGCTGATACGTCAGGTCGGTCCACTCGTAGGTCATGCCGTTGGGCAGTTCATCCTTCAGCAGTTTTTCAATCGCGGCCTGGGCCTGGCCGGAGCTGTAGCCCGGTGCAGCGTTGCCGTTGATTTCCGCGGTGATGAAGCCGTTGTAGTGCATTACGCGGTCCGGGCCGGAGGTGTCGCTGACCTTGATGAAGGTCGCCAGCGGGATCATCTCGCCTTTGTTGTTGCGCACTTTCAACTGGCCGATCTGGTCTTCATCCAGGCGGAACTGCTGTTCAGCCTGCACGTTGACCTGGTAGGTGCGGCCGAAGCGGTTGAAGTCGTTGGCATACAACGAACCCAGGTAGATCTGCAGGGTGTCGAAGATGTCGCTGATCGCCACGCCGTGGGTCTTGGCCTTTTCGCGGTCGATGGCGGCATCGACCTGGGGCACGTTGACCGTGTAGCTGGTGAACAGGCCGAACAGCTCCGGCGTGGTGCGGCTCTTGGTGATGACGTTCTGCACTTCTTTGTACAGCTCTTCGTAACCCAGGTTGCCACGGTCTTCGATCTGCAGGCGGAACCCGCCGATGGTGCCCAGGCCCTGTACCGGCGGCGGTGGGAAGATCGCCATGTAGGCTTCCTGGATGTCGCTGTACTTGCCGTTCAGCGCACCGGCAATCGCACCGGCGGACATGCTCGGGTCTTTACGCTCGTCGAACGGTTTGAGGGTCACGAACACGATGCCGCTGTTCGGGCTGTTGGTGAACCCGTTGATCGACAGGCCCGGGAAGGCCACGGCGCTTTCCACGCCCGGCTGTTTCAGGGCGATGTCGGACATGCGCTTGATCACGTCTTCGGTGCGGTCCAGGCTCGCGGCGTCCGGCAATTGGGCGAAAGCCACCAGGTACTGCTTGTCCTGGGCCGGTACGAAACCGGTCGGGGTGTGGGCAAACCCGAACCACGTCAGCACCATCAGGCCGGCGTACAGGAACAGCGCGATGCCGCTGCCGCGAATCACCCGGCGCACGGTGCCGACGTAGCCATGGCTGGCTTTTTCGAAGAAGCGGTTGAACGGCCGGAACAACCAGCCCCCCAACAGCTTGTCGAGTATCTTGGAGAAACGATCCTTCGGCGCGTCATGGCTGCGCAGCAACACGGCAGCCAGGGCAGGGGACAAGGTCAGCGAGTTGAAGGCCGAGATCACCGTCGAAATCGCAATGGTCAAGGCGAACTGCTTGTAGAACTGCCCGGTCAAGCCGCTGATGAAGGCTGCGGGAATGAACACGGCGCACAGCACCAGTGCCGTGGCGATGATCGGCCCGGTCACTTCGCTCATGGCCTTTTCAGTCGCCTGGAACGGTTCCAGTCCCAGCTCGATGTTGCGCTCGACGTTCTCCACCACCACGATGGCGTCATCCACCACGATGCCGATGGCGAGTACCAGGCCGAACAAGGACAGCGCGTTGAGCGAGAAGCCGAACAGGTGCATCACCGCAAACGTACCGATCAGCGAGACCGGCACCGCCACCAACGGAATGATCGAGGCGCGCCAGGTCTGCAGGAACAGGATCACCACCAGCACCACGAGGATCAGCGCTTCGAACAGGGTATGCACCACCGCCTCGATGGAGCCGCGCACGAAGATGGTCGGGTCGTAGACGATGCTGAAGTCCATGCCTTCGGGGAAGCTCTTCTTCAGCTCCGCCATTTTGTCGCGCACTTCGTTGGAGATCTGGATCGCGTTCGAACCCGGGCGCTGGAAGATCGGGATCGCCACGGCCGGCTGGTTGTTGAGCAACGAACGCAGGGCGTATTGGCTCGAACCCAGCTCGACCCGCGCGATGTCTTTGAGGCGCGTGATTTCACCGTTATCGCCGGCGCGAATGATGATGTTCTCGAACTCTTCTTCCGTGACCAGGCGGCCCTGGGTGTTCACCGACAACTGGAAGCTGGTGGCATTCGGTGCAGGCGGCGCACCCAGCGCACCGGCGGCCACTTGACGGTTCTGCTCGCGAATCGCGGTCACCACATCGGTGGCGGTCAGGTTGCGCGAAGCGGTCTTGTTCGGGTCCAGCCAGACGCGCAGGGAGTAGTCGCCCATGCCGAACAGCTGCACATCACCCACGCCGCCCAGGCGCGCCAACTCGTCCTTGATGTTGAGCAAGGCGTAGTTGGACAGGTAAAGCATGTCGTAACGCTGATCCGGGGAGGTCAAATGCACCACCATGGTCAGGTCGGGGGAGGCCTTGTCCACGGTGATACCGATGCGCGTCACTTCCTCGGGCAGCTTGGGTTGCGTGCGCGTCACACGGTTTTGCACCTGCACCTGCGCGTTGTCCAGGTCGGTGCCCAGGGCGAAGGTGATGGTCAGGGTCAGTTTGCCGTCGGCGGTCGACTGCGAGGACATGTACAGCATGTTCTCGACGCCGGTGATCGCCTGTTCCAGCGGCGCGGCGACGGTTTCGCCGATGACTTTGGGGTTGGCGCCAGGGAAGTTGGCACGCACCACCACGGTCGGCGGCACCACTTCCGGGTATTCGCTGATCGGCAGTTGGAACAGCGAGATCGCGCCAGCGATCAGGATCAACAGCGAGAGCACCGCTGCGAAGATCGGCCGCGAAATGAAGAACTTGGAAAAATTCATCTTGAGTCGTATCCCTTAACCGCGTGGAGTCGCGACGGCTGCGAGCTTGGGCGCGGTTTTTTCCGGCGCCACTTGCTCCAGGTTGCTGGCTTCAAGCGCTTGTCGTTGTTGGGCCAAGGCGGCGAGGGTTTCCTTGCTGGCCATCGGGATGGTTTCCGGGGCGACCGGCGCGCCCGGGCGCACACGCTGCAGGCCCTTGACGATAATGGTGTCGTCCTTGTTCAGGCCGCTGCGCACGATGCGCAAACCTTCGATCTTCGGCCCCAGTTCCACCGAGCGGTAGGCTGGCTTGTCGCCTTCCATCACCAGCACGAACTTCTTGCCCAGGTCGGTGCCGACCGCTTCATCGTTGATCAGCACGGCGGAGTAAGTGCCGCTGCCGACCAGTTTCAGGCGGGCGTACAAGCCAGGGGTGAATTCGCCTTTGCTGTTGTCGAATACCGCGCGGCCACGGATGGTACCGGTGGCCGGGTTGACCTGGTTGTCGACGAAGTTCATCTGGCCCAGGTGCGGGTTGCCGGTTTCATTCGACAGGCCCAGGTACACCGGGGTGGTCGCGCCACGGCGACCCTGGCGGGCGAGTTCGGTGTACTTGAGGTACACGCGCTCATCGGCGTCGAAGTAGGCGTAGACCTTGTCGGTGGAGACCACGCTGGTCAGCGCGGTGACGTCGGCGGTGACCAGGTTGCCAGCGGTGATCTCGGCACGGCTGACACGGCCGCTGATCGGCGCGATAACGCGGGTGAAGCTCAGGTTCAGCTTGGCCAGGTCCAACTGCGCCTGGATGCCGGCGACAGCGGCGCGGGCTTCCTGGGCGGCGGTGGTGCGCGAGTCGGCCAGTTCGGCGGAGATCGCGTTGCTCTGACGCAGGCGTTCGCCCCGTTGCGCTTCGTTATCGCTGCGGGTGGCGGCGGCTTTGGTCTGTTGCAGTTGGGCTTCGAGGCGGCGCACCTCGGCCTGGAACGGGCGTGGGTCGATCTGGAACAGCAGGTCGCCTTTCTTCACGAGGGCGCCTTCGGTGAAGGCCACCTGATCGATCTGGCCGGACACCCGTGGACGGATCTGCACGGTTTCCGGTGCTTCCAGGCGTCCGGTGAATTCGTCCCACTCGTTGACCGGTTGCTCAAGCACTTTGGCCACGCTGATTTTTGCAGGAGGCATGGCGGCCGCTTGTTCCGGGGTTTTGCCGCACGCGCTCATCACCGCCACGGCCAGAATCGCCAGGGGCAAGCGTAAGTGTTTGAGTGTCTGTTCCATGAGGTGTATCCGCCAATGTATTTGAGATGGGCGGATCATGCGCGGGGAGCTGCTAGGTCACGAATCGAATGAAGCAAAGATAACTATCATTCGGAATGATATAAGCGCGGAGTGAGCCCTCTAGTCTGCGGGTTTCATTAGGCAGCTATCAATATGCTTGATGACAAAGGCATGTTGCGCGCGCTGCAAGGAACGCCGCAATGCCTACCTGGCACTGTCGCTCGCCAGCTGCGCAACGATGCGTTCTATCAACATTCTCACCCGTCTGGGCTGAATGCGCGTGGGCGGGTAGACGATGTTCAGCGCTGTGCGGCCCAGGTCGTAATCCTCGAGCACCTCGACCAAGCGGCCGGCGTCGAGATCGGCACGCACGTCCCACACCGATTTCAAGCAAATCCCGTGGCCGGCCAGGCACCATTGGCGGACCAGCGCGCCGTCGTTCGCCACGCGGCGGCCACGCACCATGATCCGGTGGGTCTGCCCGTGCTGCATGAACGCCCACTCCCGCGAAATATTGACGCCGAAGCGCATCACCAGGCACTCGTGCGCGGCCAGGTCCTCGGGGTGTTGCGGGGTGCCGTGGCGCGCCAGGTACAGCGGTGATGCACACACCACTCGGCGGTTTTCGCCAATCAGACGGGCATGCAGGGTGCTGTCGGCCAGCGCGCCGAAGCGCACGGCGAAGTCGATCCCCTGGCCGACGGGGTCGACATAGCCATCGCTGAGGTTCAGCTCGATGCTGACCTGCGGGTGCTCCTGCATGAACTGCGCAAGGATCGGCTCGATGTATTGGCGACCGAAGTCTTGCGGGGCGCTGAGGCGGATCGGCCCGCAAAGGGTGTCGGCGCCCAGGCGAATGCTGGTGTGCAACTCGTCGGCGTCTGCCAACAGGCGATGCGCGCCATCTTAAAAGCCCGCTTAGCCTGCGCGAACACGAGACCCTCTGAGCCCATCACCCAAGGAGATTTTTCAATGAAACCCTCACCTATAGCGCGCGCTTGCCTCATCGCCACACTCTTGACCTCGACCTTTTCCGGCGCCGTCCTCGCGGCCAGCACTGAACTGGTCAAGCCGGGTGTGCTGGTGGTGGACAAGAGCCTCCCGCCTGCGCAACTGGCGCTCATGGAAACCGCCGCCCGCCGTTATGACACCTTCTGGGATACCGGCGACGAAAGCCTGGCCCGTGAGGCGCTGGCCGCAGATTTCATCGACAAAACCCCGCCGGCCGGACGTAAACAAGGCCCCGAAGGCCCGTTGCTCGCCTCCCGGGCGTTTCGTGAAGCGGTGCCGGACCTGCGTTGCGAGGTCGAACACATGCTCATCGCCGGCGACCGCGTGGTGGTTCACCTGCATTTTCGCGGGCACTTCACCGGCACCTTCGGGCAGATCAAGGGCGCTGGGCAGCCCGTGGACTTTATCGCCACCGATATCTATCAGATCGACAACGGCAAGATCGCCGCCAACTGGCACATCGAAGACAACCTGACCCTGATGAAACAGTTGGGCGCCCTGTAATCCTTGAGAGGCACCGCGTGCCTGACACTTCGGGCCAGGTCGAAGCATGCTGGGGTGGCAATTTTTTGGTTCTTCACGGATTGCCGGGAAAGACGCTCTTGATCTTCATGAAAAAGAATTCGCTGTCCCGGTAACCGTACGCCA
>NZ_JBWKXO010000079.1:0-10928 GCF_059423025.1 Pseudomonas sp. GW704-F2 | reverse complement strand
TCGATGAGTTGTATGCGATCGGCAGCCGCCTGCAAGGCTTGCTGGGGCAATTCAAAATCTGAGGCTGCCCTGCAGGGGACGATAGGGTGGCCTGCATCGACATCATGCAGGTTGGGGGGCAGCGCGAGACTCACCCGCTCTTTCCACATCACAAGTAGTCGCAATCGGCACACAGAACGCCGGCGGTGGCGCGGCATCGTCTGCGGTCGTTGCATCCCACCCGAACCTGGACCTGCCGGCGCAAGCCACTGACCACGGCAGCACCGTGGTCGTGAACGCTCCGTCGATTCCCGGTGTGACCCCAGTGGCCCCGGCCGCAACCACCGGCGACAAACCGTCCCCGGTGGCCAGCCAGAGCATTGCCCGTGTGCAGGGCCTGCCGGGCACGCAGCCCGTGTCGCAGCCGCAGAAATACCTGATCGAAACCAACCCGGTGCTCACCGACCTCAAGCAGTTCATGAGCTCGGACTATCTACTCTCCGGCCTCGGCTACAACCCTGACGACAGCGCCAAGCGCCTCGGCGACGGCCTCTATGAGCAACGTCTGGTCGAACAAGCCGTGGTGGCCCGCACCGGCCAACGCTTCATCGACGGCCAGAACACCGACTCGGGCATGCTCAAGTACCTGATGGACAACGCCATCAGGAGCAAACAGCAACTCGGCCTGAGCGTGGGTGTGAGCCTCACCTCAGCCCAAGTCGCGGCGCTGACCCACGACATCGTCTGGCTTGAAGAAGAGCAAGTAAACGGCGAAAACGTCCTGGTACCCGTGGTGTACCTGGCCCAGGCGAATAACCGCCTGGCCCCGGACGGCGCGTTGATCGCCGGTAACGACGTCAACCTGATCGCCGGCCAGAACCTGGACAACGTCGGCACCTTGCGGGCTAGCAATAACCTGTCGGCCCAGGCCGGCAACCGCCTCAATCTGCTGGCCGGCAACACCATCGTCAACACCGCCGGCGGCATCATCGCCGGTCGCGACGTGAGCCTGACCGTCACCCAAGGCGACATCCTCAACGAGCGCAGCGTCACCAGCCACGACAGCAGCAGCGGCTACCGCACCGAGCACACCGACTCCGTGGACAGTGCAGCGCGCATCGAAGCTGCGAACAACCTGAGCCTGCAAGCCGGCCGCGACGTAAACAGCGTCGGCGGCGTGATGAGCAGCGGCGCCGACACCACGCTCAAGGCCGGACGCGACGTCAACCTGATCTCTGCCGAAGGGACCAACAGCAATACGGTGAGCGGGCTGTTCAAGAACAGCAGCGCGACCCAGTACGGCAGCCGCGTGGATGCCGGCGGTGATTTAAAGGTACAGGCGGGCCGGGACATCAGCGCGGTGGCGAGTGAGATCGATGCCAAGCGTGATGTGACGATGTCGGCGGTGGGCGATTTGTCACTGTCGTCGGCAGCAGACGAGTCCCATGCCTCGTTTACGTCGAAGAAGGTCAAGAGCAAAGAGGACCATGTGAGCCAGGTCTCCACCACGGTTAAAGCCGGTGGTGACGTGGCGCTGAGCGCCGGACAGGACCTGGCGTTGACGGCGAGCCGGGTGACGGCGGGGGATGAGGCGTATTTGTATGCCGGTAAAGACCTGAACCTGGCGGCGGCTGAAGACAGCGATTACTCGTATTACTCGAAAACGAAGAAGGGGTCGTGGGGTAAGAAAAGCTCGAAGATGAGCGAGAGCGAAAATGATGTGGCTGTCAGCTCGTCCGTTGATGCCGGGAAAAAAGTCTCACTTTCCGCAGGCCAGGACTTCAATGCCGAGGGTGCCAAGGTCAGCAGCGGCGATGCATTGCAGGTCAGTGCCGGGCATGACGTTAATTTGGACACGGCGGATAACTACACCAGCCAGGCTAATGCTTCGTCCAAGAAAGGCTTGTTCTCCAGCAAGAGCAGCAGCTCGTCGTCTAGCCAGTCAACGGTAACCAGCACCGAGTTGCAAGGCAACAGCATCACCGTGCAGGCCGATAATGACGTCACCATGAACGCCGCCGCGCTGAAAGCACAGCAGGCGGTAAAACTGAGTGCTGGCCGAGATATCGAGATCGGCACGGCTGAGCAGCAGCAAACGGCGAGTCAATCCAGCCAGTCCAGCAAGTTTGGGTTCAATATCGTCGCCGCGCCGTCGCTGACCCAAAAAGCCCAGTTGGGGCAACAGAGCGGCAGCCAGAGCATCGGTACCAGTATCAGTGCCGGTAGTCTGGATATTCAGAGCGGTCGCGATACCGCCGTACGTGGCAGCACGCTGGTGACGGACAACGGCCTGCGAATTGATGCCGGGCGCAATCTTGACGTCGTCAGTGCCGAAGACCAGAGCGCCTCCAGTAGCAAGTCCAGCAGCAAGAAAACCGGTGAGATCGGTTCATGGTGGCAGGACGCGATGGGCGTCGCCCAGCTCAAAGACGCTGATAAAAACGCCAGCACCCGACAAGCTGGAAGCCAGGTCGCCTCCCTGGGGGGCGACGTAAGCTTGACCGCGGGCGAGCATTACAATCAGGTTGCCAGCCAGGTCATCGCCCCTAAAGGCGATATCTCGATTACCGCCAAGGATGTTGATATCCAGGCTGGCTTCGACGTGCTGAATGCCAATCACACGGCAAGTGCCAGCCGTACCGCGATTGGCGGGAGCATCGATATCCCGTTGCTCGACGCTGCGCGCGGCGTTCAAGGGGCCGTCGAATCTGCGGGGAAAACATCCGATCCACGGATGCAAGGATTGGCAGCCGCCAACGCCGCAATGAGTGGCAAGAAAACCTACGACGCCGCGCAGGACGTGTTGAAAAATGGTGTCGGCTTCAAGGTCAGCGTCAGCCTGAGTAACAGTGAAAGCCACAGCGACAGTAGTCAATCCGGTCAGAACGTGGTGTCCAGCAGCTTGGCTGCAGGGGGAGACATTAATGTCACTGCCACGGGAGCAGGCAAAGACAGCACCCTCAATGTTGTGGGGAGCCGCATCGATGCCGGGCATGACGTCAATCTGAAAGCAGATGGCGACATCAATCTGTTATCGGCCCAAAACACCGCCCTGCAAAAGAGCACCAACGGCAACAGCGGTGGCAGTGTCGGCATCGGCTTAACAGTCGGCGGCACGCAGAACGGCCTCTCGCTGGACCTGGCTGCGAACAAAGGCATGGGCATGTCCGACGGGCATGACGTCACGCAGACCAATACCTCGATTAAAGCCGGCAACAAAGCCAGTCTCGACAGCGGCAACGATACCAACCTCAAGGGCGCAGTGGTGACTGCCAAGCAGGTACAGGCCGATGTCGGTGGCGACCTGAACCTGTCCAGTCTTCAGGACACCAGCAAGTTCAGCTCTAAACAAGTCGATGCAAGCGTCGGCGTCAGCATCTGCATTCCACCGTTCTGCTACGGCGTCAGCGGCACCGCGTCGTTCAACCAGCAGAAAATGAACAGCGACTACGCCAGTGTCAGCGAGCAAACCGGTATCAAGGCGGGTGATGGCGGCTTCCAGGTCGATGTAAAGGGCAATACCGACCTTAATGGCGCCATCATTGCCAGCTCGGATCAGGCGGTGAAAGACGGGAAAAATACGCTTTCCACCGGCACGCTCACCAGCTCCGACGTCAAGAACAAAGCCTCCTACGACGCCAGCAGCATTGGCCTGAGCGGGGGCATGGGCGAACACATCGGACGTGCTGCCGACGGCTCGCAAAAAGCCGGTGCGCCGGGCACTCCGGTGCCGAACAACGGCAAGGTCAGCGCCAACGCCCCGATTGCCTTGCTGGCCAGTGGCGATGCGAGCAGCGTCACTCAAAGCGGTATCAGCGGCGCGACGGTCAAGATCAATGATGACGCCAAGCAACAGGCGCTGACGGGGCAGACGGCTGCTGAAACAGTGGCTGCGATCAACACCGACGTGTCCAGTGATCGTGATGGCAGCAACAAGCTCAAGCCGATTTTCAACCCGCAGGAGATTCAGGCTGGGTTTGATATTACGGCGAAGTTTGTGCAGAACGTTGGCGTTTACCTGGAGGATCGGGCCAGTGAAGCGGATGCCAAGCTTAAACAGGCCGACAAAGAGCACGCGGATGCTAAAGATGAGACCTTAAGCTATGAAGATAGAGACGCTCATCTCAAGAAGGCCCAGTTGCTTGAGCAGCAGGCAAAGGACATTTCTAACAACTGGGGAGCAGGCGGAACCTATCGACAGATTGCAACGGCTTTAGTCGCCGGTGCTAGCGGTAACGTCACTGGCGGTAGTTCGCAGTTTGCTCAGAACATGTTTGTCAATTACGTCCAGCAGCAAGGGGCTGATTACATTGGCAAGCTGGTCATCAATGGCCTGAAAGAAGGCAGCCCTGAACATGCGGGCTTGCACGCCATTCTGGGTTGTGCAGGTGCTGCTGCCAGTCAACAGAGTTGCTCTGCTGGCGCTTTGGGTGGTTCGGCCAGTAGTGTGTTGGCAGGACTCTTTAACGAAACCGATCCGAACGAAACCAAAGAAGAGCGTGAAGCCAAGCGCAACATCATTGCGTCTGTGGTGACCGGCATTGCTGCGATGAGCAATCCGAACGGCGCGGCGACAGCCACCAACGCTGCGATAGCAAACGTCGATAACAATTGGTTGGCGACCCAACAAATTGTTCAAATGACGAAAGAGCTTGCAGAAGCCAAAAGCACGCCTGAAGTCGTGGCGGTCTTCGGGAAATGGTTAGCCATTTCCGGCAATCAAGACTTGATTACAGGAACTGCGTTATTTAATAGCTTCAAAGACAGCATGGCGGGCTCGGGTGTAGACGTCCTTAACAGCGCGGTTGGGGTGCTACGGGATCCCGTTGCAACTGTTGACGCTATGCGCGAGTTTGCAGAGTCAGCAGATGGTAAAAAGCTGCTGGGTGCCGCTGCCGATACCTTTAAATCGCAAATTAGTCAGATTCGTGAAGCCCTCGTTGTGGGTGGCGATGAAAATGCCGAAAACCTCGGCAAGCAGCTAGGTGAGGCCGTCGCGCTATATGCCCAACTGATTGCTACCGGTGGTGCGGGAGGTGCTGCAAAGGAATCTTGGTTGCTCTCTAAGGCCGGTGTCGAGGTCACCAGCAGCGGAATCAAAGAGATCGCTGCTGGTGTCAAAGCGACTGGGGGAATCGAGGCGAAGCTGGCTAAACTTGAGAAGATTGGGCCGGATCCAGATGTGCCATCTGTCGCTCCAGTAGAATCACCGAATCATGTGTTGGTGGACAGCGCTAAATACGTTAAGAGTTCCACTATTGAAGCCAACACTACGGTGCAGCTCACTGAAAGCGTGCGCCTCAAGGATGATAGCGTTATTCCAAAGGGCAGTATTGTCACGGTTAGTGATGATGCGATGAAGGTTGTTTACCCAGATGGGACGAGTGAGCTAGTCTCCTACTCGAAGGTAACCACAAAACCTTTGGAACTGCCTGGTCCAAAAGCTACTGGTGGCGCTGCCGGAAAGGGAGACGAGTTTATCCCTCCAGGAATGGATCGCCCATTCCGTCCTGTTAACCCAGAGTTTCCGCCGAGCAAGTCTGTTGTCGATGCAATGGAGAGCCCGCAAATTAAAAACATGGTGGGTTGTTCAGGAGCAGATTGTTCAGATATTGCAAGCAAATTGTTTGATGCTTCTGGTGGTAAAGGAAAGATTATTGAAGTTCGTCCGTCGAAAGCTGGCGATTTAAATGTTTATGAGAATGGAATTAAAGAGCCGGGTCAGTTTTATCACCAAGTCTATACTGATGGTCGATATGTTTATGACCCACGGCTATCGTCCAACCCTATCCCCAAAGGGGACTGGGAGCAGCATATTAAAAATATCAACCCAGGTGGGATATCGATCTCTGATAAGCTGAAGGGGTTAAAGTAATGGGTGTGACTAGGGTTTTAGATTCGGAAGGTGAGCTGCTAAATATTCTTCATGACTTGAGTGCACTTGAGTGGAGGAAATACAGGCAACGCAATCCAGAGGTCTGGATGGGTGATCATTTTGAAAGAGAGGACCGCTCAAAATTCCCTCCATATATAGCTTTTCGATTTAAAAAAGAAAATGAATATGTTATCTCTACTTTGAAGGAGGTGGTTGGTTCTTATATAGGCTTGATTTCTTGGGTGCTGATAGGTTGTGAGCGTTATGCGTCCTCTGGCATGAATTGGGTAGTTGAGCCTGTATATATTAAGGAGGTAGAGGCTAAAGCCCAGTCTTTAGGGCTCTCTTCTGAAAGCTATCTTGCTAAGTATGAACCTGAGTTTGGCTCTATTGCCTTTGAAGACTTGGCTGGGTTGACTGAATATATTCGTAAAAAATTCTCAGAGTTGAATATCTCCAGCCAATAAACTGTAGAGGTCTTGGCTTGATTTGGCACTTTCGACACCGGCCTTGCGCCGGTATTTTTGCATACTATCTGAATACTATCTGCAGTCAAGCAACGGCGAAAAATACAGGCACGCTATGGATGTATACATCCGGTGCCAAAGGGGAGCCCTTTGAATCCCGAAAAGCCGCCTCTACGAGTCGAGTGATAAATCTGAGTGAACCGTCGGACAGGAAATGTTTTGTGGCCACCGCCTGCACGCAGTCGGTGTCCCCAAAAACCTGATCAGGGCTGCGCCCCGATACCCCGCTGGAGTAGCGTATTTCAGAAGTTCGAGTTTTCCTCGATTAGTGCGAGTTAGATCAATTTAGAGAAATTTAGAGAAATTTAGAGCGACTTAGAGCGACTTAGAGCGATTTAAAGAGATTTGTCTCGAGCACAGAGCCTGCGGCTAATTTGGTGAGGCACGTTACCGACTGTTTACAAATGAGCTGCGCCATTCGTAACCAATCGACCGTACCAAAGGGGAAACCCCTTTGAACCCCGAAGCCTAACGCGCTGCGCTTGTTGGCCCCTGGCGGTCCGATGGCTTCGCCACCGAACCGCCAGGGGCTTTTTGTCAGCGGCTGATTTGGGTCGTCCAGGGTGTGCTGTGACGGGCTCAAAACCCGCGTCCTGTCTGGCGTTGCGCGTGTAGACAACGAAATTCGCGTCGGGTGATACTGTTGGTGCAAAAGAGGCAGGTGCGGCTGGGAAGTTAGTAGACGATATTCCCCAGATCACTATTAATCGCCAAAACGGCACATTATTTGAACAGCAGGTCGTTGAGGCATTCGACCATGTTGGTGGGGTGAAAAACACAACTCCGGTAACTGTCCAGCTTTCTAGTGGCATAGAGGTAACAACAATCCCTGATCTCTGGGGGAAAAATGTTGGCGGGATGTTAGAGGTTAAAAATGTCCAGAATCTGTCAATGTCGAACCAACTGCGTGCGCAAATACAACACGCGACAGAAACAGGACAGCCTTTGAATCTTGTTGTGAGCCCGAGAACAAATAATGTCTCTGGAAATCTTCTTGAAGGCGTGCGGAGTACTGGCGGAAACGTTTACAGATACGACCCTAAAACTGGCGTAATTTCAGAGTTTTAATAGGTTATGAAACAGTATACGCAGATGTCGATTAGAACAAAGGTTGATACCTTTGAGTGGAAGTTTGGTAAAGATTTTATTGCTTCGTTATATGAATGGGGAGGGCTGATTTTACCCGAGCAGATATCCCACAATGCCGATAAGTTTGTAGATTTATTTGTGGGTGGAGATGAGTGTAAAGATTATTGGGGGGCTGAAGGGGAGATTCGGGTTAACGGCTCAATGTCTCGCTTTCATGAAGATTTTGCTTGGCGCCGAAAAAAAACAATTAAATCCACTGGATATATTCGGCATAAAACTCAAAATATCCGTTCGCAATTAGTTCCGGGTTCAATAAATTTTCGCTCTGCCTGTAGTGATAAAGTGGACTGGTATTTGCTTTTTAAAAAATGGTGCGAAATATTTTCTCCGCAACTTGGATGTCTTCATCAGTTTGCTGGTCTTGAACTTGACCCAAGACATAAGAATGATAGTTTTCAAATAGGGTCATTTAATGCTGCGCTGAAGCCGGATGTGCCAAACATTGGTTGGGCAATGTTTTATGGGGATGAGTTTGCAGAGGCCGTTGATGCTGATCAAATTGCAGCAGCAGGTTTTCCTATTGAAAAAATAGATAATGGTTATTTGGTCAGGGTTACAGAGAACTTCCAAGATGTTTTAGACAACTTTCCGGTGTTTTCCAGACGGCGCGCCGAACTCAAAGCGTTATTTCGAGAAGAATTCTTCCTCATCCAACACGAGCCTTTGGTTTCGGCCATTAGATGAGTATGATAATCTTGGCCCTATTGATCCCCCATTCTGGCTGCGTTAGTTCATAGGTTGAACGCAGAGCCTGCGGGTAATTTGGTGAGGCACGTTACCGACTGTTTACAAATGAGCTGCGCCATTCGTAACCAGTCGACCGTACCAAAGGGGAAACCCCTTTGAACCCCGAAGCCTAACGCGCTGCGCTTGTTGGCCCCTGGCGGTCCGATGGCTTCGCCACCGAACCGCCAGGGGCTTTTTGTCAGCGGCTGATTTGGGTCGTCCAGGGTGTGCTGTGACGGGCTCAAAACCCGCGTCGGGGTGGTTTTGTTCAGCGACCGCGAATCAGCTAGGCCGACCGGCTCGCAGGCCGCGTCCTGTCTGGCGTTGCACGTGTAGACAACGAAATTCGCGTCGGGTGATACTGTTGGTGCAAAAGCAAATGTGGGGTCCATTAGTCACATCTCTGGAGTGAATCTTCCTAAAAGTCAGTCTAAGATGATTGCTGATTTTGAAGCAGCAGGGTACCCAACAAAACCAGTAGTTTCTCCGACCAGCGGAAACGTGGTCGGAACTCAATACATCTTGCCTGATGGTTCGCGAGTTCGGGTGATGCAGGCGGATGGTCGAAGTCCCCAGCGCGCATCATTCGAGAACGCTAATGGCGGACCTGTTGATCCGACTACTGGAAAGCCGCCGCAGCCCCCGCAAGGTTTATCGAAGGCTGAACGGAAGCAGTGGATTAGAGAGCGTACGCATATTGAACAGGTGGACTAAATGATGAATACACTCTTGCAGGCTGTGGCTCTTTTGTTGCCTATGAAAATTGAAAGAGTATTTTGGGATGGCGATACTTTGATGCTTTTTTCGGCGGGTTGGAGCTTTCGGACTGAGAGTGCGTGGCGTGTGTCTAAGGGGGGGGAGCTGCTGTTCGCTTGTTGGGATGACGATGCCCTTGACCATGTTTCTGAGCTTTTAGGCTTATCCATTGTTGAGGTAGGTTGGCTTATTGATGCTCAGCCAATTGATCCATTTTTTAAATTATCTGACGACCGCGTCTTGAATGCATTTTGTTCGTCATCAACTGAGCCTTGGCTTATGGAGTTCTCGGACGGGGTCGTTTATTTAGGTAACACTTAATTTCATAAATTTTTCTTGGTCCAAAAGCAACTGGCGGGGCGGTAGACCGTGCTACTACTGGGATTGAGTGGGGCAAGGGTATTCAAGGTCAAGGAATGCCTTGGGAGGATTACCTTGGGACGCAACTGCCAGCTGGCTCTCGACTACCCCCAAACTTTAAGACATTTGACTTTTTTGATAGAACGACCGGTGTTGCGACTAGTGCAAAAACACTTGATACGACCACTGCGGCTAAAATGGCCAATCCGAGCCAGGTATATTCATCACTCAAAGGAAATATTGATACCGCCGCAGGGTTTACTGAGTACGGTTTGAAAGACGTAACAGTATCCTCTAGTCAAATTACTAGTCGTGAATTGCAAGTGGCAGTTCCAAAGGCTACGACGAGTGCTCAGTGGGATCAAATTAATAGAGCTATTGAGTATGGTCAGAGCAAAGGCGTTACGGTGAAAATTACCAAGGTAGATTAAGATGAGTGATGTCGTAAAAACAGCTTGGGCAGATGCGAAAATGAATAAAGATTTCATTTCCGTAAAAACTTTTTCTGGCTATCGAAGTAGCCAAGCAGATCCGCAAGGTGTGGAGCATTTTTTCAGCCCTGACGCTACCGATAAAGAGCTAGGCCTTGCTTTGCTTGACGCCTTGGCTCATAGCCGATTTGTGCTTCCCGAGCCGCGAAAGGATGTTTGGATTCATCCTGAAGCTACTTTTGATATGGAACTCTACGACTACAACCTGACCAATCAACGATATGATCAATGGGTTGGCAACACTTTGGAGCGCTATGGCTACAAGACCAAGCGTGCTTTATTTAAAGATATGAAAAAATGCAGTATCGAAAGTAAGAGTGATCAGATCACTATTCGCCCCAGCCATCACGAAAAGCTAGAAGCCTGGAGTGGTAAGGGACTAAGTGAGAGTGACTATGTCATTATCCCCAGCGGTAGTAGTCCTTCCGATGTAGGTGCGGCCTTACGCTTGGCTTTTAGTCGGTGCACCTAATGTGTAGAGGTTTCGAGTTGATCTGACACCGGCCTCGTGCCGGTGTTGTTTTATCTGCTTACTGCAAAACCTCCCGTCCTTCGCTGCTCGCTTTAGTCGTGGCCTGAGCGATCAGGGCATCGAGCATCTGCGCCACAAATTTCTGCTGGCTCTTAGGTAGCTGGTCGATGGCTTCCAGTTGCTGTTGCCATTTCGGAGCAGGGCCACGCTTACGCACAGTGGTTTCCTGCTGCTGACCAAACAGTTCTTCGAGTGTGGTCGAAAGCAGCCGGGCCAGCTCTGGCAACGCCGCTACCTGGATACGCCGCTTGCCGGACTCATAGGCTTGGATAGTCTGCGGAGACACGCCCAGCCGTTCAGCCAGTTGGGTTTGGGTGATGCCGTGTTCTTTGCGCAGGCGGGCAATGCGTTCGCCCAGGGTAATGAAAAAATCACGTTCTTCGCTGGTGATGCTCATAGCTGTCGTCGACGAGATCTGTAATAGGACAGCTATTAAGGTACTCCCGTGGAAAAGGGGACACCCATTAGCCGGTCTCAAGTCAAGGCTAAAAGCCAACTCGCCCTGCAGCTTTTAACTGTAGGGTTTCCCTTTG
>NZ_JBWKXO010000078.1:0-13151 GCF_059423025.1 Pseudomonas sp. GW704-F2 | reverse complement strand
ACCCGGTAAAGTGCCGCTCCCCCCGCAATGCCCGAGGCAGCTCCCATGACCCAGACCTTTGATATCGCCGTGATCGGCGCCACCGGCACCGTCGGTGAAACCCTGGTGCAGATCCTCGAAGAGCTGGCTTTCCCGGTGGGCACCCTGTACCTGCTGGCGGGCAGCAACTCCGCGGGCGCGTCGGTGCCGTTCCGTGGCAAGAACGTGCGCGTGCGGGAAGTCGATGAGTTTGACTTCAGCAAGGCGCAACTGGCGTTTTTCGCCGCCGGCCCGGCGGTGACCCTGAGCTTCGCCCCACGCGCCACGGCGGCCGGCTGTTCGGTGATCGATTTGTCTGGCGCATTGCCGGCCGCGCAAGCGCCTCAGGTGGTGCCGGAAGCCAATGCCCATGTGCTGGAGGGCTTGAAAAAGCCGTTCCAGCTCGGCAGCCCGAGCCCGTCCGCGACCAACCTGGCGGTGGTGCTGGCGCCGCTGCGTGGGATTCTGGATATCCAGCGTGTCAGCGTTACCGCCAATCTGGCGGTGTCTGCCCAGGGCCGTGAAGCGGTCAGCGAGCTGGCGCGCCAAACCGCCGAGTTGTTGAATGTGCGCCCGCTGGAGCCCAAGTTCTTTGATCGGCAGATGGCATTCAACCTGTTGGCACAAGTCGGCACGCCGGACGCCCAAGGTCATACAGCGCTGGAGAAACGTCTCGTACACGAACTGCGCGCGGTGCTGGAAACTCCTTTACTAAAGATTTCTGCGACTTGCGTTCAAGCCCCGGTGTTTTTTGGCGATAGCTTGACTGTGTCATTGCAATTGGGTTCGCCGGTCGACCTTGCCGCCGTCAACCGTGCGCTCGACGCCGCAGCGGGTATCGAGCGGGTGGAGGAGGGGGATTACCCGACAGCGGTGGGTGATGCCGTCGGCCAGGATGTAGTCTACGTCGGACGAGTGCGTGCGGGGGTGGACGATCCGGCGGAACTAAATCTGTGGTTGACGTCAGATAACGTGCGTAAAGGCGCCGCACTGAATGCGGTGCAGCTGGCGCAGTTGTTGATAAAAGGCCTTGTGTAAAAGATACTTGGCGGCAATTTGTAGATTGATTCTAACCAGGCGCTATGCTTGGCCCCAAGCAGGAACAGTTGCGTGTCGGTGACCTATCGGCTCGCCGTGCCTTATGGCAACGGTTACCAACCTTCTCGCAGGCCGGGGAGTGTTCAAACAAAGGATGAGGCTATGGTTCAAGTTCGCAAACTGGTGTTAGCAATAGCGGCCGCCTCGGCGCTGTCCTCCGGTATGGCGCAGGCGCTGCAGCTGGGGGAGATGACCCTCAAGTCGAAGTTGAACCAGCCGTTGTCGGTGGAAATCGAATTGCTCGACGTCGGCGGCCTCACGGCCTCCGAGATCACCCCGAGCCTGGCGTCGTCCCAGGCGTTTGTCGATGCCGGCGTCGATCGCCAGGCGTTCCTCAATGACCTGACGTTCACCCCGGTGATCAACCCGGCCGGGCGCAGTGTGGTGCGTGTCACGTCCAGCAAGCCGTTGCCTGATGCCTACGTGCGGTTCCTGCTGCAAGTGCAATGGCCCAATGGCCGCTTGATGCGTGACTACAGCGTGCTGCTCGACCCGGCCAAGTTCGACCAGTCGACGCCGACCAACAGCGCAGCCACTCCGCGTTTGAGCGCGCCCGCGTTGAGCGTGCCGGCCCAGCACACCACCACGGCCCGTGACACGCTATGGGAAATCGCCGAGAAGCACCGTAATGGCGCTTCGGTGCAGCAGACCATGCTGGCGATCCAGGCACTCAACCCTGACGCTTTTATCGGCGGCAACATCAACCGTCTGAAAACCGGCCACGTGCTGCGCCTGCCGGATACCGTACAAAGCACGGCGTTACCGCAGTCCAAGGCCATTGCCGAAGTGACCGCGCAGAACGTCGCCTGGCGCCAGGGCCGCCGTGCCGCGCGCGATCAGGCGGCCGGTAAGCAACAACTGGACGCCACCAAGCGCACCCAGGCTGGCAATGCACCGGCGAGCACCAACGCCAAGGACAACTTGAGTCTGGTTTCGGCCGACTCCGCCAAAAAGGGCGCGAAGGGCAAGGCGGGTGATGGCCAGGCCCTGAGCGACAAGCTGGCGATGGCCCGGGAACAGCTCGACACCACCCGCCGTGACAACGAAGAACTGAAAAGTCGCGCCGCAGACCTGCAGAGCCAATTGGACAAGCTGCAAAAGCTGATCCAACTGAAAAACGATCAACTGGCCAGGTTGCAGGCTGAAAAAGGCGCCCCGGCAACCCCGGCGACTGCGGTCATGCCCGCGCAGTTGGCAGGTGAGCCGCCGGCCGCTGCAGTCGCGCCCGCTGAGCCGGCCGCCACTGCGGCCCCGGTGGCCGAGCCGATCAAGCCCGACGCCGTGCCTGCGACCAGCGAAGACAAATTCAACGAACTGCTGACCAACCCGATTGTGCTTGGCGTCATCGGCGGCGCAGCCGGCCTGGTGGCGTTGTTGCTCCTGTTGCTGTGGGCGCGTCATCGCAATGCCCGTCGCGCAGAAGAAAAGCACCTGCGCATGGCGCGGGCCCTGTCCGAAGAGCCGGAATTCACCTCGAACATCGACCTTGATCTGCCACCGGACAGCTTCGCTGGCCTGGAAGTACCGGCACCGAACGTGACGTTGGCCGCCGCGCCTGCGCCTGCGCCGGCACCTGTGGTCGCGCCGGCAGCGGCACCAAGCGCGGCCTCGGTGCTTGCGCCACTGGCTGGCGCCGTAGCGCCGGAAAACACTAATGATGCGCTGGTCCAGGCCCAATCCCATATCGACCGCGGTCACTTGAACCAGGCGGCCGATGTGTTGGAGCAAGCCATCAAGTACGAACCCAAGCGCAGCGACCTGCGCTTGAAACTGATGGAAGTCTACGGCCTGCAGAACGACAAGGACGGTTTTGTCGTCCAGGAGCGTCAGTTGGTGGCCAATGGTGAAAACCATGCCCAGGTCGAGCAGCTCAAGTCGCGCTTCCCGGCCATGGCCGTGTTGGCGGCGGGAGTGAGTGCCGCCGTGGCCGCCGCCGCGATGGACGCTCAATACGTCAAGGATCTGCTGGAAGACAAGCCGGCCGCCGCGCCGCAAGCGACGGCAGAAGCGGAGCCGTTCGATACTGATTTCGATCTGAGTCTGGACGAGCTGGAGGCGGCTTCGCCAGCGGCGTTGGACAAGACCGATCAGCAGACCTTCGAAGCGCTGCTGCAGCAACAGACCGATGCCAAGCCAAGCCCGGAAGATCTGTCGGACTTTGACCTCGACCTGCAACTGGACCCGCCGGCGTCCCAGTCCGATGACGACTTCCTCTCGGGGCTTGAAGATCAGATGAAGGACGTGTCGCCGGTCGAACCGCCGACCCTGACCCCGGCCGCCCTGGACGACCTCGACCTGCCGGAAGACTTCGACCTGTCCCTGGCTGACGAGCCGGACGCCCCGGCGGCCAAACCCGATGCGTTCGCCTCGGAACTGGATGACGTCAACGCCGAGCTCGATCGTCTGTCCCAGAGCCTGGAAAACCCGCCGATCGAGCCGTCCTTCACCGCCGAAGACGCGGCGCTGGGCGGTGACGAACCGGAGGTCGACTTCCTCTCCGGCACCGATGAGGTCGCAACCAAGCTGGATTTGGCCCAGGCCTATATCGACATGGGCGATACGGACGGCGCGCGGGATATCCTTTCCGAAGTGCTGACCGAGGGCGATGAAACCCAGCGCGGCGAAGCCAAGGAAATGCTTGGCCGACTGGTGTAATCGCCACGGGATGACCCAGACGGCGGCCTTCGGGCCGCCGTTTTGCATTGCCGGTACCAAACACATGGCGTCTGGGGCGCAGCGCCTTATAATGCCCGCCTTTGCGCAACTCATCAGGCTCTCAGTTCTTGGCAAATATAGATAACCCGGCTGCCGAAATGGCGGCTGCAGGCTTTTACCGCATCGCCCTGGGCGTGGAATACAAAGGTTCGCGCTATTGCGGCTGGCAGCGCCAGGCGTCCGGCGTGCTGACGGTGCAGGAAACCCTGGAAAAGGCCCTGTCCAGAGTCGCCGACTCGCCGGTATCGCTGATGTGCGCCGGGCGTACCGACGCCGGCGTCCACGCCTGCGGCCAGGTGGTTCACTTCGACACCCAGGCCGAGCGCTCGATGAAAGCGTGGGTGATGGGCGCTAATATCAATTTGCCCCATGACATCAGTGTCAGTTGGGCCAAGGTCATGCCGGCGCACTTTCATGCGCGCTTCAAGGCGATCGCCCGGCGTTACCGCTATGTGATCTACAACGATCAGATCCGCCCGGCGCACCTCAACGAAGAAATCACCTGGAACCACCGCCCGCTGGATGCCGAGCGCATGGCCGAAGCCGCGCAGCATCTGGTTGGCGTCCACGATTTCAGCGCGTTCCGTGCCGGCCAGTGCCAGGCCAAGTCACCGATCAAGGAAGTCCATCACTTGCGGGTGACGCGTCACGGCAAGATGATCGTGCTGGATATCCGCGCCGGAGCGTTCCTGCACCATATGGTGCGCAACATTGCCGGTGTGTTGATGACTATCGGCACCGGCGAGCGCCCGGTGGAGTGGGCCAAGGAAGTACTGGAAAGCCGTATTCGGCGGACCGGCGGCGTCACGGCGCATCCGTTTGGCCTGTATCTGGTGGAAGTGGAGTACCGCGACGAGTTCGAGCTGCCGCAGCGCTTCATCGGGCCACACTTCCTCACAGGTTTCAGCGAACTTGGCGGCTGACGCCCGGAAAAGCTTTTGTTACCATCCGGGACTTTCTCGGTTCAACCCCTGAGGTTTCCACGACATGTCAGCCGTTCGCAGCAAGATTTGTGGGATTACCCGCATAGAAGACGCGCTGGCGGCAGTCGAAGCGGGGGCGGATGCCATCGGTTTCGTGTTTTATGCCAAGAGCCCGCGGGCGGTGAATGTGCTGCAGGCGCGGGCGATCATCGCCGCACTGCCGCCGTTCGTGACCACCGTGGGCTTGTTCGTCAATGCCAGCCGCTGCGAACTCAACGAAACCCTGGATGCCGTGCAACTGGACATGTTGCAGTTTCACGGCGATGAAAGCCCTGACGAATGCGAAAGCTACCAGCGTCCGTATATCAAGGCGTTGAGAGTCAAGGCCGGGGATGATGTCGCCGGCGCTTGCGCGGCCTACACCGGTGCGCGCGGGATACTGCTGGACACCTACCTCGAAGGCGTACCCGGCGGCACCGGCGAAGCCTTCGATTGGTCGCTGATCCCCGAGGGGTTGAGCAAACCGATCATCCTGGCCGGCGGGCTTACCCCCGCCAATGTCGCGGCGGCGATCGAGCAGGTCCGGCCGTATGCCGTGGATGTCAGCGGTGGGGTAGAGCAGGGCAAGGGCATCAAGGACCACGGCAAGATTCGCGCATTCATGCAGGCTGTGCGCAACAGCGATGGCGTGATGTGACGGCTGGCAGTCTGCCGCCGTCCATAACTACCACTGTGTAAAACAGCCCGGTGCCACCCGCGGGAGGCCCGGGAATGAAGTGGCAACCCTGCACGGGGTTGTCTGGAAGGCTGAGGAAACATGCGGGAAATGGCTGGTCGAACGTCTGACCCCGTCCTGCATGTGTCATCGCCACATATGAATTTAGCTCAAGGGCATACGCGGGGCTGTGTTCAAGCCACCGGTACTGGAGAAAGAAAGCATGAGCAACTGGTTAGTAGACAAACTGATCCCTTCGATCATGCGTTCCGAGGTGAAAAAAAGCTCGGTTCCTGAAGGTCTGTGGCACAAATGCCCATCCTGCGACGCGGTGTTGTACCGCCCGGAGCTGGAAAAGACCCTGGACGTTTGCCCTAAGTGCAACCACCACATGCGTATCGGCGCTCGCGCGCGCATCGACATTTTCCTCGACGCCGACGGCCGTAACGAGCTGGGCGCGGACCTGGAGCCGGTTGACCGCCTCAAGTTCCGTGACGGCAAGAAGTACAAGGACCGCCTGACCGCTGCACAGAAGCAGACCGGTGAGAAAGACGCGCTGATTTCGGTCAGCGGCAAGCTGCTGGGCATGCCGGTCGTGGTGTCGGCGTTTGAGTTCTCCTTCATGGGCGGTTCCATGGGTGCCATCGTCGGCGAGCGTTTCGTGCGCGCCGCCAACTACGCCCTGGAAAACCGCTGCCCGATGATCTGCTTCGCAGCCTCCGGTGGTGCGCGCATGCAGGAAGCCCTGATCTCCCTGATGCAAATGGCCAAGACCTCCGCGGTGCTGGCGCGTCTGCGGGAAGAGGGCATTCCGTTCATCTCCGTGCTGACCGATCCGGTGTACGGCGGTGTTTCCGCCAGCCTGGCGATGCTGGGCGACGTGATCGTCGGCGAGCCCAAGGCCCTGATCGGCTTTGCCGGCCCGCGTGTGATCGAGCAGACCGTTCGCGAAAAACTGCCGGAAGGCTTCCAGCGCAGCGAATTCCTGCTGGAGCACGGTGCGATCGACATGATCATCGCCCGTGGCGAGTTGCGTCCACGCCTGGGTAGCCTGCTCGCGCAAATGATGGGCCTGCCGACGCCGGTCTACATCGCGCCGAAGGTTGAGCCGATCGTCGTGCCGCCGGTGCCTGCAAACCTATGACCCAACGTACCCTGGGCGAATGGCTCGCCTACCTTGAGCAGTTGCATCCGTCCGCCATCGACATGGGCCTGGAGCGCTCGCAACAGGTAGCGGCCCGCCTCGGGTTGGGCCGCCCGGCGCCGCGAGTGATCACGGTGACGGGGACCAACGGCAAGGGCTCGACCTGTGCCTTTGTCGCCGCGCTGCTGCAGGCCCAAGGCCTGAAGGTCGGCGTGTACAGCTCGCCGCACCTGCTGCGCTACAACGAGCGGGTGCAACTCAATGGTGTGGAAGCCACTGACGAGCAGCTCTGCGAAGCCTTCGCCGCGCTCGATGCCGGGCGCGGTGAGATTTCCCTGACTTACTTCGAGATGGGCACTCTGGCGGCGTTCTGGCTGTTCGAACGGGCGCGCCTGGACGTGGTCGTGCTGGAAGTGGGCCTGGGCGGGCGCCTGGATACGGTCAACGTGGTGGATGCCGACCTGGCGCTGGTCACCAGCATCGGTGTCGACCATGTCGACTACCTGGGCGATACCCGTGAATCCGTGGCCTATGAAAAGGCCGGCATCTTCCGCCAGGGCAAGCCTGCGCTGTGCGGTGACCTGGACCCGCCGCAGACGTTGCTCGACCGGGTGCGGGAGCTGGATTGCCCATTCTTCCTGCGCGGGCGTGAGTTCAATCTTGAGGTCGGTGCTGAGCATTGGCAGTGGCGCGGGCGTGATGCGCGCGGCCAGCTCGTAGAGTTGCATGACTTGCCGCTGCTGAACCTGCCGATGGAAAACGCCGCGCTCGCTCTGCAAGCCTATCTGCTATTGGATCTGCCGTGGAATCCTGCGCAGATTACTCGTACATTGCTGGCGACGCGGATCGTTGGGCGTCTGGATCGCCGAACCTTCGATTGGCAGGGCAAGCGCCTGAACCTGCTGCTGGATGTGGGGCACAACCCCCACGCCGCCGAATACCTCGCGCAACGCCTGTCGCGTACAGCGCCGGTCGGTCGCCGCCTGGCGGTGTTCGGCTTGCTGGCCGACAAGGATCTGGAGGGCGTAGTGACGCCGTTGCTGGGGAATGTCCAGGCCTGGGCCGTGGCGCCCCTGGACACGCCGCGCAGCCGTCCGGCCGCCGAGCTTGAGGCGGCCCTGCAGAACCTTGGTGCGCGCGTGGCGTCGTATGCAAGTGTCACTGCGGCCCTTGAAGCGCAGTGTGCGGTTGCCACGCCCGAGGATGAGATTCTGTTGTTCGGGTCATTTTATTGTGTTGCCGAGGCGCTCGAATGGTTGGCCCGGCGCTCCACGGAGGAAGCTGCACATGGCATTACTGGATAGCGCATACAAGCAGCGGATGGTCGGTGCCCTGGTGCTGGTGGCCTTGGCGGTGATTTTCCTGCCGATGCTGTTTTCCCGTCAGGACGAACAGCGCCAGGTGGTCGTCGAGGCCCCGGCAGCGCCCCAGGCGCCGGCCGTGCCTCAGGTGCAGGTTGAGCCGGTGGTGGTGCCTGAGCCGCAGGCATTGCCTGAAGAAGAGCCGGTGCCGGCCGATGAGGAGTTGGCCGCGCAGCCGGCCCCTTCGATGCCGGTGCAGCCGAGTGTTCCAGTGGTCAAGCCGGCGCCTGCCGTCGCTGCCAAGCCCGCCGCGCCAGCGCCTGCCCCCAAGCCGGTCGCGCCGCAACCCGCTGCGCCGGGCAAGCCGGACGTGGGTCAGAGCCGTATCGACCCGAATGGCCTGCCGATCAGTTGGTCGATCCAGTTGGCCAGCCTGGCCAATCGCGAAAGCGCCGAGGCCTTGCAGAAAAAACTGCGCAGCCAGGGCTACAACGCTTACATCCGCAGCGCCGATGGCAAGAACCGCGTGTTTATCGGGCCGTTGATCGAGCGCGCCGAAGCGGACCGCCTGCGCGATTTGTTGGGGCGTCAGCAGAATCTCAACGGTTTTGTGGTGCGTTTCCAGCCTGAGCGCGGCTGAGTTCACGCCGATCCAGGCTTGGAATGCAGTCAAATGTGGGAGGGGGCTTGCCCCCGATGGCGGTCGATCAGTATCGGTTGTGCTGACTGATCCATCGCCATCGGAAGCCAGCCCCCTTCCACTTTGGTTTCGAGTGGGCCTTGAAATGCGCTTAACTCGTCACAAACTATTGTTTTGCAAAGCACCCGCAATCACAGCTTACCGATAGCCCGGCGCTCTGCTAAAATGCGCCGCCTTATCCGTCTGTAGGCTGCACCGTGCCATTTACCTGGGTTGATTGGGCGATCGTCGCAATCGTCGCCATCTCCGCTTTGATCAGTCTAAGCCGCGGCTTCGTAAAAGAAGCACTGTCGTTGCTGACCTGGATCATTGCAGGAGTCGTCGCCTGGATGTTCGGCGGTTCGCTGTCGGTCTACTTGAGCGGGTACATCGAGACACCTTCGGCTCGCGTCATCGCGGGCTGCGCCATCATGTTCATCGCCACGCTGCTGGTGGGAGCAATGGTCAATTATCTTATTGGCGAGTTGATACGTGTCACCGGCCTCTCCGGGACCGATCGATTTCTCGGCATGGCCTTCGGCGCTGCGCGTGGCGCGTTGCTGGTGGTCGTGGCGGTCGGGCTGTTGAGCCTGGGGCCAGTACAGCAGGATTCGTGGTGGCAGGAGTCGGTACTCGTGCCAAAATTTCTATTGGTTGCAGATTGGTCCAAGAACCTCATTTTGGGGTGGAGCAGTCAGTGGCTGGCCAGCGGGATCAGCATACCCGCTGATCTTCCGTTCAAGGAGCACCTCTTACCGGCCAAAACGCCTCAGTAAGCAGTGTTCAGTCAAGATTCATTAAGTAGGGGTTGCGTCGCATGTGTGGCATCGTCGGTATCGTCGGTAAGTCGAACGTCAATCAGGCGCTGTATGACGCGCTAACCGTCCTCCAGCACCGCGGCCAGGACGCTGCCGGTATTGTGACCAGCCATGACGGCCGGTTATTCCTGCGCAAGGACAATGGTCTGGTACGTGACGTGTTCCATCAGCGTCACATGCAGCGCCTCGTCGGGCACATGGGCATTGGCCATGTGCGCTACCCGACTGCCGGTAGCTCGACCTCGGCCGAAGCTCAACCGTTTTACGTCAACTCGCCTTACGGCATCACCCTGGCGCATAACGGTAACCTGACCAACGTTGAACAGCTGGCCAAGGAGATTTACGAATCTGACCTGCGCCACGTCAACACCAACTCTGACTCGGAAGTGTTGCTCAACGTGTTCGCTCACGAGCTGGCCCAGCGCGGCAAGCTGCAGCCGACCGAAGAAGATGTGTTTGCCGCCGTCACCGACGTGCATAACCGTTGCGTCGGTGGTTACGCGGTAGTGGCGATGGTCACCGGTTATGGCATCGTCGGTTTCCGTGACCCGCACGGCATCCGCCCGATCGTGTTCGGCCAGCGTCACACCGATGAAGGCGTCGAGTACATGATCGCCTCCGAAAGCGTGTCCCTGGACGTGCTGGGCTTCACCCTGATCCGCGACCTGGCACCGGGCGAAGCGGTGTACATCACCGAAGATGGCAAGCTGCACACCCGCCAGTGCGCTGTTGCGCCGAAACTCACCCCGTGCATCTTCGAACACGTCTACCTGGCGCGTCCGGATTCGATCATCGACGGCGTTTCGGTGTACAAGGCGCGCCTGCGCATGGGCGAGAAGCTGGCCGACAAGATCCTGCGCGAGCGCCCTCAGCACGATATCGACGTGGTGATCCCGATCCCGGACACCAGCCGTACCGCTGCGCTGGAGCTGGCCAACCACTTGGGCGTCAAGTTCCGTGAAGGCTTCGTCAAGAACCGCTACATCGGCCGCACGTTCATCATGCCTGGCCAGGCGGCGCGCAAGAAGTCGGTACGCCAGAAGCTCAATGCCATCGAACTGGAATTCCGCGGCAAGAATGTGATGCTGGTGGATGACTCCATCGTGCGTGGCACCACCTGCAAGCAGATCATCCAGATGGCCCGCGAAGCTGGCGCGAAGAACGTGTACTTCTGCTCCGCCGCGCCTGCCGTGCGTTACCCGAATGTGTACGGCATCGACATGCCGAGCGCCCACGAGCTGATCGCCCACAACCGCACGACCCAGGACGTAGCCGATCTGATCGGCGCCGATTGGCTGATCTATCAGGACCTTTCCGACCTGATCGAAGCGGTCGGCGGTGGCAAGATCAAGATCGAGCAGTTCGACTGCGCGGTGTTCGACGGCAAATACGTGACCGGTGATGTCGATGAGGCTTACCTGAACAAGATCGAGCAGGCGCGTAACGACTCGTCGAAGATCAAGACCCAGGCGGTCAGTGCGATCATCGATCTGTACAACAATTGAGTGAACACCGGCCCTGAGGGGCCGGTTTTGTATCTTAAACAAAGCATTGAGTAAGGAGTCGCAGCATGAGTCAGGAATGGGATGCCGGTCGGTTGGACAGCGACCTCGATGGCGTAGCTTTCGATACCCTGGCTGTGCGCGCCGGTCAGCACCGCACGCCGGAAGGCGAGCACGGTGATCCGATGTTCTTCACCTCCAGCTATGTGTTCCGCACCGCTGCCGACGCCGCTGCGCGTTTTGCCGGTGAAGTGCCGGGCAACGTCTATTCCCGTTACACCAACCCGACCGTGCGCGCGTTCGAAGAGCGTATCGCCGCACTGGAAGGCGCTGAGCAGGCGGTCGCCACGGCGACCGGCATGGCGGCGATCCTGGCGGTGGTCATGAGCTTGTGCAGCGCCGGCGACCATGTGCTGGTGTCACGCAGCGTGTTCGGTTCGACCATCAGCCTGTTCGAAAAGTATTTCAAGCGCTTCGGTATTGAAGTGGACTACGTGCCTTTGGCAGATCTTTCCGGCTGGGATGCGGCAATCAAAGCCAATACCAAGCTGCTGTTCGTCGAGTCGCCGTCCAACCCGCTGGCCGAGTTGGTGGACATCGCCGCGCTGTCGCAAGTCGCGCATGCCAAAGGCGCCATGCTGGTGGTCGACAACTGCTTCTGCACGCCGGCGTTGCAACAGCCGTTGAAGCTGGGTGCGGATGTTGTCGTGCATTCGGCGACCAAGTTCATCGACGGCCAAGGCCGTTGCATGGGCGGTGTGGTGGCGGGGCGTAGCGAGCAGATGAAAGAAGTGGTGGGTTTTCTGCGCACGGCCGGCCCGACCCTGAGCCCGTTCAATGCATGGATCTTCCTCAAGGGCCTGGAGACTCTCAGCCTGCGGATGAAAGCCCATTGCGCGAACGCCCAGGCCCTGGCCGAGTGGCTGGAGCAGCAGGACGGTATCGAGAAGGTTCACTACGCCGGCCTCAAGAGCCATCCGCAGCACGCATTGGCCCAGCGCCAGCAGCGCGGCTTCGGTGCGGTGGTGAGTTTTGAAGTGAAAGGCGGCAAAGAGGGCGCCTGGCGCTTTATCGACGCGACGCGCCTGATCTCGATCACCGCCAACCTGGGTGACAGCAAGACCACCATTACCCATCCCGGCACCACGTCCCACGGCCGCCTGGCGCCGCAGGAGCGGGAAGCGGCGGGTATTCGCGACAGCCTGATCCGTGTTGCGGTGGGGCTTGAAGACGTCGCTGACTTGCAGGCTGATCTGGCCCGTGGGCTGGCGGCTTTGTGATCGAGTGGTCCATGGAAGCGGCTGCGGGCGGTAACGGCCGCGTCGCGCTGGTGACGGGCGCTGCCCGGGGCATTGGCCTGGGGATCGCGGCGTGGCTGATCAGCGAAGGCTGGCAGGTGGTGTTGGCCGACCTGGACCGCGAGCGCGGCTCCAAGGTGTCCAAGGTGCTCGGCGAGAACGCCTGGTTTATCACCATGGACGTGGCTGACGAGAAGCAAGTCGCCCAGGGCGTCGCTGAAGTGCTTGGGCAGTTCGGGCGCCTGGATGCGTTGGTGTGCAATGCGGCGGTGGCCGACCCGCGCAATATCACCCTTGAAAGCCTTGACCTGGCCTCCTGGAATCGCGTGCTGGCGGTGAACCTCAGCGGCCCGATGCTGTTGGCCAAGCACTGTGCGCCGTACCTGCGCGCCCATGGCGGTGCGATCGTCAACCTGGCCTCGACCCGGGCTCGGCAGTCGGAGCCGGACACCGAAGCCTACGCGGCGAGCAAGGGCGGCGTGCTGGCCCTGACACACGCCTTGGCGATGAGCCTTGGCCCGGAAGTGCGGGTCAACGCCGTCAGCCCTGGCTGGATCGATGCGCGTGATCCGGCAGCCCGTCGCGCAGAGCCGCTGACCGACGCCGACCACGCCCAGCACCCGACGGGCAGGGTTGGCACGGTGGAGGACGTGGCGGCGCTGGTGGCATGGCTGCTGTCGCGCCAGGCCGGGTTCGTCACCGGGCAGGAGTTTGTGGTGGACGGCGGCATGAGCAAGAAGATGATTTACAGCGAGTAGGGTGGGTAGCCGTCTTGAAACTATTTTGTCTTTTTCAGAAAAACTTCAAGCAGGCTATTGACTTAGGTCCGCTATCTGCGTAAATTTCGCGGCCTCAACGAAGCAAAGGGTGATTAGCTCAGCTGGGAGAGCATCTGCCTTACAAGCAGAGGGTCGGCGGTTCGATCCCGTCATCACCCACC
>NZ_JBWKXO010000077.1:0-13637 GCF_059423025.1 Pseudomonas sp. GW704-F2 | reverse complement strand
GCTCGCACGAACATCATCCATCAAATCGGCGTTCTTGTTTCTGTGTTTCCCGGGATTCCGTGAAGAACCTTTTTTTGCCTGCTCGATACCAGCCGCCTACCCCAGCACCTGCGCCAGAAACGCTTGCGCGCGAGGTGTGCGTGGCGCAGTGAAAAACGCCTCCGGCGGCTGGTCTTCGATGATCCGCCCGCCATCGAGAAACAGCACACGCCCGGCGACTTGCCGGGCAAAGCCCATTTCGTGGGTGACGCAGAGCAAGGTCATGCCACTTTCGGCGAGCATGACCATCACGTCCAGCACCTCGCCGACAGCCTCCGGGTCCAGTGCCGACGTCGGCTCATCGAACAGCATGATTTTCGGGGTCATGCACAATGCCCTGGCTATCGCGACCCGCTGCTGTTGGCCGCCCGACAATTGCGCCGGGTATTTTTTCCAGTGTTGATCGATCCCGACTTTTTTCAGCAGCGCCATCGCCTGGTCCTGCGCGCTGTCGCGGGGCATGCCGCGCACGGACATCGGCGCCAGCATGCAGTTTTGCAAGACGGTCAGGTGCGGAAACAGGTTGAAGCCCTGAAACACCATGCCGACCTCACGCAAGGCCGCGCGGTAGAGCGTCGGCGAAGCGCTCAAGTCGGCGCCCAGCACCTGGATTCGGCCCTGCTGCGCCGGTTCCAGACGATTGAGGCAACGGATCAACGTGGACTTGCCGGAGCCCGAGGTGCCGCACAGCACAATCCGCTCGCCCTGCACCACGCGCAGGTCGATACCGTGCAGCACCTGGTATGGGCCGTACCATTTACTCAGCCCTTCGACGTCGATCACCACCGGCGCAGGCGCGCAGATCGACCGCTCAAACTCCCCTGATGACCCCATGTATCCACCCTTCCTTATCATTCGTCAGTTGGCCGCATGTGGCGGGTGAGTCGACGATTGATCCGGTTCACCCCTCGCCGGACACACTCGACCACCAGCAGGTAGACCAGCGCCACCCACACATACACCTGGAAATCAAAAGTGCGTGAGAACGCCAACTTGGCCACGCCCATCAAATCCAGCAAGGTCACCAGCGACACAATCGCGCTGGCCTTGATGATCAAAATCAGTTCATTGCCCAGTGGCCCCACCGTCACGATGAGCACCTGCGGCAAGGTCACCTTGAAAAACGTGGTGGTGCGGCTCAACCCCAACACCGTCGCGGCTTCATAGTGGGCACGGGGCACGGAGAGCAACCCGCCGCGAAAGATCTCGGCCTGATAGGCCGCCGTATTCAAGGTGAACGCCAGCACAGCGCAAAACCACGGGTCGCCGAACCAGCCCCACAGGCCAAGGTCGCGCCAGAAACCGTGGAAGGAACCCAAGCCGTAATAGATCAGGAACAACTGCGCCAACAACGGCGAGCCCCTGAAAAAGTAGAGATAGGCCCTGCACCCGTACTGCAACAAACGCCAGCGTGAAGTCCTGCCCAGCGCCAACAGCACGCCAAGCACCATCCCGGCGCTGCTGGATATCGCCACCAATTGCAGGGTCAGCAACAAGCCATCGAACAACTGCGCACCGTAGCGCTGAAGCAGTTCAAGCCCGAGCCACTCGGCAAAACGCTCGCCCCCCATCATGAGGCACGCTCCCGGCCCTGGCCGTAGTGCTTTTCAAGCTGCACGATGCAAAACCCCGACAGCGACGACAGCAGCAGGTACAGGCCACACGCCGCCAGATAAAACAGCATCGGTTCCTTGGTGGCGTTCACCGCCAGGCTGGTCTGACGCATCAGGTCCACCAGGGAAATGGTCGACACCAACGCCGTGTCCTTGAGCAGGCTCAACCAGTTGTTCGAAAGCCCCGGCAAGGCGATCCTCATCACCTGCGGCAGCACCACCTTGAAAAACGTGTGCCTGCGGCTCAAGCCCAGTGCCTGGGCGCCTTCGTACTGGCCGCGCGCCACGGTCTTCAATGCCCCCAGCCATACCTCGCTGGAAAAGGCCGCCAGCACCAGGCTGAACGCGATCACTGCCGCCACGAAGGCGTTGATGCCAAACTCGGCCGAACCGCCCCAATACGCCTGGAACTGCTGCAGCGCGATCTGGATGCCGTAATACACGATCAATAACGTCAGCAACTCCGGCAGGCCACGAAAACAGGTGGAGAACAGCGCAGCCATCGCCCTCACCGTGGTATTTGCCGATCTGCTGCACAGCGCCACCAACAACCCCAATGGCAACCCCAGCGGCACACACGCCAATGCCAGCGCCATCGTGACCCCTGCGCCCGCCAGCAGCGCGCCGCCCCACCCACCGGCGCCCAACGACAACAACCCTAATGACTCGAACATGGAAGACGCCCCCGCGCTTAATCATCCTCAAGGCCATGGGCCAACTTGAGCTGTCGATAGGTGCCGTCGGCGATCACGTCCGCGATGGCCTGGTTCAGCCTGGCGCGCAACGCCTCATCGGCCTTGCGCACGGCAATACCGGCGTCGCTTTGCGTACCGGGGATAGCCAGCACCCGACAACACTGCGGGGCGGTGCTCTTCAACCACTCCTGCATCGGCGCACTGTCGTTGACCACCGCATCCAGGCGGCCGTTGAGCAGGTCGCTGTTGGCCTCGTCCTGGCCGACGTACAACTTGACCCGCGCCCCATTGGCGCCATAGACATCCTGGTTGTAGATACCCTGGGTGGACGACGACTGAGCGCCGACCGTCTTACCGGCCAACGTGGCCGGCGCGGCGTCCTGAATGTCGCTGCCCCTGGGCACTGCCAGGACCATGCGCGTGCGGTTGTAGGGCTGGGTGAAGCTGACGGTCTTCTGGCGCTCTTCGGTGATGGCCATCGAGGCGATGATTGCGTCGTACTTTTTCGCGAGCAGGCCCGGGATGATGCCCTCCCAGTCCTGGGCAACAATCGTGCATTCGACGCCGAGCCTGGCGCACAGGGCGTTCGCCATATCGACGTCAAAACCACGCAGTTGGTTATTCGAGTCCACATAGTTGAAAGGCGGATAAGCACCCTCGGTGGCGAAACGCAGCGGCTGCGCATGGGCCACCGACAACAGCCCGAGGGTGATCGTTACGGCATAGAGCGTCTGTTTGACCTGTTTCATGAAGGCACCTACCGAATTATTTTTATTCTGCGTAGTGCCTGAGGCCTGGCTAACCCGAAGGAACACGGGTGATTGACGCAGGCTCAGTCACTGACCCAGCGGACACTACGCCAACCTAAACAATTCGTCTATATTTTACAGATAGTCTATTTCCGAGTTTTTTGTAGGCCAAAACCGGGATGCACGATCGACCCCAAGAGTGTCGCGGGCACATTGTTGAGGCTCGCGGATGGCCGGTGCTACCATGCGCAACCGCCTGTCATGGCAAGGAACCCTCTGGTTTATGAGCAGCATTCGCGAGCGCAACAAAGAAAAGATCCTGCGGGCGGCGAGCGAGGAGTTTGCCGACAAGGGCTTCGCCGCGACCAAAACCAGCGACATCGCCGCCAAGGCCGGGCTGCCCAAGCCCAACGTCTACTACTACTTCAAGTCCAAGGACAACCTCTACCGCGAAGTGCTCGAGAGCATCATCGAGCCGATCCTGGCAGCCTCGACGCCGTTCAACCCGGAGGGTGAGCCTGCGGCGGTACTGAGCAACTACATCCGCTCGAAAATCCGCATCTCCCGCGACCTGCCCTTCGCCTCCAAGGTGTTCGCCAGCGAAATCATGCACGGCGCCCCGCACCTGAGCGCCGAACAGGTCGAGCAACTCAACGCCCAGGCCAAGCACAATATCCAGTGCATCCAGCATTGGGTGGACCGTGGGTTGATTGCGCCGATCGATCCCAATCACTTGATGTTCAGCATCTGGGCCGCAACCCAGACGTATGCGGATTTTGATTGGCAGATTTCGGCGGTGACGGGTAAAGACAAGCTGGATGAAGCGGATTACGAGGCGGCGGCGCAGACGATTATTCGGTTGGTGCTCAAAGGCTGTGCGCCGGACTGAGACACCGAGGCGCCTGTGGCAATCGGGAGCAAGCTCCCTCCCACCTTTAACTGTGTTCACACATTTCTATTTGTGAATACCGTCAAATGTGGGAGGGAGCTTGCTCCCGATAAGGCCCAGACAGTCATCCAATAATCAGGCTGACACCCCCGCATCCGCCCACAAACCCAGCGCTTCAATCGCCGTGATCGCACACTGCTCATCAATATCCGACGTGTCCCCGCTGATCCCGATCGCCCCCAGCACCAGCCCTTCCTGATCCCGAATCAACACCCCGCCCGGCGCCGGCACCACGCTGCCCTGCCCCAAGCTGTTCAATGCGGCGATAAACGCCGGGCGTTGCTGCGCATCCAGCGCGAGCAAGCGTGAGCCTTTGCCCAGGGCAATCGCACCCCAGGCCTTGCCAATGGCGATCTGCGGGCGCAGCAGGCTGGCGCCGTCGTCCCGTTGCAGGGTGATCAGGTGACCGCCGCCGTCCAGCACGGCAATGGTCAGCGGTGCCGAGGCAATGGCGCGGCCTGCGGCGAGGGCCTGGCCGGCCAGGTTGACTGCGACTTTCAAGGTTAAAGCGCTCATGGGTGCCGTCCTTATCTTGTTATGGGAAAGCCGTGGGCTCTGTTGGAACAGATACCGGATGCGACAAATAGAACACAATAGAGTTATTTTTTGTATACAACATTTTCGCGAAAACCTACCGAATGTCGAAAAAATACCCTACAAAGACCTTCCGACGAACGCAAAGGCTACTGAATAAAATGCATTGACCTGTGGCGCTTGCCGTGAATACACTTCGACCAAACACCACTTGTATACAATTACAAAACGCAAGAGGCACCAAAACAATGAGCAAAATGAGAGCAATCGAAGCCGCCGTTCTGGTGATGCGTCGTGAAGGGGTAGACACCGCCTTCGGTATCCCAGGCGCCGCGATCAACCCGCTGTATTCGGCCTTGCAGAAGGTCGGTGGCATCGATCACGTCCTTGCTCGCCATGTTGAAGGCGCCTCGCACATGGCCGAGGGCTACACCCGCACCAAGGCCGGCAATATCGGCGTGTGCATCGGCACATCGGGCCCGGCGGGCACCGACATGGTCACCGGCCTGTACAGCGCCTCGGCCGACTCGATTCCGATCCTGTGCATCACCGGCCAGGCCCCCCGGGCGCGGATGCACAAGGAAGATTTCCAGGCCGTGGACATCACCAGCATCGTCAAGCCGGTGACCAAGTGGGCGACCACGGTCCTCGAACCCGGCCAGGTGCCGTATGCGTTCCAGAAGGCCTTTTATGAAATGCGCTCCGGCCGCCCTGGCCCGGTGCTGATCGACCTGCCGTTCGACGTGCAGATGGCCGAGATCGAATTCGACATCGACGCCTACCAGCCGCTACCCCTGGCCAAACCGCTGGCCACGCGCATCCAGGTGGAAAAAGCCCTGGCCCTGCTCGACCAGGCCGAACGCCCGCTGCTGGTGAGCGGTGGCGGCGTGATCAATGCCGATGCCAGCGACCTGCTGGTGGAGTTCGCCGAGTTGACCGGCATCCCGGTGATCCCGACCTTGATGGGCTGGGGCACCATCCCCGACGATCACCCGCAGATGGTAGGCATGGTCGGCCTGCAAACGTCGCACCGTTATGGCAACGCGACGCTGCTGAAAGCCGACGTGGTGCTCGGCATCGGCAACCGCTGGGCCAACCGCCACACCGGTTCGGTGGCGGTGTACACCGAGGGGCGCACGTTCATTCACGTCGACATTGAACCGACGCAAATCGGTCGCGTATTCACCCCGGACCTCGGCATCGTTTCCGACGCCGGGGCCGCACTGACGATGTTCATCGAAGTCGCCCGCGAGTGGAAAGCCGCAGGCAAACTCAAGGACCGCAGCGCCTGGCTGCATGACTGCCAGCAGCGCAAGGCCACCCTGCAGCGCAAGACCCACTTCGACAACGTGCCGGTCAAGCCGCAACGGGTGTACGAAGAGATGAACCAGGTGTTCGGCAAAGACACCTGCTACGTCAGCACCATCGGCCTGTCGCAGATTGCCGGCGCGCAATTCCTGCATGTCTACAAGCCGCGTCACTGGATCAACTGCGGCCAGGCCGGCCCGTTGGGTTGGACCATCCCGGCGGCGCTCGGCGTGGTCAAGGCCGACCCGAGCCGCAAGGTGGTGGCGCTGTCCGGCGACTATGACTTCCAGTTCATGATCGAAGAACTGGCCGTGGGCGCGCAGTTCAAGCTGCCGTATATCCACGTAGTGGTGAACAACTCCTACCTGGGGCTGATCCGCCAGGCCCAGCGCGGGTTCGAAATGGACTACTGCGTGCAGTTGTCTTTCGACAACCTCAACGCCCCGGAACTCAACGGCTATGGCGTCGACCACGTCGCAGTCGCCGAAGGCCTGGGGTGCAAGGCCCTGCGCGTGTTCGAGCCCGGCCAGATCCAGCCGGCACTGCGCCGCGCCCAGGAAATGCTCGAAGAATTCAAGGTTCCGGTGATCGTTGAGATTATTCTGGAGCGCGTGACCAATATTTCCATGGGCACCGAGATCAACGCCGTCAACGAATTCGAAGATCTGGCCTTGGTCGGCAACGATGCGCCGACTGCCATTTCCCTGCTCGATTAAGGAGAACCCTATGCCGCGCTTTGCCGCCAACCTGTCCATGCTGTTCACCGAACAGGCGTTTCTCGCTCGCTTCAAAGCAGCCGCCGATGCGGGCTTTGCAGGCGTCGAATACCTGTTCCCCTACGAATTCAGCTCTGCCGAAATCAAGGCGCAGTTGGATGCCAATGGCTTGACCCAGGTGCTGTTCAACCTGCCGGCCGGCGATTGGGCCAAGGGCGAACGGGGCCTGGCGTGCCATCCGGATCGGGTCGAGGAATTCCGCGCCGGGGTCGACCTGGCCATCGCTTACGCCCAGGTGCTGGGCAACACCCAGGTCAACTGCCTGGCGGGCATCCGGCCGCAGGGCGTGGACGATGCCATCATAGAAAAGACCTTTGTCGCCAACCTCAAATACGCCGCCGACACGCTGCAAGCGGCGGGTATCAAGCTGGTGATGGAAGCGATCAACACCCGCGACATCCCTGGGTTCTACCTGAACAACACCGCGCAGGCCCTGGCGATTCGCGAACAGGTGGGCAGCGCCAATCTGTTCCTGCAATACGACATCTACCACATGCAAATCATGGAAGGCGATCTGGCCCGCACCCTGGCCGCGCACCTGGGTGAGATCAACCACATCCAACTGGCGGATAACCCGGGTCGCAACGAGCCCGGGACCGGGGAGATCAACTATCGATTCCTGTTCGAGCATTTGGACCGTATCGGTTATCAGGGTTGGGTCGGCTGTGAATACAAGCCGTTGACCACCACCGAAGCGGGTTTGGGTTGGCTCAAGACCCATAACGCCCTCTGACAGGCACAACACGCAACCAACCTGTGGGAGCAAGCCCCCTCCCACATTTGGACCCCATGTGTTTGGCAGACCGCGCTCTATCGAATAAAAAGAGGATTTTTTCATGGCTAAAATCGGATTCATCGGCACCGGCATCATGGGCCAACCCATGGCCGCCAACCTGCAAAAAGCCGGTCACCAACTGTTCCTGTCCGAGCATCACGGCAAGGCGCCAGCCGAGTTGATCGCCGCCGGCGCCATCGCGCTGGCCACCCCGCAGCACGTCGCCCAGGAAGCCGAATTCATCATCGTCATGGTGCCCGACACCCCGCAGGTCGATGACGTGCTGTTGCGCGCCGATGGCGTGGCCGCCGGTCTGTCGCCGAACAAAGTGGTGATCGACATGAGCTCGATCTCCCCCACCGCCACCAAGGCCTTTGCCGCCAGGATCAACCAGACCGGCGCGCAGTACCTCGATGCGCCGGTGTCCGGCGGTGAAGTCGGAGCCAAGGCCGGCACCTTGAGCATCATGGTCGGCGGTGAGCCGCAGACCTTCGAGCGTGCCTTGCCGCTGTTCCAGAGCATGGGCAAGAACATCACTCTGGTCGGCGGCAACGGCGACGGCCAGACAGCCAAAGTGGCGAATCAGATTATCGTCGCGCTGAACATCCAGGCGGTGGCTGAAGCGCTGCTGTTCGCCGCGAAAAACGGCGCCGACCCGGCCAAGGTGCGTGAAGCGCTGATGGGCGGCTTCGCCTCGTCGAAGATCCTTGAAGTACACGGCGAACGCATGATCAAGGGCACCTTCGATCCGGGCTTTCGCATCAACCTGCACCAGAAGGACCTCAACCTCGCGCTGGCCGGGGCCAAGGAGCTGGGGATCAACCTGCCGAACACCGCCGGCACCCAACAGGTGTTCAGCACCTGCACCGCGATCGGGGGCGGCAACTGGGACCACTCGGCGTTGATCAAGGGCTTGGAGCATATGGCGAACTTCTCGATTCGCGACAAATAACCCACACCGCTGCCCTTTTTGAAATGCCGTCAAATGTGGGAGGGAGCACGCCCCCTCCCACAGGTTGATCGCATTTCAATAGCCGCAATTGCTGCATCTCTAATAACAAAAAATCCCCGGGAGCCCGCTTATGTCGGTCGATCCGCAACACCTGCTTCGCGAGCTGTTTGCCACCGCCATTGACGCCGCCCATCCCCGGCAAGTCCTCGAACCCTACCTGCCCGCCGACCGCAGCGGCCGGGTGATTGTGATCGGCGCCGGCAAAGCCGCGGCCGCCATGGCGCTGGTCGTGGAAAACGCCTGGCACGGTGAAGTCACGGGGCTGGTGGTCACCCGCTACGGCCATGGCGCGCCGTGCCAGAAAATCGAAGTGGTCGAAGCCGCCCACCCGGTCCCGGATGCCGCCGGCATCAAAGTGGCGCAGCGCGTGCTGGCGCTGATCAGCCAACTGAGCGAAGACGACCGGGTGATCTTCCTGCTCTCCGGCGGTGGCTCGGCATTGCTCGCCCTGCCCGCCGAAGGCATCAGCCTGGCCGACAAACAGGCCATCAACAAAGCCCTGCTCAAATCCGGCGCCACCATCGGCGAGATGAATTGCGTGCGCAAGCACCTCTCGGCGATCAAGGGCGGCCGACTGGCCAGGGCGGCATGGCCGGCGACGGTCTATACCTACGCGATTTCCGATGTGCCGGGCGACCTGGCCACGGTGATCGCTTCCGGCCCCACGGTCGGCGACCCGAGCACTTCGCAACAGGCCCTGGCCATTCTCAAGCGCTATGGCATCGACGCGCCGGCGTCCGTGCGCAGTTGGTTGCAGAACCCGGCCTCGGAAACCGTCAAACCCGGCGACCCGCTGCTCGCCCGCAGCCATTTCCAATTGATCGCCCGCCCACAACAGTCGTTGGAAGCGGTCGCGGTGAAAGTCCGCCAGGCCGGGTTCAGCCCGCTGATCCTCGGCGACCTCGAAGGCGAAGCGCGGGACGTGGCCAAGGTCCACGCCGGGATCACCCGGCAGATCGTGCAGCACGGCCAGCCGTTGGCGGCGCCATGCGTGATCCTGTCCGGTGGGGAAACCACCGTGACCGTGCGCGGCACTGGCCGTGGCGGGCGCAACGCCGAATTCCTGCTGAGCCTCACCGACAGCCTCAAGGGCCTGCCCGGCGTCTATGCCCTGGCCGGCGATACCGACGGCATCGACGGTTCGGAAGACAACGCCGGCGCGCTCATGACCCCCACCAGCTACGCCCGCGCCGAAGCGCTGGGGCTGTCGGCCTGCGACGAGCTGGACAACAACAATGGCTACGGCTATTTCGCCGCCCTCGACGATCTGATCATCACCGAACCGACCCGCACCAACGTCAACGACTTTCGCGCTATTCTGATTCTCGAGACTGCCCACCCTGTTGAACGCCCCCTTCAGCATCCCGATGAACCTGCAAGGGCCGAAACTGCGGGTTGCGCAACCGGGGTCGATCAGACGTTGATCTAGCGCCGGTCAGGGCCTCCTGCCCCGACTGGGCCGAAGCGCTGCTCAACGGCTTCAGCCAGATTGTCCTGCAGCGAAAGCCCGCGTGGACAGCCCGTTCGAATCCCCCTAGGCTTGCCCGATATTCGATAGGGGCGAACGTTATGGACAGCAACAACGACTGGCGTCAGCGTCTCTATGTCATGGTTTTCCAGAGTGACACGCCGGCCGGGCGGCGTTTTGACAGCACCCTGCTGCTGATCATTCTCGCCAGCCTGGTGGTGGTGATCCTCGACAGCATCCAGGAAGTCCACGACAATTACGCCGCCGTGCTGGCCTACATCGAGTGGGGCTTCACCGTCATCTTCGCCATCGAGTATGGCCTGCGCTTGTACTGCTCGCCCAAGCCGTTGCGCTATGCCTTCAGTTTCTACGGCCTGGTGGATTTGCTCGCCATCGTGCCCGGCATCCTCGCGCTGTATTACAGCGATGCCCAGTACCTGTTGATCATCCGCATCATCCGCATGCTGCGCATCTTCCGGGTGCTCAAGCTCGGGCCGTACCTCAAGCAGGCCAACTACCTGATGTCGGCGTTGCGCGGCAGCAAGCAGAAGATCGTGGTGTTCCTGCTCAGCGTCTGCACCCTGGTGACGGTGTTCGGCACCTTGATGTATGTGATCGAAGGGCCTGGGAACGGCTTCACCAGCATCCCCAAGGGCATCTACTGGGCGATCGTGACCCTGACCACCGTGGGCTTCGGCGATATCGTGCCCAAGACCCCGCTGGGCCAGGTGATTTCGTCCCTGGTGATGATCACCGGTTACTCGATCATCGCCGTGCCCACCGGGATCTTCACCGCCGAACTGGCCAACGCCATGCGCGGTGAACAGTTGCAAACGGACTGCCCGGTGTGCAAGAAAAACACCCATGACGCGAACGCGGCGTTTTGTTCGCGGTGTGGCAACGCATTGTTTAACAAGCTGGAATAAGCAAAGATCTTTTTAATCTTTAAGCGAATATACAGCCCCGGCTATAGTCGCTGGCAAAGTGCTTCTCTCTACTCTCGAACAACAAGGAATGAGCAGTGAAAAAACTCGTTAGCGCCTCTCTCCTGGCCGCCGGCCTTGCATTGGCCGGTGTCGTCCAGGCCGCACCGACCACCCTGCTCAATGTGTCCTACGACGTGATGCGCGATTTCTACAAGGACTACAACGCCGCCTTCCAGAAACACTGGGAAGCCGAGCACCCGAACGACAAGCTGACCTTGCAGATGTCCTTCGGCGGCTCCAGCAAACAAGCGCGCTCGGTGATCGACGGCCTGCCGGCTGATGTGATCACCATGAACATGGCCACCGACATCAACGCCCTGGTCGACAACGGCAAACTGGTGCCGGACAACTGGGCTACCCGCCTGCCGAACAACAGCGCGCCGTTCACTTCGGCCACCGTGTTTATCGTGCGCAAGGGCAACCCGAAAGCCCTGAAAGACTGGCCGGACCTGCTCAAGGATGGTGTGCAAGTGGTCGTGCCCAACCCGAAGACCTCGGGTAACGGTCGCTACACCTACCTGTCGGCCTGGGGCTACGTGCTGAAGAACGGTGGTGACGAAGACAAGGCCAAGGCCTTTGTCGGCAAGCTGTTCAAGCAAGCGCCCGTGCTGGACACCGGTGGCCGTGCCGCGACCACGACGTTCATGACCAACCAGATCGGCGATGTGCTGGTGACCTTTGAAAACGAAGCGGAAATGATCGCCCGCGAATTCGGCCGCGATCAGTTCGAAGTGGTCTACCCAAGTGTCTCCGCCGAAGCCGAGCCACCGGTCACGGTGGTGGACAAAGTGGTCGAGAAGAAAGGCACGCGCGCAGTCGCCGAAGACTACCTGAAGTACCTGTGGTCGCCGGAAGGCCAGGAAATCGCGGCCAACAACTACCTGCGCCCGCGTGACCCGAAAGTGCAGGCCAAGTACACCGATCGTTTCCCGAAAGTCGACTTCCTGTCGGTCGAGAAGACCTTTGGCGACTGGCGCACCGTGCAGAAAACCCACTTCAACGATGGCGGGGTGTTCGACCAGATCTACAACGGGCAGTAAGCCGCTTGCACTGAAGAAACGCGAGCCAATGTGGGGGCTGGCTTGCCTGCGATAGCGTCGCCCGGGTGTGTCCGATACACCGGGGTGTCCGCATTGCAGGCAAGCCCGCCCCCACATTCGTTTGATGCCAAGCGTGATCGTCAGGCCGCCGGGTCGCCTGTTTCGGCCGGTGCGTCTGCATGTATCATGGGCGCTCGAAGCCAACGCCAAGGCTTCAGTCATCATTTCACGGCATGAGTGTTATCACCGCCAACAGCCTACTCGCCGCAGTGTCTTGTCTTTACTCTCGCTCGCCATCTTCCTTCGCTTTTATGAGAACACCATGAACGCTACTCCCCACGCTACGAGCACCATGACCCGCGGGATGGTGATGTTGTTTGCGTTTTGCTGCGGCGCCATCGTCGCCAACATCTACTACGCGCAACCGATCATCGAGCTGATCGCGCCGGACATCGGCCTGACGCCCGCCATGGCCAGCCTGATCGTATCGCTGACGCAAATCGGCTACGCCCTGGGCCTGTTCTTCCTGGTGCCCCTGGGCGACTTGCTGGAAAACCGCAAGCTGATGATCAGCACCACCGTGATCGCCATCGCCAGCCTGCTGGGCGCGGCGTTTACCGAGCAACCGAACCTGTTCCTGCTGGTGTCGTTGTTGATCGGTTTCAGTTCGGTGTCGGTGCAGATCCTGATCCCACTGGCGGCGCACCTGGCACCTGCCGAGTCCCGTGGCCGCGTGGTCGGCAGCATCATGGGCGGCCTGTTGCTGGGCATCCTGCTGGCGCGGCCGGTGTCCAGTGTGGTCGCCGACCATTTCGGCTGGCGCGCGATGTTCATGGCCGCGGCCGCGTTGATGGCCGTTATCAGCGTGGTCTTGCTGATGACCATTCCCAAGCGCCAGCCCGACCACAGCGCCAGCTATGGCCAATTGCTGCGTTCCCTCGGCACCCTGCTGCGTGAACAACCGCTGTTGCGCCAGCGCGCCTTTTATCAAGGTTGCATGTTTGCCACCTTCAGCCTGTTCTGGACCGCCGCGCCGCTGGAGTTGGTGCGCAACCATGGCCTGAGCCAGACCCAGATCGCGATCTTCGCCCTGGTCGGTGCCATCGGTGCCATCGCCGCGCCCATCGCCGGGCGCCTGGCCGATGCCGGCCACACCCACCGCGCGTCACTGCTGGCCATGGTGTTTGCGGTGTTGAGCTTCCTGCCGGCCTTCGTACACCCGCTGTACAGCGTGATCGGCCTGGCGGTGACCGGCGTGGTCCTCGACTTCTGCGTGCAGATGAACATGGTCCTCGGCCAACGCGCCATCTACGCCCTCGACGCCAACAGCCGCAGCCGCCTGAACGCGCTGTACATGACCAGCATCTTCATCGGTGGTGCCTTCGGCTCGGCGATTGCCAGCAGCGTGTACGAACACGGCGGCTGGCTGGGCGTGATGCTGGTGGGCAGTGCGTTCCCGCTGGTGGCGCTGCTGCGCTTTCTCAGTGCTTCGCGCCACACTTCGGCGGTCACTGCCTGACGGCATGATGCCTCGGGATCGTGGGTGGGGTTACGAGCGCGGCCTGCCACTGGACGACGGGGCGATAATCTGCAGCAGCTGTAACACGAACGCTGAGAGTGTCTTGGCAAGCATTTCGATCAGTGCGGACGGCCCGTTTGGGGTTTCACCCGGCAGCGGGGTTGGGGTTGGGGT
>NZ_JBWKXO010000076.1:0-15056 GCF_059423025.1 Pseudomonas sp. GW704-F2 | reverse complement strand
GGCAAGCCCCCTCCCACAGGGGAATGCATTCCAAATGTGGGAGGGGGCTTGCCCCCGATGGCGTCCTCAACCACGCCGCCGGAACAACGCCCAAGTCCCAATGACCGCAGGAATACCCAACCCGACCCAACTCAGCGCATCCCACAGCCCATCCCCCAGCAACGCGGCAAACAAACCGACGGCGCTGAGCAGGCCGATCCCCAGCGGAATGCCGAACACCTTCCAGAAACTCGATTGACGCGGCCTCATGCCTTGCCCGCCTTGCGCCGCACCCACCACAGGTACACACCGCTGCCGAGCACGACGATGGTCAGCCCATCCAGCAGCGCCCAGAGGATTTTCATCGGCATGCCGCCGTAGTCGCCGAAGTGCAGCGGCTGCGACATGCCCATGGCGTCCATGTACCACGGCCGCTCGGCGATCGCGGTGACGGCCAGGCTGCTGGCGTCGATCAGCACCGGCGTGAGCAGGTGCGAGGTCAGGTGGGTGCTGCCCTTCATGAACACCGCGTAATGGTGCTCACTGGAAAAGCGCGTGCCGGGGAAGGCGATGAAGTCCGGCTGCATGCCGGGCGCGGCTGCGGCGGCGATCGTGAGCAGATCGTTGGCCGGTGCGCGCAGGGTCAGCGGCGGGGCGTGCTGGTACGGTTCGATCATTGCGCTGAGGCTGTCGTTGCGCCAGGCGGCGATGATCAGATCGGCACAGGCGCTGATCACGCCGGTCACGCCGACCACCAGCGCCCAGGTCAGGGTGACCACGCCGATCAGGTTGTGCAGGTCGAGCCAACGCAGGCGGGTGGATTTGTCCTGGCGCACGGTGGCGAACGTCAAGCGGCGCATGAACGGCAGGTAAAGCAGCGTGCCCGAGACAATCGCCAGCACAAACAGCAGGCCCATGAACGCCAGCAGCCACTTGCCCGGCAGGCCGGCGAACATATCCACATGCAGGCGCAGCAGGAACAGCGTCAAGCCGCCGTTGGCCGACGGCATCTCCACGGTTGCGCCGGTGCGCGCGTCGAGCATGAACGTGTGCGACGCATTGGGTTCGGTGCCAGCGGTGGCGGCCATGATCGCGATCACGCCGTGCGGGTCGTCTTCGTCCCACGCCAGGTATTGCATGACTTCGCCAGGGCGATGCGCCTGGGCTTTGGCCACCAGTTGCTCGAGGTTCAGCTGTGGTGTGTCGGCGGGCATCTGCTGCAACTCGGGTTCGTTGCCCAGCAGGTGATCGAGCTCGTGGTGGAAAATCAACGGCAGGCCGGTAAGGGCGAGCAGCAGCAGGAACAAGGTGCAGATCAGGCTGGTCCAGGTGTGGATAAAGGACCAGCGGCGGATGGTTCGGCTTTTCATTTGTTGGCCTTCAGACACACCCAAGCCGCCCCTGGAGGCGGCCGGGAGGTCAACTCAGTCGTTTACCACTGGTAGGTGGCGCTGGCGACCACACTGCGCTGGTCGCCGAAGTAGCAGTAGGAACCGTCACAGGTGGAGAGGTAGTCCTTGTCGAACAGGTTGGTCGCGTTCAGTTTCAGCGAGGCGCCTTTGAGGCTGTTGTCCAGGCGGCCGAGGTCGTAATGCACGGTGGCGTCGAACACTGTGTAGGCGTTGGCCTTGCCCGTCCAGGTATTGCCCTGGTCGCCATAGGTATTGCCGGTGTAGCGGGCCCCGGCGCCAATGCCGAAACCGTCGAGCATGCCGCTGTGCCAGGTGTAGTCCGTCCACAGGGAGGCTTGCTGGTTCGGCATCAGCTGCAGGCGGTTGCCCTTGTATTGGCCTTTTTGCACTTCGGACTTGGCCAGGGTGTAGGCGGCTATCAGCTTGAGGTTTTCACTCACGTCAGACACGGCTTCGAGTTCCAGGCCCTTGACCTTCACTTCGCCGGTCTGGTCGGTCACCGATTCGCCCCCGGCGCCGAAGCTGGTGACCAGCACGTTTTTCTGGGTCAGGTCGTAAACCGCTGCGCTGAGCAATGTGTTGGAGCCGGGAGGCTGATACTTGACCCCCAGTTCCCATTGCTTGCCCTGCGTGGGCTTGTACGATTTGACCGGGTCGACGCTGGCATTGCTCGCCGGCTGGAAGGACTCGGCGTAGGACAGGTACGGCACGAAGCCCGAATCGAAGACATAGCTCAGCGCCGCGTTGCCACTGAAGTTCCGGCTGCGGTCGGTGTTGGTCGCGTCGTCCTTGTTGAAGTACGTGGTGCCCTGATGCACCCAGTCTTCACGCCCGCCGAGGGTCAGGCGCCATTTGTCGAAGGCCATCTGGTCTTGCACGTAGAGGCCGGTCTGTATGGTTTTCTGGTTGTAGTCGTAGTACGCGTCGGAGCGCGGCGGGCGGACGATCGTCTGGCCGTAGGTCGGGTTGAAGATATTGGTCGTCCCGGCGCTGCTGAAAATCGACAGATACGAAGTGTCGGTGCGTTGATGATCGAGCCCCAGCAACAGCGTGTGCGTGATGTCAGCCGTGTTGAAGTCAGCCTGGAAATGGTTGTCGACCGCGAATTGGCCGATGTTTTCGTCAACGTTGGTCGACGAACGACTGATGTTGCCCGCAGCGTCGGCAGGGCCGTAGATCAGTGAGCCCACGGTCAGTTGCTGGAACGCCAGCTCCGACTTGGTGTAGCGCAGGTTCTGGCGGAACTGCCATGTATCGTTGAAGCGATGCTCGAACGCATAGCCCAGCGCGTAGTAGGTGCGGTCGTAAAATTCATAGTCCGGATCGCCGAGGTTCTTGTGGTGGGAGACCTCGCCCAGCGGCGATTTGATCTTGGTGCCCTGGATCGGCAGGAACTGGCTGGTGGTGCCGGTATCGTCGCGGGTGAACTGCGAGAGCAAGGTCAGTTGGGTATCGGGGTCGATGTTCCAGACCAGGCTGGGGGCGATGTTGTAGCGCTTGTTGTCGATGTGGTCGACCTGAGTGCCAGCATCCCGGACCACGCCGCTGACGCCGTAAAGGAACTGGCCTTCATCATCGATCTTGCCGGTGCTGGCGAAATTGATCTGGCGATAGTTGTCACTGCCGTATTGCACTTGAATGGCATGGCTCGACTCCGCGCTGGGGCGCCGGCTGACCATGTCCAGCAGGCCGCCCGGCGGGGTCTGGCCATAGACCGAGGAGGCTGGGCCACGCAGCAGGGCGAGGCGATCCAGGTTCCAGGTTTCGGCCTTGGGGTTGGCGTACACGCCGCGTGGCAACGGCAGGCCGTCGAGGAATTGGGTCGGTTCGAAGCCGCGAACGCGCATCCAGTCGTAGCGGGTGTCGCTGCCGTAGCTGGCGGACACAATGCCGGGCATGTATTTGACGGCGTCATCCAGGTTCTGCACGTTGCGGTCCTGCATCTGCTCGCGGGTGGCGACGGAGATCGAGCGCGGCGCTTCGACCAGCGCGGTATCGGTCTTGGTGCCGGCGGCGGTGCGCGTCGCCAGGTAGCCCTGCACTGGGCCCCAGGCACTTTCAGTGTTGCCCTGGGCAACGATGCTGGTTTGCGGCAACGCCACGACCCCGTCCGCAATCGCCACCAGCGTGTAAGTCCCCGCGCTGCTCTGCTCCACCTGCAAGCCGCTGCCGCGCAGTGCCTCGCGCAGTGCGCCCGGGGCGTCGAACTGGCCCTGGACCGGCGCCGAGGTTTTGCCCGCGGCCAGTGCCGGGCTGAGGGTCAGCGCGAGGCCGGCCTGGCTGGCGATCTGGTTCAGGGTGGCGGCCAATGGCGCGGCGGGCAGGTTGTAGGCGCGCACGCTGGACGCTTGCTCGGCGGCGATCAGCACGCTGCTGGTCAGCGGGGTGCTGAGGGCAATGGCCACGGCTAACAGGCTGGGGCGCAACAAGGTGTCTAGCGTGCGGGACATGGGGCGGCTCCTGAATGGAAGTAATTCGCAATTACCCCTGTGCCGAGCGAGATTCGAAAAGTGATAGGGCGAGGTGAAAATAATTGTGGTCTGGGGCTATTTGGTGTTCTGGAGGGCGTCATCGCGAGCAAGCTCGCTCCCACCTTCGACCGCGTTCAGCCTGATACAACGCGGTCGAAGGTGGGAGCGGGATTGCTCGCGCGAGCAATATCCCCGACACCGCCGGACCTAGGGCCTACCCTTCACCGTCACCCACCACGGCGTGCGCTGTTCGATCCACACCGGCAGCGTCGGCAGCAGCGCGTTGAGCGCCAGGGTGGTGTCGTGCAGCGGGAAGCTGCCGGTGATACGCAGGTCGGCCACGGCGTTATCCACACCCAGGTAGCCGCGGCGATAACGGCTCAGTTCCTCGACCACATCGCCCAGGCGGGCGTTGTCCACCACCAGCATGCCGCGGGTCCAGGCGTCGGTGGCGGGGGTGACGGCGAGCAGCGGGCCGAGGCTGTCGCTGCGCATCAGCACTTGCTGGCCGGCCTTGAAGATCTGTTCCTGATGCAGCGCCTCGGGTTGCGCGGCCACCGCCGATTGCAGCACGCTCAGGCGCGTGGCGGCGTCCTCGCGCTTGACGATAAACCGCGTGCCCAGCGCGCGCAGGCTGCCGTCGCGGGTCTGCACATAGAACGGGCGCGCATCGTTGTGGCCGGTTTCGACGAGGATTTCGCCTTCCTGCAACACGATCAGCCGGCGTTTTTCATCGAAGCGCACATCGATGGCGCTGTGGGTGTTGAGGTTGATCTGCGTGCCGTCCGCCAGTGTCAGCGTGCGTTGTTCGCCGGTGGCGGTGCGTTGATCGGCCAGCCAATAGTGGAGCGGTACATAACGTTCCCCGGCAAACAAGGCCAGGCCGCAGACCAGTGCGATACTCGCCAGGCCGCTGCCGAGTTTGCGCACGCGCTGGCGAATGCCCTCGCGTGACTGCAACAACGCCGCCCGCGCCGGGCCCGAGGCCACGCTGAAGCGCTGGTCGAGCAGGCCCAGTTGGCGCCAGGCGCGGGCATGTTCTGCATCGCTGGCCAGCCATTTGGCGAACTCCTCCTGTTCCACGGCGCTGCCGTCCCCTGAGTCGAGGGACAGTTGCCAGGCAATCGCCGCATCCAGCACCCGGGCCGACACCGGTTTGCAACTGATCGCACTCACAGCGGCTCGCCATACAACGCGATGTAGCACTGACGGATGCCCTGGGCCAGGTACTGGCGCACGCGCGGCACCGACACGCCGAGGCGCCGGGCGATGTCGGCGTGGCCCAGGCCGTCGATGCGGTTGTAGAGAAACGCGGCGCGGGCCTTGCTCGACAGCGTGCCGAGCAGGCGGTCGATGGCCTTGAGGTCTTCGAGGATCAGTTGCTGGTCTTCCGGCGACGGCTGTTCGCTTTGCGGGATCAGCATCAATTCGCTGAGGTAGGCCTGTTCCAGGGCGGCGCGGCGGAAGTAGTCGAACAGCAAGCCTTTGGCGATCGCCACCAGGAAGGCGCGGGGCTCGCGGGGTTCGCGCAACCCGTCGCGGCCGAGCAGGCGCATGAAGGTGTCCTGGCTCAGGTCTTCGGCGCGGCTCGGGCAGGCCACATTGCGCCGCAGCCAGGCCAGCAGCCAGCCGCGATGGTCGCGATACAACGCACCGACAAGCTCACTGTGTGGGGTCTGGACCGACGACAAGGCATCACCGAATAAACAAGTTTAAACTAACGAGAATTATTCGCGATTGTGTCAGAGGCGTGCAGCGGGCGCAATTGGCGTCTGTCCGGCGGTGCTATTAAAACGATGGCGCCTGCTTGCGCCGTTTCCATTGGCTCAAACGTGCTTGCAGGGCGCGCGGTGTGTCGATGTGCTGCTGGCGCGCGCGGCTGAGCAGGATCAGCATCAGCTCCGCAGTGGCCAGGGCGTCGGCGCTGGCGTGATGGCGTTCGCCCACCTGCAGGTGGAAGTGGTCGATCCAGTCGTCCAGCCCGGCTTCGCGCAGCAGCGCCTCGGGGTACAGCAGCGGGGCGATGTCGGCCACGTCGAGGAAGGTATGGGCCAGGCGATAACCCAGGCTGTCCTTGAGCGCCCGGGCCAGCATGTGTTGATCGAACCGCGCATGGAAGGCCAGCAACGGGCTGTCGCCGACGAACTCCATGAAATCCAGCAACGCGTCCACCGGGTCACTGCCGGCGGCGATCGCGCTGGGGCCGAGACCGTGGATCAGCACGCTGGGGCTGAGTTTTGTTTCGGCGCGTTGCAGGGTGCGTTCGAACATCTGGGAAAAATCCACCGCGCCGTCCTCGATCACCACTGCACCGATGGACAACACCTGATCGCGGTTGAGGTTCAGGCCGCTGGTTTCCAGGTCCAGCACTACCCAGCGCTGGCTGCGCAATGCCAGGTCGCCCAGCGCGACCGGCTGGGGTAACTGCGCCAGGCGCTGCTGTTGTGTTGCGTCGAGATGGGGTTTGGCCGTGCGCAACCAACCAAATAAGTTCACAGCTGATACCGCACGGTCAGGCTGCTTTGCAGGCGCTGGGCCTGGCGCAGGGATTCGCGCAGGATGCGCCGGTCCAGATGGTTAAGGCTGTCGGGGTCGACGCGGTTGGAATACGGCTGGTTTTCCCGCATCTGCAATTGGTGCTGCTGCATGCGGGTTTGCTGGATAAAGTGGTACGCCTCTTCATAGGCGGCGCCATCCAGCGGCTCGATCACTTCCTTGACCACCAACTGGCGCAGGCGCTCCAGGGTGTTGATGGCGTGGACGTCGTTGGCCAGGGCCAGCAGGCGCGCGCCGTCGACAAAGGGCGTCAGGCCTTGCACCTTGAGGTCGAGGGTGGCTTTTTCGCCGCCTTTGCGCGTCAGCACGAAATCGCGGAAGCGCCCCACCGGCGGGCGCTGGCGCAAGGCGTTCTCCGCCAGCATGCGCTGGAACAGGCGATTATCCGCGACCTGGTCGAGAATGCCCTGGCGCAGTTGTTCACAGCCCTGCTCATCGCCCCACACCACCCGCAGGTCGAAATAGATGGTCGACCCCAGCAGGTTCTCCGGCGTGGCTTCGCGGATGAACGCCGCAAACCGTCGCGCCCATTCGGCCCGCGACAGGCACAGCTCGGGGTTGCCGGCCATGATGTTGCCTTTGCACAAGGTGAAACCGCACTGCGCCAGGCTCTGGTTGATCTGTTGCGCGAGGGGCAGCAGGCGCGCGCGGATCTCAGCCGCTTCGGCGGCGTCCTTGGCGTCGAACAGGATGCCGTTGTCCTGGTCGGTATAGAGCGTCTGCTCGCGCCGGCCTTCGCTGCCGAAACACAACCAGGTGAACGGCACGCCGGGGTCGCCTTTGTCGGCGAGGGTCAGCTCAATGACCCGGCACACGGTGTGATCGTTGAGCAGGGTAATAATGTGGGTGATCTGGGTCGACGACGCGCCATGGGCCAGCATGCGCTCCACCAACTGGCCGATCTCGCCGCGTATCGCCACCAGGTTTTCCACCTTGGGCGCGTTGCGGATGGTACGGGCCAGGTGGACCAGGTCCACGCGTTGCAGGGAAAACAGGTCGCGCTCGGACACCACGCCGCACAGACGCTGGTCTTTGACCAGGCACACGTGGGCGATATGCCGTTCGGTCATTGCGATGGCGGCGTCGAAGGCGCTGTGGTCCGGGGTGAGGAAGAACGGCGCATGGGTCATGTGCGCGTCGATCGGCAGGGTGAAATCGCTGGTGCCGTCGGCCACCACCTGGCGCAGATCGCGCAGGGTGAAGATCCCCAGGGGCGCCTTGTGCTCATCCACGATCACAATGCTGCCGACCTGTTGCTCGTGCATCAGCGTCACCGCTTCGCGCAACGGTGTAGCCGGGCTGCACGTCACCGGGTGGCGCATGGCCAACTCGCCGAGGCGGGTGTTCAAGGAATATTGGGTGCCGAGGGTTTCCACGGCTTTTTGCTGCACTTGCTGGTTGACCTGATCAAGCAGGCTGCTGACGCCGCGCAAGGCGAAATCGCGGAACTCGCTGGACAGCGCGAACAGCTTGATAAACGCCGGCTTGTTCAGTTGCAGGCAGAAGGTGTCTTCGGCGGCCTTGTGCTCGGTGCGCGTCGCACGTTCGCCCAGCAGTGCCGCCAGGGGGAAGCACTCGCCGGTGGCAATCTCAAAGGTGGGTTCGGCCGAATCCGGCCGTTCGCCGATGACCCGGCCCTGCTTGACGATGTAAAAGTGCTCCACCGGCCCGGCCGACGGCTTGAGGATGCTTTCGCCGGGGCCATAAAAGCGCAATTGGCACTGCTCTACCAGGAACGCGAGGTGCGCGTTTTCCATTTGGTTGAACGGCGGGAAGCGTTGCAGGAACTGCAAGGTGCCGTGGATGTTCTGCAACACCGCAGTTTTTCCCGCCTGGGCGAATGCATCAGCTTTACTCATAACAATGACCGCGATGTTTTTGTCGTTATCGTCCTGCATGGTCGACTCCTGCACGGCGGGTGCCCATTGGACGTAAGTCTAGGTCGATGAAAACGGCGCATAACTAGGGAAAAACCTTACATGACGATCGTCCAAACCCCGTAGAACGCCCACTAGGCAAACTTTCCGACGAAGTGCACATTGTTCGCCCTTCCGCAGATGTCTGACGAGTGTGCTGGGAGATTGATGAGAGCTAGCTGAGAACCGTATGTCCGACCACGATATTTTGAGTGATGCCGAGCGCGAAGCGCTGAGCGCTGTGATGCTGAAGCCTGATTTACCGCCACAACGCGTGTTGATCGTCGACGACGACAAGGACGCGCGCGAACTGCTGGCGGAAATCCTGGGCCTGGACGGGATTCGCTGCATGACCGCCGAGAGTGGTGAGGCAGCCTTGAAACTCTTGAACTCGAGCCGCTCCATTGGGTTGCTGATCACCGACTTGCGCATGGCGCCGAGCAATGGCCTCCAGTTGATTCGTGAAGTGCGCGCATCCGAGCGCGCGGCGCTGCCGATCATCGTTGTGTCCGGGAACGCCGGAGCGCTGGATGTGATCGATGCGATGCATTTGAGCGTGGTGGACTTTCTGCTCAAGCCGATTGATAGCGTGAAGTTGGCGAAGATGGTCAAGCGCGAGTTGGGGATGAGGTCCTGATTTTTGCGGTGTATGTAATGGCCTCATCGGGGGCAAGCCCCCTCCCACAGTTGACCGCGTACATCCTGTGGGAGGGGGCTTGCCCCCGATGAGGCCATTCCGGTCACCACAAGCCTCAAAGAAAAAGCCCTGATCGCAAGACCAGGGCTTTTTCATTTACAGGCCGTTTTTAGCCTTGAACTCCCGACGCCTGCGATGCAACACCGGCTCGGTATAACCATTAGGCTGTTTGGTGCCTTCAATCACCAACTCCACCGCCGCCTGGAACGCGATATTGCTATCGAAGTCCGGCGCCAGCGGGCGGTACAACGCATCCCCGGCATTCTGACGGTCTACCACCGGCGCCATGCGCTTGAGGCTTTCCATCACCTGATCCTGAGTGACCACGCCGTGGCGCAGCCAGTTGGCGATGTGCTGGCTGGAAATGCGCAGGGTGGCGCGGTCTTCCATCAGGCCGATGTCGTTGATGTCCGGCACTTTCGAGCAGCCGACGCCCTGGTCGATCCAGCGCACCACATAACCGAGGATGCCCTGGGCGTTGTTGTCCAGCTCGTTGCGGATTTCTTCGTCCGACCAGTTAGGGTTGTTCGCCAGCGGGATGGTCAGGATATCGTCCAGCGACGCGCGCTCGCGCTTGGCCAGTTCGGCCTGGCGCGCGAACACGTCGACCTTGTGGTAGTGCAACGCGTGCAACGCAGCCGCCGTCGGCGACGGCACCCAGGCGGTGTTGGCGCCGGCCAGCGGGTGGGCGATTTTCTGTTCGAGCATCGCCGCCATCAGGTCGGGCATGGCCCACATGCCTTTACCGATCTGCGCACGGCCTTGCAGGCCAGTAGCGAGGCCGATATCGACGTTCCAGTTTTCGTAGGCGCCGATCCATTTTTCCGTCTTCATCGCGGCCTTGCGCACCATCGCGCCGGCTTCCATGGAGGTGTGGATTTCATCGCCGGTGCGGTCGAGGAAGCCGGTGTTGATAAACACCACGCGCTCGCTGGCGGCCTTGATGCAGGCCTTGAGGTTGACCGTGGTACGGCGCTCCTCGTCCATGATCCCGACCTTGAGGGTGTTGCGCGGCAGGTTCAGCACGTCTTCGATGCGGCCGAACAGCTCGTTGGTGAACGCCGCTTCTTCCGGGCCGTGCATCTTCGGTTTCACGATGTACACGGAACCGGTGCGGCTGTTCTTGCGGCTGCTGTTGCCATTGAGGCTGTGGATCGCCGCCAGGCTGGTGAGCAGGCCGTCGAGAATACCTTCCGGTACTTCGTTGCCGTTTTTGTCGAGGATCGCGTCGATGGTCATCAAGTGGCCAACGTTGCGCACGAACAGCAGCGAGCGACCGTGCAGTGTCACGTCCTGGCCATTCACGCCGGTGTAGACGCGGTCGGCGTTCATGGTGCGGGTGAAGGTCTTGCCGCCTTTGGCCACTTCTTCGGCCAGGTCGCCTTTCATCAGGCCGAGCCAGTTGCGGTAGATCACCACTTTGTCGTCGGCATCGACGGCGGCGACGGAGTCTTCGCAGTCCATGATGGTGGTCAGCGCGGCTTCCATCAGCACGTCTTTGACGCCGGCCGCATCGGTCTGGCCGACCGGGGTGCTGGCGTCGATCTGGATTTCGAAATGCAGGCCGTTGTGTTTGAGCAGGATCGCAATCGGCTCGGCGCTGTCGCCCTGGAAACCGATCAACTGGGCATCGTCGCGCAGGCCGCTGTTGCTGCCGCCTTTGAGGCTGACCACGAGTTTGCCGTCAACGATCTTGTAGCCAGTGGAATCGACGTGGCTGCCGGCGCTGAGCGGCGCGGCTTCGTCGAGGAAGGCGCGGGCGAAGGCGATGACCTTGTCGCCGCGCACCTTGTTGTAGCCCTGGCCCTTTTCGGCGCCGTCGGCTTCGCTGATGGCGTCGGTGCCATACAGCGCGTCATACAGCGAGCCCCAGCGCGCATTGGAGGCGTTGAGGGCGAAACGGGCGTTCATCACCGGCACAACCAGCTGGGGGCCGGCCATGCGGGCGATTTCGTCATCGACGTTTTGGGTCGAGGCCTGGAAGTCTGCGGCTTCTGGCAGCAGGTATCCGATATCTTGCAGGAAGGCTTTGTAGGCCACCGGGTCATGCGCCTGGCCGGCGTGAGTCTGGTGCCAGGTGTCGATCCGCGCTTGGAAATCGTCGCGTTTGGCGAGTAGGGCTTTGTTCTTCGGTGCCAGGTCGTGGATGACCTTGTCGGCACCGGCCCAGAACTGGTCGGCAGTGATGCCGGTACCGGGAATGGCTTCGTTGTTCACGAAGTCGAACAGGACTTTGGCGACCTGCAGGCCACCGACTTGAACGTGTTCAGTCATTGCTTGCCTCACTCTGCGGAGCTTATGCGCTTTTCAGCTTTTCAATTTACCAATGAAGCCTCTGGCCATTTAAACCGCGGGCACGCTGCGCCGGTACATGCCTGTGAAGGCGGCTGGGCAGGCTGTGTCGCGGAGCATGGTTGCCGTGGCAGACATCGACCCAACGTTATGTAGTGCGCGATTGCGCATACTACATGATGACTTGCGCTTGTGAAAATTAGACTAAATACGTCGTTTAGCGACCCACTTTGGTCGTATGGTCACAGTGGGGTCTGGGATGTTCTCAAGAAACAGATGGATTGTTCCAGATAAATATAAAAATGGTACACGATTTGTTTTCGGGGGCATCTGCGTCCACCTTGTAGATTGAATTCCAGAGGGCTTCGCCATGGACCATCTTGTACTCACTATCATTGCCGCCGACAAACCCGGCCTGGTTGAACGCATTGCGCAGAACATCGCGGCCCACGGCGGCAACTGGCTGGAGAGCCGCATGGCGCACATGGCCGGGCAGTTTGCCGGGATTCTGAGGGTCAGCGTCCCCGCCGAGAACCGTCAGGCCCTGGTGAATGCGCTGGAGGACTTATCCACACACGGCATTCGCGTGCTGGTAGGCGAGAGCGGCGCCGGGCAGGCGGCGGCGTCCAAACCGATCACCATGACGCTGGTGGGCAACGACCGGCCGGGGATCGTGCGTGAGATCACCGCGCTGTTGAGCAAGCAGGGGGTGAACCTCGAACGCTTGAGCACCGACGTGCGCCCGGCGCCGATGAGCGGCGATCCGCTGTTCCACGCCGATGCATCACTGGCGGTGCCGTCTGGCTTGGCGCTGGACACCCTGCAAGCGGCCCTGGAAACCCTGGCCGACGACTTGATGGTGGAGTTGGAACTGCGCCGCGAGGAATAACCACCCACAAGGTTATGCATGGAAATCTTGCATGGGCCTGTGGATAACCTGTAGAGACCCGGCGCCAGGCCACGCCGGCCGTGCTTCTCCGTCACCTGAGCAAAAAACGAGCAGTTTCAAGGGCTTGTACACAAATGGCGGGGATCAGGTTGTGGATAACCTTGGGGTGGATCTCTGCAAGCCATGCGGGCCGTGGCTTGCAGAGGTTTGTACGTTATTTGATCAGCGTTTGCGCACTGTCAGCCAGGCGTCCAGGCTGTAGACCACCAGGCCGGCCCAGATAAACGCGAAGGCGATCAGCGTGCTGGTTGCCAGTTGTTCACCAAACAGCAGCACCGCTTCGAGCAGCACCAGGGTCGGCGCCACGTACTGCAAAAAGCCCAGGGCGGTGTAGGGCAAATGCCGTGCGGCGGCGTTGAAGCACACCAGTGGGATCAGCGTCACCGGGCCGGCGGCCACCAGCCACCAGGCTTCGGACGTACTCCAGAATGCCAGCTGCGCGCTGTGCGCCGACGGGTTGAACAGCAACCAGGCGACGGCGATCGGCACCAACATCCAGGTTTCCACCACCAGCCCCGGCAGTGCCTTGACCGGCGCCTGCTTGCGGATCAGGCCATAGAAACCGAAGGTCAGCGCCAGCGCCAGCGACACCCACGGCAAACTGCCCACCTGCCACACCTGTTGCGCCACCCCCGCGGCGGCGAGACCGACGGCGAGCCATTGCAGGCGGCGCAGGCGTTCGCCGAGGAGCAGCATGCCGAGCAACACGTTCACCAGCGGGTTGATGTAGTAACCCAGGCTGGCTTCGAGCATGCGTCCGCTGTTCACCGACCACACATAGGTCAGCCAGTTAGCCGCAATCAACGCCCCGCTGAGCGCCAGGATCGCCAGGCGCCGGGGGTTATCGCGCAGTTCGCGGAACCAGCCGGGGTGTTTCCAGACCATCAGCAACAGCGTGCCGAACAGCGCCGACCAGAGCACGCGGTGTACGATGATTTCGGCGGCGGGGACACTGGCGATGGCTTTGAAATAGAGCGGGAACAGACCCCAGATGACATAGGCGCTCAGGCCCAGGATGTAGCCCTTGCGGGGGTTGGCGGCGTGCATTGCAGAATCCTTGCTTAGGCAGCTAACAAAGCGCGATTGTAAGGATATTTGTCCGCTCGTGGGGCCTGCAGTGCTTTATGTGGGAGGGGGCTTGCTCCCTCCCACAGGAAGCAACGCCGTCAGAACAGTTTCAGCGGTTCTTCGTTGAGCGCCGACAACTGTTCGCGCAACGCCAACACCTGATCACCCCAATACCGTTCGCTGCCGAACCACGGAAAGCTGTGGGGGAACGCCGGATCATCCCAGCGCCGCGCCAGCCAGGCGCTGTAGTGCATCAGGCGCAAGGCCCGCAGCGGTTCGATCAGCGCCAGTTCGCGCGGGTCGAAATCGTGGAACTCCTGGTAGCCGTCCATCAACTCCGACAGCTGGCCCAGACATTCCTGACGGTCGCCGGCGAGCATCATCCACAGGTCCTGTACGGCCGGGCCCATGCGGCAGTCATCGAGGTCGACGATGTGGAACATCTCGTCGCGGCACATCATGTTGCCGGGGTGGCAATCGCCGTGCATGCGGATGTTCTTGTGCGGCGTGGCCTTGTACACCTCTTCCACACGCTTGAGCAGGTCGCGGGCCACGGACTCGTAGGCCGGCAGCAGGCTTTTGGGAATGAAGTTGCCTTCGAGCAGGGTGGTCAGGGAGTCGTGGCCGAAGTTCTTCACGCCCAGGGCTTCGCGGTGTTCGAACGGGCGGGTCGCGCCGACCGCGTGCAAGCGCCCGAGCAACTGGCCAAGGCGATAGAGCTGGTCCAGATTGCCCGGCTCCGGCGCCCGGCCGCCACGGCGCGGGAACAGGGCGAAGCGGAACCCGGCGTGTTCGAACAGGCTTGAGCCGTTATGGATCATCGGCGCGACCACCGGCACATCACACTCGGCCAGCTCGAAGGTGAAGCTGTGTTCTTCGAGGATCGCTTCGTTGGTCCAGCGCTGCGGCCGGTAGAACTTGGCGATCAGCGGCTCGGCGTCTTCGATGCCCACTTGATACACACGGTTTTCGTAGCTGTTGAGCGCCAATACGCGTGCGTCGCTGAGGAAGCCGATACTTTCGACAGCGTCGAGCACCAGGTCGGGGGTGAGTGTTTCAAACGGATGGGCCATGCGAACTCCTGCGCGCAGCAGGGCGCCGCGTCCGGCCGGGTATGGTAACGCACCGGGCTTGAGATAGGGGGCGGCTGTGCCATTGCTATCGGGGGCAAGCCCCCTCCCACAGTTGAAGGTATTCACAACTCAACATGTGGCAGGGGCAAGCCCCCTCTCACAGTTGAAGGTATTCACAACTCAACATGTGGCAGGGGTAAGCCCCCTCTCACAGTTGAAGGTATTCACAAATCAACATGTGGCAGGGGCAAGCCCCCTCTCACAGTTGAAGGTATTCACAACTCAACATGTGGCAGGGGCAAGCCCCCTCCCACAGTTGAAGGTATTCACAAATCAAAATGTGGCAGGGGCAAGCCCCCTCCCACAGTTGAAGGTATTCACAAATCAAAATGTGGCAGGGGCAAGCCCCCTCTCACAGTTGAAGGTATTCACAAATCAACATGTGGCAGGGGCAAGCCCCCTCCCACAGTTGAAGGTATTTACAAATCAACATGTGGCAGGGGTAAGCCCCCTCTCACAGTTGAAGGTATTCACAACTCAACATGTGGCAGGGGCAAGCCCCCTCTCACAGTTGAAGGTATTCACAAATCAAAATGTGGCAGGGGCAAGCCCCCTCTCACAGTTGAAGGTATTCACAAATCAA
>NZ_JBWKXO010000075.1:0-15664 GCF_059423025.1 Pseudomonas sp. GW704-F2 | reverse complement strand
GCGGTGGATCAGCTTGCACATGCCGTGGCTGACACACCGCTATCGGGGGCAAGTCGAACCGTCGCACCGCCCCTCCCACACTGGTTAGGCGATGATTTGACGGACGAGTAGCAGCAGCAGGAAATGCACAGGATAGAGGGCATACGCCCAGCGGCGCATTGCCGGCGGCGTGGCGTTTTTGACATGTCGCAACAGGACCAGGCCGGCCAATGGCGCGATCAGGCATGCCGCCAACCCCATCCACGCCACCGGCGTGCCGCTATCGAGCAGAATCTGCCATTGATTGGCTGCCACACACAGCAGCCCCGGAAATACGCTGAAATACCATGGCCGACGAAACACCAACACCATCGCCCACGGCAGCAATACACCGAAGAAACCGAACATCAGCTGCGTGGAAAACACAGCGCCTATCGCCAGGGCAATCAGCGCCAATCCTCGATCAACCAGCGCCTTCTGCTGCCATCCTCGGGCAACCAGCAAGCCCAACGCCAAGGTGGGCAACACATTCAACGTATCGGCATCTTCGATGAACAGCCGGTACGGCACTTCGCTGATCAGGCTGAACAACAGCAACCAGCCCAAGTAACGCCAGCGGCTGCTCACCGGCGCGTCTCGCACCCGATGCACATTCGCCGCAATCGCCAGGCAAAACCACGGGAACGCCAGGCGCCCCGGCACATACAGGCCATCCAGGCTCAACCCGACATAACGCAAGTGGTCCAGCACCATGCTCAGCAGCGCCAGCCACTTGAGCAAATCCAAGGCGCCATCGCGGACACGTCCGACAGGAATCGTTTCAGTAGCGTGCATAATTCCCCAGTGACTTTGCATTTACAGTGCGTGTGCACCCCAGACAATCTTGGTTAAAGTGTGCACCAACATCGACCACAGGAATGGGCCATGACCGACAAGAGCCAACAATTCGCCAGCGATAACTATTCCGGCATCTGCCCGGAAGCCTGGGCCGCCATGGAACAAGCCAACCACGGCCATCAGCGCGCCTATGGCGATGACGAATGGACCCACCGCGCCGCCGACGGTTTCCGTAACCTGTTCGAGACCGACTGCGAAGTGTTCTTCGCCTTCAACGGCACCGCCGCCAACTCCCTGGCGCTGTCATCGCTGTGCCAGAGCTACCATAGCGTGATCTGCTCGGAAACCGCCCACGTCGAGACTGACGAATGCGGCGCACCGGAGTTTTTCTCCAACGGTTCCAAGCTGCTCACCGCGCGCACCGAAAACGGCAAGCTGACCCCGGAATCGATCCGCGAGATCGCCCTCAAGCGCCAGGACATCCATTACCCCAAACCCCGCGTGGTGACGCTGACCCAGGCCACTGAAGTCGGCAGCGTGTACACCCCGGACGAAATCCGCGCCATCAGCGCCACCTGCAAAGAGCTCGGCCTGAACCTGCACATGGACGGCGCGCGCTTCGCCAACGCCTGCGCGTTCCTCGGCTGTTCGCCGGCCGACCTGACCTGGAAAGCCGGGGTGGATGTGTTGTGCTTCGGCGGCACGAAAAACGGCATGGCCGTGGGCGAAGCGATTCTGTTCTTCAACCGCGCACTGGCCGAAGACTTCGACTACCGCTGCAAACAGGCCGGCCAGCTCGCGTCGAAGATGCGCTTCCTCTCCGCGCCGTGGGTGGGCCTGCTGGAAAACGACGCCTGGCTCAAACACGCACGCCACGCCAACCACTGCGCGCAGTTGCTGAGCAGCCTGGTGGCGGATATTCCCGGCGTGGAATTGATGTTCCCGGTGCAGGCCAACGGCGTGTTCCTGCAACTCTCGGAACCGGCGATCGCCGCGCTGACGGCCAAGGGCTGGCGCTTCTACACCTTCATCGGCAAAGGCGGCGCGCGCTTCATGTGTGCGTGGGACACCGAGGAAGAACGCGTGCGCGAGCTGGCGGCGGATATTCGCGAAGTGATGGGGGCCTGATTACGAAGGTGGCAGGGGCTTGCTCCCTGCCACAGTGGATCGTGCCCACTTAAGGTGTGGGTCAGAACTCAATCCGCACGTCGCCCTTCGGCACGCTGCAGCACGACAGGATGTAGCCCTCAGCTTCGTCTTCCTCGGTAATCCCGCCGTTGTGGTCCATCTCGACCTCGCCGCCCAGCTTGAGCACCTTGCATGTGCCGCAAATCCCCATGCCGCAGGCCTTGGGAATCAGCAGGCCGAGCTTGGCCGCAGCGGCGTGGACGGTTTCGCCCGGCGCCACGCGGATGCTCTTGCCCGAGGTGATGAACTCGACCTGATGCAGGTCCGCCAGGTCGATTTCCGGCGCATCGGCGGCTTGTTCGGCCTGTTCCACCGCATCGGCGCGGGCTTCCGCTGGCGTCGCGCCGAAGGACTCTTCGTGATAACGCGTCATGTCGAAACCGGCGGCTTCCAGCAGGCGCTTCACTGCGGTCATGTACGGCGTGGGGCCGCAGCAGAACACTTCGCGCTCCAGGAAGTCCGGCACCATCAATTCGAGCATCTTGTGGTTCAGGTAACCGCGATACCCGGCCCAGGGCTCGCCCAGGCCGTGCTTCTCGCAGATCAGGTGCAGGCTGAAGTTGTCGATCCGCGAGGCCATGTGCTCCAGCTCGCGGTGGTAGATGATGTCTTTGGGCGAGCGCGCGCTGTGGATAAACGTCATGTCGACGTTGGCGTTGGTGTCGTAGAACCAGCGCGCCATGGACATCACCGGGGTAATGCCGACGCCGCCGCTGAGGTACAGCACCTTCGGGCTTGGGAAGTCGATGGCATTGAACAGCCCGACCGGCCCGTGGACCGCCAGCTCCTGGCCCTCGTGCAGGGTGTCGTGCAGCCAGTTGGAGACCTTGCCGCCCGGCACGCGCTTGATCGTCACCGAGAAGCTGTAAGGCACCGACGGCGAGCTGGAGATGGTGTAGGAACGCATGATCGGCTGGCCGTCGATTTCCAGCTCCAGGGTGACGAACTGCCCCGGCTTGAAAAAGAACAGGATCGGTTGGTCGGCCATGAAGCAGAAGGTGCGAACGTCCCAGGTTTCCTGGATGACTTTGACGCAACGGACAATGTGCCGACCATTGGCCCAGGTCTGGGTGGTTACCGGATTCAGGAAGTTGCTGGACATGCTGTTCTCCACCGCCGAGGCTCGGCCTTATGGTGGCGATTCTGCGTAACGCGAGAACCACCCATTTACCTATCTGCGACATTCACATACTTATCGCGACCAGCCCCCAACGACAGGGGGTTGCGCGTCGGGAACAGATTGGGCCATGTCGCCCATGGATAAGGTTCACCGCAACGGCGGCCGCACACTCGCTGCCAACAACGACACTTTCTTTACGCCTTGCACTGCACTAACCGTAGCCACTTTCGCCGGCCACACAGAATGGCCATGAGGACACACACGATGGACGTCACCGCAACCTTAAGCTTGGGCGATCCGCTGGAACCCGCACGCAAGGCCACCGCGCAGATGCTGCAAGAGCGCGAACGCACGTTCTCGCTGCCACAGCCGTTCTACTCTGATGAGCGGTTGTTTGATATCGATATGCAGGAGATCTTCCAGAAGGAATGGTTGATCGCCGGCATGACCTGCGAGATCCCCACCAAGGGCAACTTCCTGACCCTGCAAGTGGGCAAGAACCCGATCATCGTGATCCGTGGCGCCGATGGCGTGGTGCATGCGTTCCACAACGTCTGCCGCCACCGCGGTTCGCGCTTGTGTACCAGCGACAAAGGCAAGGTCGCCAAGCTGGTCTGCCCGTACCACCAGTGGACCTACGAACTGGACGGCCGCCTGCTGTTCGCCGGCACCGAGATGGGCGCCGACTTCGACATGAAGCAGTACGGCCTCAAGCCGATCAACGTGAAGACCGCCGGCGGCTACATCTTCATCAGCCTGGCGCAGAACCCGCCGGCCATCGATGACTTCCTGTCGACCCTGAACCACTACATGGAACCCTACGACATGGAGAACACCAAGGTGGCGGTGCAAACCACTTTGATGGAAAAGGCCAACTGGAAACTGGTGCTGGAAAACAACCGCGAGTGCTACCACTGCAACGCCTCGCACCCCGAGCTGTTGAAAACCCTGCTCGAGTGGGACGACGTCACCGACCCGCGCGCCGACCAGGCCTTCAAGGACCACGTGGCCGCCAGCGCCGCGGCCTGGGAAGCCGAAAAAATCCCTTACGCCCACGCCAGCTTCGGCCTGCGCAACCGCATCGTGCGTATGCCGCTGCTCAAGGGCACCGTGTCGATGACCCTGGACGGCAAACAGGGCTGCAAGAAGTTGATGGGCCGCATCAAGAACCCGGACCTGGGCTCGATGCGTATCCTGCACCTGCCGCACTCGTGGAACCACTGCATGGGCGACCACGTGATCGTGTTCACCGTGTGGCCGATCAGCGCCCAGGAAACCATGGTCACCACCAAGTGGCTGGTCCACAAGGACGCGGTCGAAGGCGTGGACTACGACGTGGAGCGCATGCGCCAGGTATGGGACGCCACCAACGACCAGGACCGTCGCCTGGCCGAAGAAAACCAGCGCGGGATCAACTCCACCGCCTACCAGCCGGGGCCCTACTCCAAGACCTATGAGTTCGGCGTGGTGAACTTCATCGACTGGTACAGCGAGCGCATGCTGAGCAACCTCGGCGCGGCGCCGGCGCCCTACCTCAAAGGCGTGGCCGCCCAGTAACCATCCCAGTGGGAGCGGGCTTGCTCGCTCCCACATTGGGTTGCGCACTGATCAAAATTTGTTCAAGCACACTGAACCCCTCTCGCCGCCTGCCCTCCAGCCTTTGCCCAACAACTTATCCACAGAGCCACCCACAGCAATTGTGCGCAAGTGCGCCTGCCCGTCGAAATTAAATCAAGAAAATCCGTGACTTATTCGACTTGGCCGTTTTAAGGCGCCACTGATCATTTTTTGAACAACTCCGTGTAAGCCATATGAACCGTGCCCTGTAGCGGTACGCGAACACCTTATCCACAGAAGCACCAACAGACTTTGGGGGCAACTTTGACGCGGCTGTGGAAAACCCCTTCAAACCTTCATAAACCGGGCTATCCACGCGTTTCAGCGGGCAAATGCGCGCAATTGATCAAATTTTGATCAACCTAGCGTAAGCCTTGATTTATAAGGGCTGCAGCGGTAAGCGAACATCTTATCCACAGAAGCGCCAACAGACTTTGGGGGGAACTCTGCGCGGGGTAATGGCTGTGATCACACAGAAACCCAAGGAAAAACCGAGGGTTAGCCTGGTCGTTTTTTGTACGGAGGGCTGCAGGGCTTGATTTACAGGGGGTGTGGACAACCGCGAACAGGTTATCCACAGACGGGTCAACAGGGATTGTGGGTAAGCCACTCTCCCCGTTGCGGCTCAGCGAACCACGCCTTCCTCAAGCAACAACTTGAGAATCGCTTCAGCACCCGCTTCAGGGCTGAGGCCCTTGAGTACCTGCCCGCCGCCGCCACTGGCCTTGGCCGTGGCCGCCTTCATCCGGTCCGCGCCGCTCTTGGCCTTGATCACCTTGAGCCGCTTGGGGCGTGGCTTGGCCGGTTGCAGCACGGCGCCTGTGAATAACTCGTCCGCTTCAACCTCGACCTCGTGGGCCGCCAGTTCGCCGCGTTGCGCCGGGCCATAGGCGCTCTGCCGAGGCTTGGGCGCGGCGTTATCCACCGTGGCCAGAAACGGCAGGCGCACCTTCAAGCGCCGCCGCTGCCCACGGGGCAAGGCTTGCAGCACCAGGGCCACGCCGCTCTCGATGGACTCCACCTGCGCCAGTCCGACAATCAGCGGCCAGCCCAGGTGTTCGGCGAGCAGGAACGGCAACATCCCCGAACCTTCGCCGGTTTCGGCCTGGCTACCGGTGAGCACCACCTGGGCGCCGGCGTCGCGCAGATACTCACTGAGCACCGGCAAGGCATCGGCGCCAGGCGGTTGCTCGAGCACATGCAACTGCGCCAGCCCCATGCCCAGGTAGCTGCGCAGCGTGGGTTCGGCGATGTCGCCGGCATGCAGCACCTGCAACTTATCCCCAGCCATTTGCAGGCCCAACTCGACCGCGCGCGCATCCTGCTCGGCGCGGCGCGGGCGCCCGGAGGTGGGGTGGGCGCCGATGGAGACCAGACTGATTACCTGCGTGTTCATGCCCTTATCCTTTGCTTAAGCCGCATCGCGCTTGGCGCCGTGGCGGTAGGCCTCGACCGCGGCGATCAAGGCTTGCAGAATCGCGGCGCTGTCGCCGATCACCGACAGGTCGGCACGCTTGATCATGTCGCAGCCGGGGTCGAGGTTGATCGCCACCACCTTGTCGCAGGCGCCGATGCCTTGCAGGTGCTGGATCGCCCCGGAGATACCGACGGCCACATACACCCGCGCCGTGACCCAGGTGCCGCTGGCGCCGACCTGGCGATCGCGGGCCATGAAGCCATCGTCCACCGCGACGCGCGAGGCGCCTTCGGTAGCGCCCAGGGCGGCGGCGGTCTGGTGGAACAGCGCCCAGTCCTTCACGCCGTTGCCGCCGGAGAAAATAAACTCGGCTTCAGCCATCGGAATCGCCGCCGGGTCCACCGCCACCGCGCCGAGGTCTTCGATACGCGGCAGGCTGCGCGCCAGGGCTGTGGATAACTCCACGGGCAGCACTTCATGCCGAGTGTCGCTGACCGGATCGGCGCATTCGGCGGCGGCCAGGATCAGGCGCGGCAGCGGCCGGGCCACGTCTTGCTGACCGGCACCGGCACGGCCGATGCACTGCTCGCCCTGGATCTGCCACACCCGCGTGGCCGGGCGCTCGTTGAGGCTGGCGGCAAAACGCCGACCGAGTTCACCGCCACCGCTGCGGCTGTCCGGCAGCAACCAATGACGCGGGCTGAACTGGTTATCCACAGCCCGCAGGCCCTGCACGCGTTGCTCCGGTGAATAACCGTCGAAAGCATGACCTTCGAGCACCAGCAGGCGGTCGACGCCGGCCGTGGCAAATGCGTTTTCCTTGTGTTCGCCAAACACCACGGCCAGCACCGCACCGTCGCTGCCGGCGAGTTGCCGGGCCAGGCCGAGCAGGTCACGGTCGTGGCTGCTCAGGCGGCCGCCGACCATGTCCGGCACCACGTTGATGTAGAACGCGGGCGCCGCCACTTGATGCAGCGGCAACTGCACTTCCACCGCCGCCGTGCGCTTGGCCGCTCCGCCCTGCTGGGCACCGCTGCGGTCGATGCGCTTGATGCCGTTGGGGCCGATAAAACCGACACCATGGACGTTCTTGCGGATGACGCCGTTGGGCCCCATCCAACTGTGTTGCACCGGTTGCATCGCCGCATGCAGCGGGTGCAGGCGGTTACGGGCGATCCATTCGGCGCGTGGGTCGCGGCGGATAATGTCGCTCATCAGTGTACCTCCGCGGGTTCACGCGCGATCGGGGCTTTGGCCGGCGCCGGCTCGTCGAGCAAGGCATCAGCCACCAACTCGGCGATGTCCTTGATCAGTGGGCGCGGTTCGACCACGCCTTCGAGCATCGCGGTGCATTGCGGGCAGCCCACGGCCACCAGTTCGGCGCCGGTTGTGCGGATGTCGTCCATCCGCATATCGGGGATGCGTTGCTTGCCCGGAATGTCGGTGATCGGTGCGCCGCCACCGCCACCGCAGCAGCGTGAACGGTAGCCCGAGCGTTGCATCTCCTTGACCTCGATCCCCAACGCGCGCAGCACCTGGCGCGGCGCCTCGTATTCGCCGTTGTAGCGGCCCAGGTAGCACGGGTCGTGATAGGTCACGCTGCTGCCTTTGTGCTGGCCCAGGTTCAGCGCGCCGTCGCCGATCAGCTCGGCCATGAAGGTGCTGTGGTGCTGTACGACATAGTCACCGTTGAAGGCGCCGTATTCGTTTTTCAGCACATGGAAACTGTGCGGGTCGCAGGTGACGATGCGCGTGAAGTTGTACTTGGCCAAGGTCTGGATATTGCGCGTGGCCAGCAGTTGGAAGGTCGCTTCATCGCCCAAACGGCGGGCGACGTCGCCGCTGTCGCGCTCTTCCAGGCCGAGCACGGCAAAGTCGACCTTGGCCGCTTTCAGCACTTTGACGAAGGCGCGCAGGGTGCGCTGGTTGCGCATGTCGAAGGCACCGTCGCCGACCCAGAACAGCACCTCGCAGCGACCTTTTTCGCTGAGCAACGGCAGGTTCAGATCCGCCGCCCAGTTCAGCCGACCGCCCGGTGCGAAGCCGCCGGGGTTGTCGGTGGCGATCAGGTTTTCGAGGACTTCGGCGCCCTTGTTCGGCGTGGCGCCTTTTTCCAGGGTGAGGTGGCGGCGCATGTCGACGATGGCGTCCACGTGCTCGATCATCATCGGGCACTCTTCCACACAGGCGCGGCAGGTGGTGCAGGACCACAACGTGTCGGCGTCCACCAGGCCGTTGACGATCGGTTGGTGCGGGTTGCCGCGGTGTTCACCGATCGGTTTTCCAGGATAAGCGCTGCCGGCGAACTTGGCATCGGTGCCGCCGGCCAGGCCGACCACCATGTCCTGAATCAGCTTTTTCGGGTTCAGCGGCTGGCCGGCGGCGAACGCCGGGCACGCCGCTTCGCACTTACCGCACTGCACGCAGGCGTCGAAGCCGAGCAGTTGGTTCCAGGTGAAGTCCTTGGGTTTTTCCACGCCCAGGGGCGCGCTTTTATCGTTCAGGTCCAACGGTTTCAAACCGGTGGAACGGCCCCCGCCGAAGCGCTCGGCGCGGCGGTGCCAGGCCAGGTGCAAGGCACCGGCGAAGGCGTGCTTCATCGGCCCGCCCCAGGTCATGCCGAAGAACATTTCCGACACGCCCCACAGCACACCCACGCTCAACAACGCGGCCAGCAACCAGCCGCCGAAGTCGGCGGGCAGCACCCCGGCCACCGGCAGCGTTACCAGGAAGAAGCTCACAGAAAACGCCATCAGGCTTTTCGGCAGGCGCATCCACGGGCCTTTCGACAGGCGCGACGGCGGATTGCGCCGGCGCAGATAGACAAACGTGGCGCCGACAAACATCAGTACCGACGCCAGCAGCAAGGCAACGCCGAGGATGCGGTTATGCAGGCCGAAACCATGCACCAGGACCGCCAGCAGCGCCGACAGCACAAAACCCAGCGCCGTAGCGACGTGGGTGTTGGCGATGTATTTGTCGCGGGCGACCACGTGGTGCAGGTCGACCATGTAGCGCTTGGGCATGGCCAGCAGGCCTTTGATCAAGTCGACCTTCGACGCCCGCCCACGGCGCCACATGGCTGCCCGCCGCAGTGCGCCCAGAACAGCAAGGCCCAGCGCCGCGAACAGCAGAATCGGAAGAAGAGTATTCAACATGGTGAAGCTCCCACAGACCACACGGATCTACTGTGAAACCGGGTCCTAAATGTGGGAGGGGGCAAGCCCCCTCCCACATTTTTGACCGAGTACACATTGGTTCGGTGTCGGGTCAGAAATCCTTGCACAAGCGCAGGGCGTCATAGATCGCGGCGTGGGTATTGCGCTGCGCCACACAGTCACCGATGCGGAACAGCAAGTAGCCCTCGCCCGCTTCGCTCAGGCACGGTTGCGGCTTGATCGCGAACAGCGCTTCGATGTCCATCTGCCCCTTGTTGCGCGAGCCGGGCTTGAGGGCGTAGTAGATCTCCTCATCGGGACGCACGCCGTTTTCCACCACCACTTGATCGACCACCCGCTCCTCTTTGGCGCCGGTGTATTCGTTCTCCAGCACCGCCACCAGCTTGTCGCCTTCGCGGTAGACCTTTTCCAGCATCATGTCGCCGGTCATGATCACTTCCTTGGGGTACATGCTGCGGTAGTAGGTCGGGAACGACGTACCGCCGATGGCCACGCCGGGCTTGATGTCGTCGGTGACGATCTCGACCTGGCTGCCCTTGTCCGCGAGAAAATCGGCCACCGACATGCCGGTGAATTCGCAGATGGTGTCGTAGACCAGCACGTTCTTGCCCGGCGCGACTTTGCCGTCGAGCACGTCCCAACTGCTGACCACCAGGCCTTCGGCCGCGCCCCAGTGTTCGTTCTGCTCCAGGAACGGATGCCCGCCCACCGCCAGCACCACCACATCCGGGCGCAGGTCGAGGATGGTCGCCGCGTCCGCCGCCACGCCCAGGCGCAGGTCGACGTTCAACCGCGCCAGTTCCAGTTGGAACCAGCGGGTGATCCCGGCGATCTGGTCGCGCTGCGGGGCTTTGGAGGCGGTAGTGATTTGCCCGCCGATAAAGGCTTTTTTCTCGAACAGGGTCACGTCGTGGCCACGCTCGGCGGCGACGCGCGCAGCCTCCATCCCCGCTGGCCCGGCGCCGACCACCACCACCTTGCGCTTGGGCCCGGTGGATTTGTCGATGATGTGCGGCACGCCCATGTATTCACGGGAGGTCGCGGCGTTCTGGATGCACAGCACATCCAGGCCCTGGTACTGGCGGTCGATGCAATAGTTGGCGCCGACGCACTGTTTGATCTGGTCGATCTGGCCCATCTTGATCTTGGCGATCAGGTGCGGGTCGGCGATGTGGGCGCGGGTCATGCCGACCATGTCCACATAGCCGCCTTCGAGGATGCGCGTGGCCTGGTTCGGGTCCTTGATGTTCTGCGCGTGCAGCACCGGAGCCTTGACCACTTCCTTGATCCCGGCCGCCAGATGCAGGAACGGCTCCGGTGGATAACTCATGTTCGGAATGACGTTGGCCAGGGTGTTGTGGGTATCGCAACCCGAGCCGACCACACCGATAAAATCGAGCATGCCGGTGTCGTCGTAATACTTGGCGATCTGCTTCATGTCCTCGTGGGACAAGCCGTCCGGGTGGAACTCATCGCCGCACAGGCGGATGCCGACGCAGAAATCCGGGCCGACTTCAGCCCGCACCGCCTTGAGCACTTCCAGGCCGAAACGCATGCGGTTTTCAAAGCTGCCGCCCCATTCGTCGGTGCGCTTGTTGACCCGCGGGCTCCAGAACTGGTCGATCATGTGCTGATGCACCGCCGACAGTTCCACGCCGTCCAGGCCACCGGCTTTTGCCCGCGCTGCCGCGCTGGCGTAGTTGCCGATCACGCGCCAGATCTCTTCCGGCTCGATGGTCTTGCAGGTCGCACGGTGTACCGGCTCGCGGATGCCCGAGGGCGACAGCAGGGTCGGCCAATGCTCGCCGTCCCAGCGCGAGCGGCGGCCCATGTGGGTAATCTGGATCATGATCTTGGCGCCATGCTTGTGCATGGCATCGGCCAGGTTCTGGAAGTGCGGGATGATCCGGTCGTCGGCCAGGTTCACCGATTTCCACCAGCCTTGCGGGCTGTCGATCGCCACGCTGGAAGACCCGCCGCAGATGGCCAGGCCGATCCCGCCCTTGGCTTTCTCTTCGTAGTACTTCACATAGCGGTCGGTGGTCATGCCGCCGTCGGTGGCATACACCTCGGCGTGGGCGGTACTGAGCACGCGGTTGCGGATGGTCAGTTTGCCGATCTGGATCGGCGCGAACATTGCTTCGAAAGCCATGGCAGGGTTCCTCGACTTACAACGGCTTGACGGTGAACAGGCCGTCGTCATGGCCCTCTTCGGAGCCGCCGTAGACTTGTTCGGCCACGGTGCGAATAGTGCTGCCGCGCGCTTGCAGGATCTGGTCCATGGCCCCGGCAAACCAGCCGGTGAACATGTAGTCGACCTTGCGCCCGACCTTGCCGTACACGTAGACGAACGCCGAGTGTTCGAGCTTGACGCTGGCGGTGCCTTTGTCGAGGTCGATGTCCTGGATCTTGAACAGGCCCCAGCCGCGTTGCGACAGGCGCTTCATGTAGTGCTCGAACACCGCCACGCCTTCAAGGCCATGGCATTCGGCTTCTTTTTCACACCAGTGCCAGGCGGATTTGTAGCCGGCCTTGTAGAGGATCGCGGCGTAGGCCTCGGCACCGAGCACCTCTTCGATACCCATGTGGTTGTTGACGAAGAAATGACGCGGTACGTACAGCATCGGCAGGGCGTCGGAGGTCCAGACACCGGTTTCGCTGTCGACTTCGATAGGCAATTGCGGGGCGATCTTGGCCATGGAAACTTAACTCCAGAAAATTCGTAGTGGTGTTGCCCGTGGGTGTTTGGCTTATTCGCCCCACACGTCCTTCAAGACGTTGACCCAGTTCTCGCCCATGATCTTGCGCACCACGCGTTCGCTGTGGCCGCGCTTGAGCAGGGTCTCGGTGAGGTTGGGGAACTCGCCCACGGTGCGGATGCCCAGCGGGTTGATGATCTTGCCGAAGCTGGTCAGGCGGCGGGCGTAGCCCTTGTCATGGGTCAGCATTTCGAAGAAATCCTGGCCATGGCCCTGGGTGAAGTCGGTGCCGATGCCGATGGCGTCTTCGCCGACGATGTTCATGGTGTACTCGATGGCTTCGGCGTAGTCGTCGATGGTCGAATCGATACCCTTGGCCAGGAACGGCGCGAACATGGTCACGCCGACAAAGCCGCCGTGGTCGGCGATGAACTTCAGCTCTTCATCGGACTTGTTGCGCGGGTGTTCCTTGAGCCCGGAGGGCAGGCAGTGGGAGTAGCACACCGGTTTTTTCGATTCGAGGATGACTTCTTCGCTGGTCTTGGAGCCGACGTGGGACAGGTCGCACATGATGCCGACGCGGTTCATCTCGCCGACGATCTCGCGGCCAAAGCCCGACAGCCCGCCGTCGCGTTCGTAGCAACCGGTGCCGACCAGGTTCTGGGTGTTGTAGCACATCTGCACCACACCGACGCCGAGCTGCTTGAAGATCTCGACGTAGCCGAGCTGGTCTTCAAACGCGTGGGCGTTCTGGAAGCCGAAGATGATGCCGGTCTTGCCCTGTTCCTTGGCCTTGCGGATGTCGGCGGTGGTTTTCACCGGGATCACCAGGTCGCTGTTCTCGCGGATCAGGGTCTGGCTGGCGACGATGTTATTGATCGTCGCCTGGAACCCTTCCCACACCGACACGGTGCAGTTGGCGGCGGTCAGGCCGCCTTTGCGCATGTCCTCGAACAGCTCGCGGTTCCACTTGGCAATGATCAGCCCGTCGATAACGATGCTGTCGGCGTGTAATTGCGCTGGGCTCATCAGGCGTCCCCTTATTGGCGATTCGTGCGCCGAATCGTCTGCCGGCGCTTTGGGGCCAGCATATGCCGAGGGGCCGAGCGGACCGGGTGCAAAAACGACAGGGGAATTGCCGAAAGCGTCAATCCGCGACGAAGGTCGCTAAGACAGGTCTGTCTGGCGGCTGTTCTTTGTCTTACGCTTGGGCCAGAATTCCCGCATCAACCGATATGAGACGGCGCAATGAAATCGATTTTCCTGGCTTTGGCACTCATCGCAACCGGCGTCCACGCGGCCGAAGACACCGACAGCACGCCGTGCGACGGCATCGAAAACGACAAGCAAACCCTGGAATGCGCCACCTACAACAAAACCACCGCCGAGCAATTGCTCAAGGATAACTATCAAGGGTTGCTGGAGCGCATGGGTTCGACCTATGGCAGCAACAAGTCACAGCTGGCAGACATTACCGCTCGTCTGAAGGATGCCCAGCAGAAGTGGGAAAAATTACGCGACGCCGATTGCGCGGTGGACACCTTCCCGGCGGCGACCGGTACCAAGCCCTATGCGATCGCGCTGAACGATTGCCTGGCGCGGATGAGTGATGAGCGGTCGGAGTTTTTAGAGTCGATCGGCCAGGAGTGAAGCATTCCCGCGCATTGAACGCGGGAACGCTTCACAGGCGTCAGGCCATGAAGGGCGACTTGAACGGGCTTTTCGTCAATGGGCGGCTGGGCGCATAGCTGTAGCCCAGCGCGGCGATATCCATCACCTCACTGATCCGGCGGGTCCAGGGATTAATCACATCATCATAGTTGTGGCCCGGCGGACCGTCCTGCATGGGGCAATAGTGCGGGGCCAGGTCCGGCTCATCCAGGCGCTTCTGCGCCTGCCAGTCCGCCCAGATCTTGTCGATGAAACAGTGATGCAGGAAGAACACCGGGTCATCCGGTGAGGTCATGGGCAACATATTGCCGCCAATCCACAAATGCACACGGTTATGCAGCTGCGAACCGGAGGTTTTGACAGCAGGATCGCCACGCTGGGTGATCCAGCCTTCCAGGCGGTTTCTGAAACCACGGATGAAAGGGCTCGAGTTGTAATTCGGTTCGTCATACAGGCTTTCGTTCATCGCCACTCGCAGGTCGTCCTCGGTTGGCAGTGAGCTGATCACTTGCCCGAACTGGCGTTTGAGGCCTGGCCCGGGCAAGCCCTCCTCGTCATAGGGCGGCACGGGCCAGTTCCCGTATTTGTGGGCAAAGACCCCATCCTGCACGCGAAACTGATCGGCTGGGTCGCCATCACCCCCCAGGAAACCCTGGCGCCACACCGGCGATTGTTCAGGGGCGGCCGCATCCTGCGTCCAGTCCCAATAAGGCAACGTTACGCTGACGTTGATCGCTTGTAGATCCGCCTCGAACTGCATCAACATTTCACGGTGCCACGGCAGAAATGCCGGCCCCCGGTGAGCACCGTTACGGTAGTTGGGATCTTGGGGTTCGTTCGGGTAGACCGTGGCCTTCATGACGGCGTGATGCCAATGAACATACTTGTCGTAGACACCGGAACGCTTCATCGCCAATAACGTGTTGATAAACTCCAGTTGTTCCGTTGCGGTCAGTGCGCGAATTTCCTTGCGAATATTCATTGCATAACTCCCTTGTCGGAATAGCCATGGAACAGGCCGGAACCCTCGGCAGGCTCCTTCAGGGAATCTATGAGACCGGGCACGCGGCGGTCTACTGTCAAAAATAACAGGTCGAGCACGTTCCCGACGGGTGGACGGCGGCCGTCTCAGCCCTCGACCCTGATACTATTGCGGCCTCTCTTTTTTGCCCCAAGGCGACCCAATGACTCTCTGCGGCATCGAAATCAAAGGCAGCGAAGCCATCATCGCCGTTGCCTCCCTGAACAATCAGACGCTGACCCACGTCGCCCTGGCCACCAAGAAAATCGCCCTCGAAGACGACGATGAAGCGGCCAACGTCAAAGCCTTCGCCGCCCAGGTGAAGGCGTTCGTGCAGGACAACGCCATCGACCGCATCGCCATCAAGAAGCGCAGCAAAAAAGGCGAATTCGCCGGCGGCCCGACCACGTTCAAGATTGAAGGGGTGTTTCAACTGCTGGAGGGGGTTGAAGTGACGCTGCTGTCGCCGCAGACCATCAATGCGCAGAACAAGAAGCACAATTTCGATCTGCCGGCGACGCTGAACAAGTACCAGCATGAAGCCTTCAAGGCGGCGTGTTCGGCCCTGATAAAGCAATAGGCACACCGACAATTCACTGTGGGAGGGGGCTTGCCCCCTCCCACATTTGATCTTGGTCGCTTACAGGAGAAGGGGTGTAGTACCAGGATGAAGCCTTCAAGACGGCGTGTTCGGCCCTGATAAAGCAATAAGCACACCGACAATTCACTGTGGGAGGGGGCTTGCCCCCTCCCACATTTGATCTTTGTCGCTTACAGGAGAAGGGGTGTAGTACCAGCATGAAGCCTTCAAGGCAGCGTGTTCGGCCCTGATAAAGCAATAGGCACACCGACAATTTACTGTGGGAGGGGGCTTGCCCCCGATGGCGATGTGTCAGCCACTCAGGGGCCGCTGATCCACCGTCATCGGGGCAAGCC
>NZ_JBWKXO010000074.1:0-16834 GCF_059423025.1 Pseudomonas sp. GW704-F2 | reverse complement strand
TGTCCCCTTCGTCTAGTGGCCTAGGACACCGCCCTTTCACGGCGGTAACAGGGGTTCGAGTCCCCTAGGGGACGCCACGATTACCCGCTCTGCGGGATTTTTAAGGGTCATTCAATTATTGAATGGCCCTTTTGTTTGTCTGGCGTTTGGCCAATTCTCCCTTCCCTTGCCCCTCCGGGCTTCTGACCAATGGTCGTGCCGCTCGCTTGCGAAATATTATTATGGCTATAATATTTAACCCATGAGAGTCGGAGGCACACGATGAGCGATAAAAAAGCGCAAACCCGCGAACGTATCCTGCAGGCTGCTAGCGCCGCGTTGGTCCAGCGTGGCCCGGCCGAGCCGAGCGTTGGCGAGGTCATGGGGGCGGCGGGGCTGACTGTCGGCGGCTTCTACGCGCACTTTGAAAGCAAAGATGCGCTGATGCTGGAAGCCTTCAGCCAATTGCTGGCCCAGCGCCGTGCATCGATCGACGACATGGATGCCCAACTCACCGGCGAAGAGCGCCGTGCCCTGGTTGCGGCGTTCTACCTGTCGCGCAAGCACCGCGACTCCACGGCCAAGGCTTGCCCGATTCCGGCAACCGTGGGCGAGATGGGCCGCCTGCCGGACGCCTTTCGCGATGTCCTCAACGAACATGTGGAACTGATGGCCGCACAACTGGCCGCCAGCCCGGAAGACACTGACAAGGCCCTGGCGGACATGGCCTTGATGGTCGGTGGGCTGGCATTGGCGCGTGCCCTGGGGCCGGGTGAGTTGTCCGATCGTGTGTTGCGTGCCGCCAAGTCGGCCATACGTTAAGAGGGGTTATAAAAATGGGCGCATTGACCTGGATTCGTGGCGTCAACGGCACCTTGGGGCGCCTGGCGCCGCACACGGTGGCCAACAGCATGCGGCGGGTCTTCATGACCCCGCGGGATCTGCCACCGCGGGATTGGGAGTTGCCGCTGCTGGCGCACGCCGAGCGCGTCACCTTGCGTTTCGGCCTGTCGGCGTTGCGCTGGGGCCAGGGCCCGGCGGTGCTGCTGATGCACGGTTGGGAAGGCCGGCCCACCCAGTTCGCCAGCCTGATCACTGCGCTGGTGCAGAACGGCTATTCGGTATTCGCCCTAGATGGCCCGGCCCATGGCCGTTCGCCGGGGCGTGAAGCCCACGTACTGCTGTTTGCCCGCGCGATGCTTGAAGCGGCGGCCGAGCTGCCGCCGTTGCATGCGGTGGTCGGCCACTCCATGGGCGGCGCCAGTGCGATGCTGGCGGTGCAATTGGGGCTGCGTACCGAAGCGCTGGTGAGCATTGCCGCGCCGTCGCGCTTCCTTGATGTGCTCGGCGGGTTTGCCGGGATGGTCGGTTTGCCGTCGCGGGCGCGCTCAGCGTTTATCCAGGAAGTCGAGCTGACCCTGGGCATGCCGCTCAAGCACTTGGACGTGGCCCATTACCAGATGGACCTCCCCGGCCTGATCGTGCATGCCGAAGACGATACCTTCGTGCCGGTCAGCGCTTCCCAGGTCATCCACGACGCCTGGTTTGACAGCCGCCTGTTGCGCCTGGAGCAGGGCGGGCACCAGCGCGTGCTGGCCGATCCGCGGGTGGTCGAGGCGGTGCTGGCGCTGCTGGCGGGCTGCCGTTTACAGGCGCGCCAAACTGCCTGATACACTGCCCTGCCGACATCAATCGACAGGAGCAAGGTATGGGCTGGGATTTGGCAACGCCGTTTATCATCGATCTGCAGGTCGTCGCCGAGGACATCGACGGCCTGGGGCACGCCAATAACGCGGTGTACGTGTCCTGGCTGGAACGTTGCGCCTGGCGCCATTCCCAGCGCCTGGGGCTGGACCTCACCGAGTACCGGCGACTGGACCGCGCCATGGCCGTGGTGCGCCATGAGATCGACTACCTGGCGGCCGCCTATGAAGGCGACGAGCTGCAACTGGCGACCTGGATCGTCGACTGGGACCAGCGCCTGAAAATGACCCGGCGTTTCCAGCTGGTACGCCCTCGCGACGGCGCGACCCTGCTGCGCGCACAAACCACCTTTGTCTGTATCGAACTGTCCAGCGGCAAGCCCAAGCGCATGCCGGCGGAGTTTCTCGACGGCTACGGCGCCGCCCTGACAGGGGGTTAACGGTCGCGGCGGGAAACCCAGTAAACTGCGCCACGATTTTTGTTGAGTGTTTTCCATGCAAATTGCTTTGGCGCCCATGGAGGGGTTGGTCGACAACATCCTGCGGGACGTGTTGACCCGCGTGGGCGGTATTGACTGGTGCGTGACCGAGTTCATCCGCGTCAACGACCGCCTGCTCACCCCGGCCTATTTCCACAAGCTCGCCCCCGAACTGCTGCACGGTGCCCACACCGCCGCTGGCGTGCCGCTGCGTGTGCAGTTGCTCGGTTCCGACCCGGTGTGCCTGGCAGAGAACGCGGCCCTGGCCTGCGAGTTGGGCTCCGAGGTGATCGACCTGAATTTCGGCTGCCCGGCCAAGACCGTCAACAAGTCCCGTGGCGGCGCGGTGCTGCTCAAGGAGCCGGAGCTGCTCAACCGCATCGTCGAGCATGTGCGTCGCGCAGTGCCGGCGCATATCCCGGTGACCGCCAAGATGCGCCTGGGCTTCGACAGCCCGGATGGCGCGCTGGTATGCGCGACGGCGCTGGCCGAGGGCGGCGCGGCGCATATCGTCGTGCATGCGCGGACCAAGACCGATGGCTACAAACCGCCGGCTCACTGGGAGTGGATTCCACGCGTGCAGGATGTGGTCAAGGTGCCAGTGTTCGCCAATGGCGATATCTGGAGCGTCGAAGACTGGAAGCGTTGCCGCGAAGTCAGCGGCGCCGAAGACATCATGCTGGGTCGCGGGCTGGTTGCGCGTCCGGATCTTGCGCGGCAGATCGCGGCGGCACGCGCCGGCGAAGACGTCGTGGCAATGACCTGGGCGCAGATGCAGCCGATGCTCCAGGATTTCTGGACCCAGTCGGTGGCCCAACTGACCGAACGCCAGGCGCCCGGCCGGCTGAAGCAGTGGTTGGCGATGCTGACGCGCAATTACCCGGAGGCCGTCGAGCTGTTCACCGCCATGCGTCGGGAGACGGACTTGGAGCAGGTGAGCCGGTTGTTGGGGATGGCCCATCCTGCCGCGTCTGAGGGGTGACCCGTTGCGCTTGAATGCGCAGCTCGTTTGTTTGAAGAAAATGCCCCGTATCGAAAGATGCGGGGCATTTTGCGTTTTGGCGCGAGGAAGTCGGGGCGAAATAACACAGCCGGATGCCGTGCAGGTTTTGGGGTTGTGTCGGTAAGTTGCCCAGAGGGTGGTTTATTAGCGTGTGTGTCCAGTCGGATCTGGCTAAGGCTACTTGGTTTGCGGTCTTTTAAAAATTAACAGGGGGAAAAGTCCGAAAGTTTGATTTGGTTTCCTTATATGAGTCGCGATTTCTGGAACTCGATAGCCTCGTATTCCACGAAAGTATCGACTGTGAAGCAGCATGGGTTGTTTCCAGTCGATAAAAAACTCTTGCCTGCCCCGCTGATTAACCGAGCCGGGCCGTGCCAATAAGGAACTTACTGATGTCGCTATCGATTAATCATTCACCTTTGTTCAACGGCGATACAACATCCATGGAGCGGTTGTCGCCATCCATGTCGAAAACCTTCACGCAAACCGGCACATTGGGGGCCAATACGACTGTGGCTCACCCTGGCGTGCCTCATGACCCTTTCAAGGTTTCGAACAGCAACATGACAATCGAGACAGGCGGGCTTGCACGCTTGCTTGACATGCTGGAGCAGGTTGTCAAAACCGTGCGTGAGATGTTTTCGGGGCGGAACATGGTGTCCGGCATGTTGCCTGGGGCGGATAAAACGCCCGCCATTCCAGTGGATGCGAGCAAGCTGCCGGAGAAGCCTGGACACCTCGCATTGACGGCTGATCGGCGAGGCCAGCCGGCTCTTCCGGTGTCACCCCACATGCATCAATCCACTGCCTCCGTGATCAAGGATGCCGACAATCAGGTGCAAGTGAACGTTAACGTCGGTCATTGTCATTGCCCCGATACGAAGGCGCTGAGCGGCGAAACGAAACCGAATGCGGCAGCGGTTTTACCTCGCGTCATGCCGATGCCGGAAGCCGCTCGCAAGGTTGAAGTGGTGCCTGTGCACACGCACACGCCTGCGCCCATGCCTACGCCTATGCCCATGCCTACGCACACGCACACGCACACGCACACGCCTACGCACACGCCTACGCCCATGCCTACGCACACGCACACGCCTGCGCCCACGCCTACGCCCATGCCTACGCCCGCGCCTACGCCTACGCCTACGCCTACGCACAAGCACACACCTACGCCGGAGGTCATGCCGGCACCCAAGCCGGGTGTGCATGCGCTTGAGGTCAAGCCGCGACCGGCCACCCCGGAAGTACCTGCGATCACGCCACAGCCACAGCCACAACCACAGCCACAACCACAGCCACAACCACAACCACAACCAGATACGCCTACCCCGGATATAACCAGTCCCGGCCCGGCTGAACGTCAATCTGATATGCGCGACTGGCGGACCAGCCGCCGGCCTGCATTCAGAGCCTGACGTCAGCAACTTCCTTTATACGTATTGAACTGGATGTGCACTTCTTTGGGACTGATGTTCCGGGAAGTGCCTGCAAGTGGAGGCCCGTATGTCATGTTGTTCAATTAATAATATTGCGCGTGTTGTGGATGTTCGTCAGGTACTTCCTGTCGATTCCATGAAAGCAAAAAATGAACAGTTTGCGCAATTAAGCGGTTTCTTGAGTGTGCCGTCTCCGGCGAGCCAGGGGGTACTGGAGCACGTGCGGGAAAACACTCATGGCGTGGCGAATAATTCAGAGCCGCTCGATAAGTTAATGACGCTGTTTACTTCGTTTTTAACTCAGCTGATTAACTTGGTCTCTGATAACAAAGAGAAGCCGCTGCCGGGAATATCCCCATCGCGGCCGGAGGTCACTACGCCTGTGGTGCCTGCGCCGGCGCCGCCCAAACCCGAGCCTGCGGCGATGATCGCGGGCCTTTCGAAGAAGCGCAACGGCGCGAAGCCCGACAATATCTGGAGCGGCTTTCGCCAAGGGCCGGATGGCAACTGCGTGACGGTATCGGCCATCAAGGCGGCGATGTACCAGTTTGGCCAAAGCCCTACGGATATTTTCAAGGAGGTGAAAAAAACCGAGCGTGGTTATCACGTGGTCATGCGCGATGACGTAACCGTCAACCTGACGGACCGGGAGCTCGCCGAAGGTGCGCGTGGGGCAAAATTTGTCGGGGCTGACAAAGAGATGCTCAAAGACGCGCAATTTCTTTTCGCGATCAGCGCCAAGCGTGCCCAGGACGAAAACAACGATGGCAGGGCGGCACGCAGTTTCGGTGCGGCGATCCGCAGCCTGAATGATGGCGAGGATGAGCGAGGGCCGGGGGAGGGGTTGAAGCGGCTGGGGCTGAGCAAGCACATGAAGAGGGTCCCCGTGCGTGAGCTCGCCAAGGGGCAGTTGGGCATGTGCAATCGGGCCCGGCATTCGGTGGCGGTCATCAACGGTCGCGAAGAGCTATGGGGGCGACAGGGAAAAGCGCCCACGCACGGCGATGCCATAGCTCTGGTGCCATAGCCCTATTGGTGAATCCGTTGAATTGAAGGGCTGCGAACGGGGCAGTCAGCCCAAACCTGGCTGCCCGTTCGGCTGCTTATTTTTTACAAGCGTCAGGAACCCAGTGCATGTATATCTCCACAGCTAGCCGTTCGATGATCGAAACGGCCCAGCAGCGCGGGGCTTCTCCCGTATTTCCGGTGAAACCCGCAGGTGAAAGGCCGGCTGATATCGCTTCAGCATTCCACGCGAGCGAGCGGCGCTTCGGCGAGAGTTTTGATTGCAGCAGCCACGCGGCGGTGATCAAGTTGATGATGATGACGTTCGGTCAGCGTCCAGCCGCGATGTTTAACGAGTTGCTACCCTCGGGCGATGGGTACGACGTCACGATGAAGGATGAGTTCAAGCTGCACCTGTCCCGCCAGGAGTTGCAGCAGGCGTCGCAGGCTTCCCGCTTCACGGGGGCGGACAGCGGCGTGGTAAAGGATGCCAATTTCATGTTTGCCGCCTTTGTCAAACGCAAGCAACTGACCGGGGGCTATGCCACGTTCGAAGCCGCCTTGGCGAAGACGCTCGAGGGCGAGACCACCCAGCGTTGTCTGCAAGGCATGGGGGTGTTCGGCCTGTCGCAGTTCGTCCCGGTGAGCGATATGGCGGGCAAGGGCGCGGTAGGGGTGCTGGAGACCCATAACCGCGGGTCGGCGCTGGTGCGCGAGGGGGTCAGGCATGATGGCGGGACACCACGAACGGCCGATCGGGGCTATGGGTATGTCTTGTTCGATGATCAACTGCCGCCGCCGAGCAATCGCGGCGCCGCCCCTGTGGTCGCGAGCGTCCGGCCCGCGGACATCTGGAGCGGGTTTTACCAGGGGGTCGAAGGCAATTGCGTCACGGTCTCGGCGATCAAGGCGGCGATGATCCGGTTCGGGCAAGACCCGAGGGCGATCTATAAGCAGGTTCACATCACGCCGACGGGGTTTGACGTGGTCATGCGAGATGCCTTCCGGTTGCAACTGACCCACGAGGAAGTGCGCCAGGCTGCCGCCGAGTCGAACTTTCATGGCAATAATCGACAGTTGCTGAATGCCGCGCACTTTTTGTACGCAGTCAGTGCCAAGCGCGCGCAGATCGAGAACAACGATTTTCGTGCCCGCCAGAGTTACACGACGGCTCTGCAAACCCTCAACGATGGCGAGTACCCTGGCGAAGCGCTGCGCCGCCTGGGGTTGTTTGGCTACGTGCGTGAAAGCACGGTCGCAGAGTTGGCCAACGGGGCGATCGGCACCCTGGCAGACAACTGGCATTCGGTGGCGGTGATCGATGGGGCGCTGGATTTCTATGGAAAAAAGCACGACCTGGCCTCATCGCGCTGGATGAGTTCGGGGTTCCGGGCCCTGAAGCTGGTCTGAGCCTCAATCCAGCAAGAGCCTGAACCCTTCTATCGGTAAGGGCCGGCTGTGCAAATAACCCTGGAACAAGTGGCAGCCCAGCTTTTGCAGGAACGCCAGTTGCTCCGGGGTTTCAACGCCTTCGGCGATCACCCCCAGGTTCAAGCTGCGCGCCATGGCCACAATGGCGCGGATGATTTCGGCGTCGTTGGGGTCGTGGGTGGCATCGCGCACGAAGGACTGGTCGATCTTCAGCGTATCCACCGGCAAGCGTTTGAGGTAGGTGAGCGATGAGTAACCGGTGCCGAAGTCGTCCATCGCAAAACTCACGCCGAGCTTTTTCAGGCGACGCATTTTGCTGATGGTGTCATCCAGGTTCTGGATCACGATGCCTTCGGTGATTTCCAGTTTCAGCAGGCAGTAGGGCAGTGAATGCTGCTTGAGGCTGCGCTCGACGCGTTCGACAAAGTCGTTCTGGCGGAACTGCCGGGGGCTGATGTTCACGCACAGGCTGAAATTCAGAGGGTCCACCTTGCCTTCTTTGATCAATTGCTCGAAGGCGGCGCACGCTTCATCGAGTATCCAGGTGCCGACTTCGAGGATCAGGCCGCTGTCTTCCAGCACTTTGATGAATTCGGACGGCGCCTGCGCGCCCAGTTGCGGATGCTGCCAGCGCACCAGGGCCTCGGCGCCGACAATCTTATTGCCGCGCGCGTCCACCTGGGGTTGGTAATGCACGCTGAATTCGCCGCGTGACAGGGCCAGGCGCAGGTCGGTTTCCATGCGCAGGCGTTCGCTGGCGGTTTTCTGCATGCTGTTGTGGAACATCTGCGTGGCGTTGCGCCCCGAATCCTTGGCGCGGTACAGCGCGATGTCGGCACGTTTGAGCAGGTCGGCCGGGGTCGAGCCATGATCGGGGATCAGAGCCACACCGATGCTCGGCGTGACTTGCAGGCGTTGGCCGTCGAGGAACATCGGTTCGGAGAGCAATTCACGCAGGGTGTCGGCCAGTTCCTGAACCTGGGCGCTGACTTCGGTGCGCGTGCCATCCAGGCCGCTGAGCAGCACCACGAACTCATCGCCGCCCAGGCGCGCCACGGTATCTTCCATACGCACGCTGGCTTCGAGGCGCGCGGTGACGATTTTCAGCACGGTGTCGCCCACCGGGTGACCGAGGGAATCATTGATGTGCTTGAAGTGGTCGAGGTCGAGAAACAGCAATGCACCGCGCAGGTTATGGCGCTTGAGCAGGGCGATCTGTTGGCTCAGGCGGTCCATCAGCAGTGCGCGGTTGGGCAGGTTGGTCAGCGGGTCGTGGTAGGCCAGGTGGCGGATCTGCGCCTGGGCGTTTTTCAACAGGCTCACATCCCGCGCGGTCAGCAACAGGCAAGGGGTTTCGTTGAGGGTGATCGGCTCGACTGAAACCTCCACCGCCAGCACATCGCCGCGCTTGTTGTGCCAGAGCATTTCCAAATGGCGGATACGGCCTTTGAGTTGCAGTTCGGCCAGCAGCACCGCGCGCTGGTTTTCATCGGCCCAGATGCCGACCTGGTACAGCGTCAGGCCGATGACATCTTCGGCACGAAAACCGGTCAAGCGGCAGAACCCGTCGTTCACCTCCACATAGCGGCCGGTGTCGTGTTCGGTAATGGAAATCGCGTCGGGGCTGGAATGGAAGGCTTTGGCGAATTTTTCTTCGCTGGCCTTCAGCGCGGCCTCGGAGCGTTGCTGCTGGGTAATGTCGCGCAGGGTGGTGACGATGCACGGCTGGTCGCCGACCTTGATCATCCGGCTGGAAATCACGCAGGTCAGGGCCTGGCTGCTTTTGTGGTGCGCGATGATCGCCACGTTGTTCAGCGCCTGGTCGCGAATCACCTGTTCGATGCGTTGCAGGCGCTGGCTCGACTCGTCCCACAGGCCGATCTGTTCGGCGCTCATGTTGATCACTTCGGCGGCCGTCCAGCCAAAGGTCTGGGTGAACGCGGGGTTGATCTCGATGAACTCGCCGTTGTCCAGGCGGGTGACGCAGATCGGGTCGGGGCTGGCCTGGAACAGGCTGGCGAATTTTTCTTCGGAGGCGCTCAGGCGTTGTTCGCGCTCGACCTGGTCGGTGATGTCCAGCAGGGTGCCGGCCATGCGCAGTGGCGCGCCTTTTTCGTCGCGGTACAGGCGTGCGCGGCTTTCCAGGTAGCGCGGGCTGCCGTCTTCCAGTTGTACACGGTAAGTCAGCTGATAGTTGCCGGCCGGGCCTTCGCGCAGGGTGCGATAGGCGTTGCGCATACTCTCGCGCTCTTCCTTGGGCATGCCCTCGAAAAACGCCTCGAACGATTCATGGAACGCTTGCGCCGGCAGGCCGTGCAGTTGGGCGGCGCGGGCCGAACCGTAGAGCATGCCGGTGGGAATGTGCCAGTCCCAGGTGCCCAATTGCGCGGAGTCCAGGGCCAGGTCCAGGCGCTCCTGGCTGTCTTTCAAGGCTTGCTCGGCGTTTTTGCGCTCGGTGGTGTCGAGAAAGGTGCTGATCAGGTAGGCCTCGCCGTCCAGCTCGACCTTCTGCGCGCAGAGCGTGCCATCGTGGATCTGCCCGTTGCTGGCACAGAATTGCACTTCCATGGTGATGGGTTCGCCCTTGCGCTGGGTGGCCCTGACCAACTGCGCACGCTGTTCAGGGTGGAGCCACAGGCCGAGGTCCAGGGTGGTGCGACCGATGGCGTCGGCGACCGGCCAGCCGAAGAGGATCTGGAAATACTGGTTGGCTTCGCTGATCAAGCCGTCGGACTGGCGGGTGAGCAGGACCATGTTCGGGCACAAGTGAAACAGCGTGGCGAAGCGCTTTTCGGAGTGGCTGAGGGCGTGTTCCCGCTCGCGCTGGCGGGTAGTCTCGCGGATCACGCCGATCATGCGGCGCCGGCCGGCTTTGTCCGGCGCCAGGCTGCCGTTGATTTCCAGCCAGTGCTGGCTGCCATCCGGCCACTGGATGTGGTGGTGCATGGCCTGCTCGAACGGCTCGCCGGCTAGCACCGCGTGAAACGCGCGTATCACCCGGGCGCGGTCTTGCGGCGCGAGCAGGTCCAGGTACTCCAGATCCTTGGGCAACGGTTGGCGCGGGTCGAAGCCGAACAGCGCCTGGGTGCCCCGTGACCAACTGATACGCCCGGTATCGATTTCCCAGCACCATGCACCCAGCCGTGCAGCGTTAAGCGCTGCCAGCAGTTGCGGGGCGCTGTCCCAGCTTTGTTCCGCCTCTTCAGGGTCCAGGGCGTAAATGCGGGGCAGGGGTGGCATAGGGTCGACGGGATTGCGCATTATCAAAAAGCCTTGGCTCGATGGGCGTTCGGCGCGGTTTTATTCAGGCCTTGAGGCCGCACAGCTTCATGCCGGTGTCCCTGGCAGCTCGACCTGTGCATCCAAGAGGCTCATAAAAGCCCGCGCAGCGTTCGACAGCGTCCTTTCGGTATGCACGATATAGCCTAGCTGGCGACTGAGTTGTATGCCCGGCAAAGCGATACTTGTCACCTGATCGTCGAGCATGGTGCGCGGTAATACGCTCCACGCCAAGCCGATGGACACCATCATTTTGATGGTTTCCAGATAGTTCGTGCTCATCGCGATGTTCGGCGTGAGGCCCTGGGCCTCGAACAGGCGGCTGACAATGTGATGGGTAAAGGTGTTGCCGCCGGGGAAAACCGCCGGGTGCCCGGCGATGTCCGCCAGGGTGACCGAGCCGTTGCGGGTCAGGCTGTGCTCCGGCGCCACCACGAAATCCAGCGGGTCGTCCCACACCGGGGTGGCGCGCACCAAGTTGTGCGGCTCGGGCGCCAGGGTGATCACCGCCACTTCGGCGCGGCCATGCAGGATCTCTTCGTAGGCCACTTCCGAGTCGAGAAACTGAATATCCAGCGCCACGTTGGGGTATTGCCGGGTAAAGGTGCGCAGGATCGGCGGCAGGCGATGCAGGCCGATGTGGTGGCTGGTGGCCAATGTGAGGCGCCCGCTGACTTCACCGGTGAGGTTGGTGAGGGCGCGCCGGGTGTCGTCCAGGACGTTGAGAATCTGATAGGCGCGCGGCAGCAGGGCGCGCCCGGCTTCGGTCAAGCCGACTTCACGGCCCAGGCGATCGAACAGGCGCACTTTCAGTTGCTGCTCGAGGCCGGCAATGCGTTTGCTGATGGCCGGTTGGGTCAGGTGCAGGCGCTCACCGGCGCCGGAGAAGCTGCCGGTCTCGGCGATGGCAATAAAAGCATTGAGGTTGGCCAGGTCCATTGTGGTATTCCAGTTGGTAATCCAAAGCATAAAAAATATGAATTTGAGTTATTTAATGTAGCGCCATACCATCAGCCTCACAAGCCAAAGGGTTATTGAATGTCTCAAGACCCGGGGCATAGAAAGACCGCTGATGAGGACCGACTGATGGCCGGCAAAACGCTTTACGACAAGCTTTGGGATTCCCATGAAGTGAAACGGCGCGACGATGGCTCGTCGCTGATCTATATCGACCGTCACATCATCCATGAAGTGACCTCGCCCCAAGCGTTCGAAGGCCTGCGGCTGGCCGGGCGCAAGCCTTGGCGCGTCGACTCGATCATCGCCACCCCGGATCACAACGTGCCGACCACTCCGGAGCGCAAGGGCGGGATCGACGCCATTGTCGACACCGTGTCGCGTTTGCAGGTGCAGACCCTCGACGACTACTGCGACGAATACGGCATCACCGAATTCAAAATGAATGACGTGCGCCAAGGCATCGTCCACGTGATCGGCCCGGAGCAGGGCGCGACCTTGCCCGGCATGACCGTGGTCTGCGGTGACTCCCACACCTCCACCCACGGCGCGTTCGGCGCCCTGGCCCATGGCATCGGCACCTCGGAGGTGGAACATGTGTTCGCCACCCAGTGCCTGGTCGCCAAGAAAATGAAGAACATGCTGGTGCGCGTCGAAGGCCAATTGCCTTTCGGTGTGACCGCCAAGGACATCGTGCTCGCCGTGATCGGCAAGATCGGCACCGCCGGCGGTAACGGCCATGCCATCGAATTCGCCGGCAGCGCCATTCGCGACCTGTCCATCGAAGGCCGCATGACCATCTGCAACATGTCCATCGAAGCCGGTGCCCGCGTGGGCATGGTGGCGGCGGACGAAAAAACCGTCGAGTACGTCAAAGGCCGTCCGTTCGCCCCCAAAGGCGCCGACTGGGATGCCGCCGTTGAGGCCTGGAAAGACCTGGTCTCCGACGCCGATGCCGTGTTCGACACCGTGGTGGAACTGGACGCCAGCCAGATCAAGCCGCAAGTCAGCTGGGGCACCTCGCCGGAAATGGTCTTGGCCGTCGACCAGAACGTGCCGGACCCGGCCAAGGAAGCCGACCTGGTCAAGCGCGGTTCCATCGAGCGCGCCTTGAAGTACATGGGCTTGAAAGCCAACCAGGCGATCACCGACATTCAGTTGGATCGCGTGTTCATCGGTTCCTGCACCAACTCGCGGATCGAAGACCTGCGCGCCGCGGCAGTGATCGCCAAGGGCCGCAAAGTCGCCTCGACCATCAAGCAGGCCATCGTGGTGCCGGGTTCGGGCCTGGTGAAGGCCCAGGCCGAAGCGGAAGGCCTGGACAAGATCTTCCTCGAAGCCGGTTTTGAATGGCGTGAACCGGGCTGCTCCATGTGCCTGGCGATGAACCCGGACCGCTTGGAGTCCGGCGAGCATTGCGCGTCGACCTCCAACCGTAACTTCGAAGGGCGTCAGGGCGCCGGTGGGCGTACTCACCTGGTGAGCCCGGCCATGGCCGCCGCCGCTGCCGTCAACGGTCGTTTCATCGACGTTCGCGAATTGATCTGAGGAATACCCGATGAGAGCTTTTACCCAACACACTGGTCTTGTCGCGCCGTTGGACCGTGCCAACGTGGACACTGACCAGATCATCCCCAAGCAGTTCTTGAAGTCGATCAAGCGCACCGGTTTCGGTCCCAACCTGTTCGACGAGTGGCGCTACCTGGACGTGGGCTACGCCTACCAGGACAACTCCAAGCGCCCGCTGAACAAGGACTTCGTGCTCAACGCCGAACGTTACCAGGGCGCCAGCGTGCTGCTGGCGCGGGAAAACTTCGGCTGCGGCTCCAGCCGCGAACACGCGCCGTGGGCCCTGGAAGAATATGGCTTTCGCAGCATCATCGCGCCGAGCTACGCCGACATCTTCTTCAACAACAGCTTCAAGAACGGCTTGCTGCCGATCATCTTGAGCGATGCCGAAGTGGATGAACTGTTCAAGCAAGTGGAAGCCAACCCCGGCTACGAACTGACCGTCGACCTCGCCGCGCAGACCGTGACCCGTCCGGACGGCAAGGTGTACCACTTTGAAGTGGATGCCTTCCGCAAGCACTGCCTGCTCAACGGCCTGGACGACATCGGCCTGACCTTGCAGGACGGCGATGCGATTGCCGCGTTTGAAACCAGGCACCGGGCCAGCCAGCCTTGGTTGTTTCGCGACGCTTGATGTGATGTAGGCAGGACCGCCGCCATCGGGAGCAAGCTCCCTCCCACATTTGAACGTGTTCACACATCAACATGTGGGAGGGGGCTTGCCCCCGATGGGGTCAGTGTTAACCACACAAAACCCAGGAAACTCACCATGACCAAAGCCGCCCACACCCAAGTCGTGCAAAAACAATTCGGTGAACAGGCCTCGGTCTACCTGAGCAGTGCCGTACACGCCCAAGGTACTGAATTTGCGCTGCTCCAGGCCGAACTGGCCGGGCACGGCGCTGCGCGACTGCTGGATCTGGGCTGCGGCGCCGGTCATGTCAGTTTCCATGTGGCGCCGCTGGTAAAAGAAGTGGTGGCCTACGACCTGTCCCAGCAGATGCTCGACGTGGTCGCCGCCGCTGCCGCAGACCGTGGCCTGGGCAATATCCGCACGGTCCACGGCGCCGCTGAGCGCTTGCCGTTCGCCGATGGCGAATTCGACTTCGTGTTCAGCCGCTATTCGGCGCACCATTGGAGCGACCTCGGCCTGGCCCTGCGCGAAGTGCGCCGGGTGCTCAAGCCGGGTGGCGTGGCGGCGTTTGTCGATGTCTTGTCACCGGGCAGCCCGCTGTTGGACACTTACCTGCAAACCGTCGAAGTGCTGCGCGACACCAGCCACGTGCGCGATTACTCCGCCGCCGAATGGATGCGCCAGCTCAGCGAAGCCGGTCTGCATGTGCGCAACAGCAGCCGCCAGCGCCTGCGCCTGGAATACACCTCGTGGGTCGAGCGCATGCGTACGCCAGCGCCTTTGCGTGCGGCGATTCTTGAGCTGCAACAGGCAATGGGCCAGGAAGTCCGCGATTATTACGAAATTCAAGCCGACGGCACCTTCAGCACCGACGTGCTGGTGGTTTGGGCCGAACGCTGAGTATTTTTCCCGACCTGCCCCAGGGCGGGTCGCATGATGAAATGAGGAACGCATGAGCAAGCAGATTCTGATTCTCCCAGGCGACGGTATTGGTCCGGAAATCATGGCCGAAGCGGTCAAAGTCCTGGAACTGGCCAACACCAAGTACAACCTGGGCTTCGAATTGAGCCACGACGTGATCGGCGGCGCGGCCATCGACAAGCACGGCGTGCCCCTGGCCGACGAGACCCTGGACCGCGCCCGTGCGGCCGACGCCGTGTTGCTCGGCGCCGTGGGTGGCCCGAAATGGGACAAGATCGAGCGTGACATCCGCCCTGAGCGCGGCTTGCTGAAGATCCGCGCGCAACTGGGCCTGTTCGGCAACCTGCGCCCGGCAATCCTCTACCCGCAACTGGCCGACGCGTCGAGCCTCAAGCCGGAAGTGGTGGCGGGCCTGGATATCCTGATCGTGCGCGAGCTGACCGGCGGTATCTACTTCGGCTCGCCGCGCGGTGTGCGCGAGCTGCCGAATGGCGAGCGCCAGGCCTACGACACCCTGCCGTACAGCGAGAGCGAAATCCGCCGTATCGCCCGGGTCGGTTTCGACATGGCCCGCGTGCGTAGCAAGAAGATCTGCTCGGTCGATAAGGCCAACGTCCTGGCCTCCAGCCAGCTGTGGCGCGAAATCGTCGAAGAAGTCGCCAAGGACTACCCGGACGTCGAACTCAGCCACATGTACGTCGACAACGCCGCCATGCAACTGGTGCGCGCGCCGAAGCAGTTCGACGTGATCGTCACCGACAACCTGTTCGGCGACATCCTGTCCGACCAGGCGTCGATGCTCACCGGTTCCATCGGCATGCTGCCGTCGGCGTCCCTGGACACTAACAACAAGGGCATGTACGAGCCGTGCCACGGTTCGGCGCCAGACATCGCAGGCCTTGGCATCGCCAACCCGCTGGCGACCATTTTGTCGGTGTCGATGATGCTGCGTTACAGCTTCAACCTGGGCGATGCGGCGGATGCCATCGAGAAGGCCGTGAGCCTGGTGTTGGACCAGGGCTTGCGCACCGGAGACATCTGGTCGCAGGGTTGCACCAAAGTCGGTACGCAAGAAATGGGCGACGCAGTAGTCGCCGCGTTGCGGAATCTGTAATCTCTCGGGCCCGCTTGCAGTTGTTGCTGCAAGTCGGCCCACTTTTTAACAAGGTGTAGTTGCGATGAAACGTGTAGGTCTGATCGGTTGGCGCGGTATGGTCGGTTCCGTGCTCATGCAGCGGATGCTGGAAGAGCAGGATTTCGATCTTATTGAGCCGGTGTTTTTCACCACTTCGAACGTGGGTGGCCAAGGGCCGTCCGTGGGCAAGGATATTGCGCCGCTCAAGGACGCCTACAGCATTGAAGAGCTGAAAACCCTCGATGTGATTCTGACCTGCCAGGGCGGCGACTACACCAGCGAAGTGTTCCCCAAGCTGCGCGAAGCCGGCTGGCAGGGTTACTGGATCGATGCCGCGTCCAGCCTGCGCATGCAGGACGATGCGGTGATCGTGCTCGACCCGGTCAACCGCAAGGTCATCGACCAGCAACTCGACGCTGGCACCAAGAACTATATCGGCGGCAACTGCACCGTCAGCCTGATGCTGATGGGCCTGGGCGGCTTGTTCGAAGCCGGCCTGGTCGAGTGGATGAGCGCCATGACTTATCAGGCGGCGTCCGGCGCCGGCGCGCAGAACATGCGCGAACTGATCAAGCAGATGGGCGCGACCCACGCGGCGGTCGCCGATCAACTGGCCGACCCGGCCAGCGCGATCCTCGACATCGACCGCCGTGTGGCCGAAGCCATGCGCAGCGACGCCTACCCGACCGAGAACTTCGGCGTGCCGTTGGCCGGTAGCCTGATCCCGTGGATCGACAAGGAACTGCCGAACGGGCAGAGCCGTGAAGAGTGGAAGGCCCAGGCCGAGACCAACAAGATCCTCGGTCGCTTCAAGAGCCCGATCCCGGTGGACGGCATCTGCGTGCGTATCGGCGCCATGCGCTGCCACAGCCAGGCGCTGACCATCAAGCTGAACAAAGACGTGCCGATCGCCGATATCGAAGGGCTGATCAGCCAGCACAACCCTTGGGTCAAGCTGGTACCGAACAGCCGCGAAATCAGCATGCAGGAGCTGAGCCCGACCAAGGTCACCGGCACCCTGAATGTTCCGGTGGGGCGTCTGCGCAAGCTGAACATGGGCACCCAGTACCTGGGCGCGTTCACCGTCGGCGACCAGTTGCTGTGGGGCGCGGCCGAACCGCTGCGGCGCATGCTGCGGATTCTGCTGGAGCGTTGATCGCTTGAGGCACTAAGAAAAACCCGCGACTGGTGACAGGCGCGGGTTTTTTGTTGGCTTTCAGGAAGGCATCGGGAGCAAGTCGAATCGTCGCACCGCCCCTCCCACATGTTGAATTGTGAACCCATTCAAATGTGGGAGGGGCGG
>NZ_JBWKXO010000073.1:0-16946 GCF_059423025.1 Pseudomonas sp. GW704-F2 | reverse complement strand
GTGCGGGATGGCTGCCATTTGTGACGCTGGCCGGGCCAGGGTGCTGGGTTTGTTGGCGGGGTGGGGGATGGCCCGATGGGAGGCGGGTCGATTCTGAGTCCTGTGTTTGTTGGCAGGTTGGCAAGCGTGCTGATCATCGTGAGGCTCCTGTTGTCACGGGTTTGGTTGCCGACCTCGGTTGCCCCAAGGTCGGCTCAGGTTGTGTGGCCTCAAAAAACAATCAGTTCCGGCAACGGTCGACCGGCCAGCGTACCGTTATCGCGGTGTGTTCAACGCCGTCTCGGCACCTTGCTCGCGCACCCAGAACAACGTCGCCCCGGCCACCGCCGCCGGCATCATCAACAGGTTGACCACCGGCACCAGCAGCACTAGGTAGACGCTGCCGCCGAAGCTCATGCTCTGCCAGCGTTTCTGGCGCAGCCAGGCGAGCATTTCGTTCCAGCCCAGCTTGTGGTTGTCGGCCGGGTAGTCGATGTATTGGATCGCCATCATCCACACGCCGAACAGCAGCCACAACGGCGCGGCGATCAGGTTGACCACCGGAATGAACGACAGGATAAACAGGCCGATGGCCCGCGGCAGGAAGTAGCCCAGCTTGCGCATCTCCCGCGCCAGGGTGCGCGGGACCATCGCCACCAGCTCGGCCCAACTGAACGGCGGGAAATCGTCGGTGCCACGCACCACCACTTCAACTTTCTCCGCGAGAAAACCGTTGAACGGCGCAGCGATGACATTGGCGAGCATGGTGAAGGTGAAAAACACCATCAACACCACCAGCACCACGAACAGCGGCCACAGGATATAGCTGAGGAAACTCAGCCAGCCGGGCAGCGTCGGCATCAATGCGTCGACCCACAGGCTGAACTGATGGCCGGCGAAATAGATCAGGCCGACGAACAGCACCAGGTTGATCGCCAGCGGCAGCAGCACAAACAGGCGCAGGCCGGGGCTCAACACCAGTTTGAGGCCTTCACGCAGGTATTGCGGACCGGAAAGAACAGGGGCGGGCATGGAGAACTCCGAGCAAAATGACGAACGCGCCGACCTTACCGGCTTTGCCTTCAGGACGAAAGCACGCGCAATGCCAGGACATCAGCAGAAACAAACGCGTCGATCAGCTGGGCCTGCTGCATAGATACTGCCTATGAGCTGGATTGTTATTCCGTATTTCCTTAATCTTGCCCCCCTCTATACGCTGCACCCATTATTTTCAGGATCTGCGAGTTCAAGCCTTCCCCAAGTGCTTCGCGGTCCTTTTTTATTCCAGCCGCCTTGTTGTCCGGGCGGTCGACAGGAGCGAGTCATGTCTGATACCCGTCATTCGCGAGTGATTATTCTCGGTTCCGGCCCTGCCGGTTACAGCGCTGCCGTCTACGCTGCCCGAGCCAACCTCAAGCCACTGCTGATCACCGGCATGCAGGCGGGCGGTCAGTTGACCACCACCACTGAAGTCGACAACTGGCCGGGCGACGTCCACGGTCTGACCGGCCCGGTGCTGATGGAGCGTATGAAAGAGCACGCCGAGCGCTTCGAAACCGAGATCGTGTTTGACCACATCAACCAGGTCGACTTCTCGAAAAAGCCTTACAGCCTGACCGGCGACAGCGGCGTCTACACCTGTGACGCGCTGATCATCGCGACCGGCGCCAGCGCCCGTTACCTGGGCCTACCGTCGGAAGAAGCGTTCATGGGCAAGGGCGTGTCCGCCTGCGCGACGTGCGACGGTTTCTTCTACCGCAACAAGCCGGTCGCTGTGGTCGGCGGTGGCAACACGGCCGTGGAAGAGGCGCTGTACCTGGCCAACATCGCCAGCACCGTGACCCTGATTCACCGTCGCGAAACCTTCCGCGCCGAGAAGATCCTGATCGACAAGCTGCACGCGCGTGTGGCTGAAGGCAAGATCATCCTCAAGCTCAACGCCACCCTGGATGAAGTCCTCGGCGACAATATGGGCGTGACCGGTGCGCGCCTGAAAAACAACGACGGCAGCTTCGACGAGCTGACAGTCGACGGCGTGTTCATCGCCATCGGCCACACCCCGAACACCTCGCTGTTCGAAGGCGTGCTGGACGCCAAAGACGGTTACCTGGTGGTGCAGGGCGGTCGCGAAGGCAATGCCACGGCGACCAACATCGAAGGCATCTTCGCCGCCGGTGACGTGGCTGACCACGTGTACCGCCAGGCCATCACCTCGGCCGGCGCCGGTTGCATGGCGGCCCTGGATGCCGAGCGTTACCTCGACGGTTTGCAGAACGCTTAGGTCTGAACCCGCTGAAATGAAAAAACCGGCGAAAGCCGGTTTTATGCGCGGGATTTGATGATCCATCGCTATCTCAATTTGGTAATCCAATCACTGTGGGAGCTGGTTTGCCTGCGATAGCGGTGTGTCAGCCAACGTCTATGCAGGATTTACCGCCGCCATCGCAGGCAAGCCAGCTCCCACATTAAATCGGCTTTGCACGTTGGATCAGCGGCGAGTCAGAGGTTGCTGGTCAAACTTCACCCCCGCCAACCCATGCGCGATCAACGCCCGAATATTGCCATGGTCACTGCCCTCAGGCGTGGCGACCACCGAACGGTAATGCTCGCCAAACGCCAACAAGGCGTGCTGGTCGCTCAACCCTTCCAGCAAGGCCAGGCCCAGGGTCTTGCACGAACCTTCGTTCTGCCCTGCGGCGTTTTCCACGGTGCCGTTGGTGAAGGCTTGCGGCTGGTAGTCGTAACCGGCGGCAACGAAGGCCAAGGTGTCGGCGAAGAGATGTTCGCCGCTGTCGAGGCTGGCGCGCAGGGTGTTCAGGTCAGTCATGGGGTTTTCCTTTGGCGAACGCCGCCTGTTGTTCGGCGCTGGCTTCTTGCTGGTATTGGGCTTTCCACTCGGCATACGGCATGCCGTACACCACTTCACGCGCGTCATCGAGGCTCAGCGCGATCTGGCGCTCGTCGGCCTCGGCCTTGTACCACTTGGACAGGCAGTTGCGGCAGAAGCCGGCGAGGTTCATCAGGTCGATATTCTGCACATCCTTGCGGCTGTCCAGGTGTGCGACCAGCCGCCGAAAGGCGGCGGCTTCGAGTTCGAGGCGTTGTTGATCGGTCATAGGGCTCACGTAAATCCAGGGGTTAGCGGCTGGCCGCCAGGGTAATCGAAACCGATTCGGCAAAGCGCAGCGCGTGGGGCTTGTCCACTTCGACTTCGGCATACAGCACCGACTCGTTGCTCATCACCAGGTCCAGCAGTTCCTGGGTCAGGCGCTCCAGCAGGGCGAAGCGGTTGCCTTCGACGTGGGCAATGATCGCCTTGGTGATGGTGCGGTAATTCAACGCGTGGTCGATATCGTTGTCGCGCACGGCGTCCTGGGCGGCATACAGGATGGTCAGGTTGATCAGCACATCCTGCTTGTTGAGGATTTCATCCTCGTTGATGCCGATATAGGTGCGCAGGCACAGGTCCTTGACCCGGATGCGCGCCATGCCTGGTTGAAGTTGTGGCATTGCTACTTGCTCCGTCCAATCAGTTGCAGGAACTCCATGCGCGTGGTGTTCGACTCGCGGAACGCGCCGAGCATCACCGAGGTGTTCATGGTTGAATTCTGTTTTTCCACGCCGCGCATCATCATGCACATGTGCTTGGCTTCGATCACCACCGCCACGCCGGAGGCCTGGGTCACGTCCTGGATGGCGTCGGCGATTTGCCGCGTGAGGTTTTCCTGGATCTGCAGGCGCCGCGCGAACATGTCGACGATGCGCGCCAGCTTCGACAGGCCCAGCACTCTGCCGGTCGGAATATAGGCCACATGGGCCTTGCCGATAAAGGGCAGCAGGTGGTGCTCGCACAGCGAGTACAGTTCGATGTCCTTGAGGATCACCATCTCGTCATTGTCGGAGGCGAACAGCGCGCCGTTGACGATCTCTTCGAGGTTTTGCTCATAGCCATGACACAGGTATTGCATGGCTTTGGCGGCACGCTTGGGGGTGTCGAGCAGGCCTTCGCGTTCCGGGTCTTCACCCAGGCCTTTAAGGATCTCGCGATAGTGGTGGGGCAGGGATAAGGTCATACAACATCCTCACAAACGGCTTACTTGATATGCCGCCCACCGTTGACGGTCAGGGTGGTACCGGTGACGTAGGGGTTGTCCAGCAGGTAACGCACGCTCTGGTAAATCACCTCGGGCCCGGGCTCGATGCCCAGTGCCGACTTGGCCAGTACCTGGGTACGGTAGGCCGCGTCGTCGCCTTCGTTGAACATCACCATCGCCGGGGCGATGCCGTTGACTTTGATCAGCGGCGCAAACTGCGCGGCAAACGACAGCGTGAGGCTGTCGAGCCCGGCCTTGGTGGCGCAGTAGGCGATGTGCTGGCGGCTGCCCTTGCGCACCACATCATCGCTGATATGCACGATGTCGGCGGGTGAAGAGCGATGCAGCAAGGGTGAACAATGCAGGTTGATCAGGTACGGCGCAAGCATGTGTACGCTGAACATGTCGGTAAAGGCACGGCTTTCGTCGCCTGGGGTTTCCGCGATCCAGGCCGAAGCGTTGTGGATAATCGCGCGCAGGCTTTGGGTATGACGCTTCAACTCGGCGATAAACGCAAGAATCCCGGCTTCGCTGGAGAAGTCGGCAAACACGCCGATCGCACCACGCTCGCGTAGCGCCTGCACGCCGGGGCGTTCGCTGCGGTAGCTGAAAAGCACCGAGTGGCCCTCGTCGAGCAGGCGTTCGGCACAATGCAGGCCGACGCGCTGGCCGGCGCCGGTGATCAGGATCGGGGCGTTCGTTGCAGTCATGGGAGGCTCGAGTCGCTGGCAGGGTCAAATCATACCAGTGACGAGCCCCCCTGTACTCACGCCGCGGCTTCGCTGGCCTTGGCGCGTGGCGGCGAAGGGTGCAACCAGTTGACCAGCAGGTGGGTCGAGAGTGGAATGAACAAGTAGACCATCAGCGGAGTGAGCGCCAAGGTGCTGACCAGCACGCGGCTGAACAGGTCCAGCCCGCCGAGCAATGGCCCCAGGCCGAAGTTGAACAGCAACGACACCGGGAAAAACGCCAGCCAGATCGCCACCGCCTGTTTCCAGCGCGGCGGCCGTGTACCCGCAGCCCCGAACCAGCCATCGATGCCACGCACGCGATGCTCGGACGGGTCGGCAAACAGCTCGCTGCCCCGGCTCAGCCACGCGCTGCGTGAGGCGGAAAATTCCCAGGCATGCAGGGTTTTTTCGTCGGCGAAGCGGAAAATAATCTGAAATTCATCATCAAGGGGCGGTGGTGCGAGGACGCCGGAGCCCAGGTAGCCGGGGAAGTCAGTGGCCAGTCGCTCGCCTTCGCGCAGCCAGGCCATCAACTCTTCATAGCGGCCCTTGGCCACGCGGCGCGCAACCATCAGGGTGACGGGTGAGGTAGACATTGTGTATCTCCAAATAGACGGGTGCGCTGAACCGGGTAGGTGGCGCACAGACGACGCTGCGGGGGTGTTGCAGCGACGCTTTATCGGTAAGCAAGGATTATTCCTGTTTTGCAGAAATACGCCAGCGACATCGGTCCGATAGGCACACACCTTGATATACATCGCGGTAAAGGCGTTAAATGGGACTCACTTTCAAACGGACGTTCATGACCTCTGATGCCCGAAATCACTGCTCCTGTTCGCGAATCTACCGCCCCCAGCCCTGCCGATTCCGATGAGTTGTTTCCGATTCGTGACGTGTCGAGATTGACGGGCATCAACCCGGTCACCCTGCGTGCCTGGGAGCGGCGTTACGGCCTGATTCAACCCACGCGCACCGAAAGCGGGCATCGTCTGTACTCCAAGGCCGATATTCAAACGGTTCATCGCATTGTCGATTGGATCGAACGTGGCGTGGCCGTGAGCAAAGTGGGCAAGATCCTTGCGCGTGACGATCAGCAGGCCGCCGCCGTGCGTGTCGAGCACGACACGGTCGAGCAAGGCGAATGGCCGCAATGGCAGGCGCGCCTGGTGCTGGCCGTGGGCGCGTTCGATGATCGTCAACTGGAGCAACTGTACAACCAGGTGATCGCCACCTACCCGCTCAACGTGGCGTTCCAGGACATCCTGATGCCTCTTTGGAACGACCTGTTGCGTCATCAGGGGCGCTTCGGCCAAGCCAGTGAATGGCTGTTCTTCGACAACTTCCTGCGGGTGCGGGTGTTGCAGCGTTTGCAACTGGTGTGTGCGTCGGCGGCGCCACGGGTATTGCTCGCGGCCATTCCCGGCGAGTGCCGTAAATTGGAATTGCTGGTGGCGGGGCTGTTGATCGGTCGAGACGATCTGGCCGTGAAGGTGCTGGGGATGGGTCAGCCTTTCGATGAATTGACGCTGGTGTGTGAAAAGACGCAACCCGAGGCGCTGGTCCTCTTCTCCAATTACTCACACACCCAAGCGTTGGCCGGGCGTTTGAACCGCCTGGCGTTGACCCTCGATTGCCCGCTGTTTCTTGCCGGTGCCGCGTCAGACCTGGCCCAGGCCGATCTGACGGGCTCCGCCGTTGGCTGCCTGGGCAATGAAGGACGCTTGATGCAACGGCGCTTGCAGCAATTTCTCAGCGGTAACCTGGATACCTGAAGGTCAGGCGTGCATCTGCGGATGTACCAGGCGGTGCTGGTGCAGGATGAATTGGCGCAGGCGCTCGGTCTCATCCGGGTTGTTCTGGCCCAGGCGATAGGCAAACAGTCCCCGTGCGGTTTCCCGCTCCAGCGTGCCGCGCAGTGCAATGCGTTCATAGCCGGAAGGGCTGAACCACAGGGCAAAGGTCTTCGGCGTCTTGATCCGGCCGCGGATCTCCACCAGCACGCCCTTGAACGAAACCTCATGCACCCACAGCGCACTCGGGTTGCCCCTGACATTTTCCAGCGCCACTGGCGTTTCAAGAGCCAGGCGCCACGGACGAATCATGGGCCCGTCTTCAAAAATGCTCGGCACGCCCAGGCGTAAATGCACGGCATGAAACTCGTCTTCCACCAACTGCAGCGGGAAGGTGAGTTGCTGGTTGTCGAATTGCGCCTGGAGGGTGACGTGATCGTGGGCGGCCAGCCGAGTGAGCAAATCGCGAAGCTGCGCAGCGCCGTTGACGGTCAGGCTCGACGATGCATCCCGCAGGTTGAGTTGGGGGTTGTGCTGCATGTCCTGAATGAAATCCAACTCGTCCTGAGTCAGAAGCGCGTCGCGTTGCATTGATCTTGCTCAAGGGGGAGAGTGTTAAAACGCCATTATCCGCTCTAAAGACATCATTTTCTAAGTTTTGTTAGATCCGCTCGTCGCCTTGATCGCTGCCAGCTCGGCCTTGACCTGCGCCAACTCCGCCTCCAATTGCGCGACGCGCTGCTGGGCCTTGACCTGCAAGGTCACGTCCTTTTGCACACCGACAAAATAGGTCTGCTTGTCGGCATGGTTGTACACCGTTGAAAGCGACAGCTCGTTCCAGAAGTGGCTGCCGTCCTTGCGATAGTTGCGCAGGATTTCCCGGCAGGCGCCGCCGCTGTCCAGTGCTTCGCGAATGGCCATCAGCGCCGGTTGATCACGGTCGCCGGACTGCAGGAAGCGGCAGTCCTGATACAGGACGTCGTCCAGGGTGTAACCGGTCAGGCGCTCGAATGCCGGGTTGACGTAGATCAGCGGTTTGTCCCGGCCTTCCCGCTCGGCCACGACAATCCCATCGTTGGAAGCGTTGACGACCATTTGCAGCAGCTTGGCGTTAATCATTGCGCGGTCCCTGGCGTGTGCTTGAACTGCCAGTTTATGGCAAGTCTTGAATGTTGCACGGCACGCGCCGAAATATTTGCCCCAGCTGGTAATATCCCAGGCTTTCGCTCAATGACAGGATCAGTATTGATGAGAGTCGCCATTCTTTCCGGCTCGGTGTACGGCACGGCTGAAGAAGTCGCCCGCCACGCTGCCGACATCCTTACATCGGCCGGCTTCGAGGCTTGGCACAACCCGCGCGCGACCCTGGCGGACGTGTTGGCCTTCGCCCCGCAGGCGTTGCTGGCGGTGACGTCCACCACCGGCATGGGCGAACTGCCGGACAACCTGCAACCGCTGTATTCGAGCATTCGCGACCAGTTGCCCGCGGCCTGGCGCGGTTTGCCGGGTGCGGTCATCGGCCTGGGCGACGCCAGCTATGGCGATACCTTCTGCGCCGGCGGCGAGCACATGCGCGAGCTGTTCAGTGAGTTGGGCGTGCGCGAAGTGCGGCCGATGCTGCGCCTGGACGCCAGCGAAAGCGTCACCCCGGAAACCGACGCCGAGCCCTGGCTGGCCGAGTTGATCACTGCCCTGCGCGGCTGACCGGAAACTCCCGCAACAACGCCAGCCAGGCCTGGGCGGCTTTCGACAGATAGGCGCCCTCACGCCAGACAAACGCGATGTCCCAGCGCAGGAAGTCGGGCGCCTTCAGCGTGAGGCGCACCACCCCGGGCCGCACCAGCCCGCGAGCGACCACGCTGGGCAACAGCACCACGCCTTGACCGGCCGCGACCAGGGCGGCGAGAAAATCCGCCTGGCCGCTGCGGCCTCCTTCCTTCGGCGTAAAGCCCACTCGCTGACACGCCTGCGTCAAGCGGTCGTTCAAGACAAAGCTGCGCTGATACATCAGGAACGGTGTGTCTGCCAATTCTTCCAGGCGCACCTGGGCGTTCTGTGCCAAGGGGTGGTTCATCGGCAGCAAGGCATCCAGCGGCTCATCGCAGAAGTCTTGCCAGGCGAATGCTGGGTCGCTGGGTTTCAAGCTGCCGCCCACTTCCAGCTCGCCGCTCAAAATCGCCTGCTCGATACTGCGGCTGCCGCCCTCCAGCAACTGGATGGTGACGTTCGGATAGCGCCGGCGGTACTCGGCGAACAGGTCGGCAAACAGCGTATCGCCGCCCAACTGCGGCAAGCCCAGGCGCAACTCGCCACGGGTCAGGTGCTGCATGTCGTCCAGCTCGCTGAGCAACTCGTTCTGCAGGCGCAGCATGGCTTCGGCGCGTTGCAACACAACCTGGCCGGCGGCCGTCAGGCGGATCTGCGAGCCGATGCGGTCGAGCAACGGCGTGCCCAGGCTGTGTTCCAGCTGTGCGACCTGTTTGCTCACGGCGGACTGGCTGATGTGCAGGGTTTTCCCGGCCTGGGTAAAACCGCCGCGGTGGATGACTTCGACAAAACTGCGCAGCTGTTTGAATTCCATGGGTTCGATTCCAGTTTGGAATAGTTGGCAGTCTAACAATTCGCTGTGGGGATGGAAGCGCTCTCTCTAAAATGGAGGCCTACGAGGACCCAAAGCCCATGAAACGTTTAAGCTTCAAACACGTCGGCCGTCTGCTGACTGAATTGGTCGTGCTGCTGGCCATCTACCTGCTCGGTACGCAACTGGTGGCCTGGTTGGCGTGGCCCATCCCCGGTGGGGTGATGGGCCTGGGCCTGTTGCTGGCGGCTTTCGCCACCGGCCTGGTCAAGCCGGCGGCCCTGCAACTGGGGGCGGGCGTGTTGATGGCGGAAATGTTGTTGTTCTTTATTCCGGCCTTGATGAGCCTGCTGGACTACGGCGGCCTGGTGCGCAATGACGGTTGGCGGATTCTGCTGGTGATCGGCTTCAGCACCCTGGCGGTCATGCTGGTGACGGCCTTCACCGTGGAAATGGTGTGTCGCTGGAAGCTGCGCCATGAAGCTTGAACTGATGCCGGTGTTCTGGCTTGCCCTGACCCTGGGCGCGTATTTCTTCAGTCGCTGGATCTACCGTCGGACCGGGCGCTACCTGTTGTCGCCGCTGATCCTGGTGCCCGCGCTGCTGCTCGCGGTGGCCGTGCCGATGCACACCGCCTATGCCGAATACGCCAGCGACACCCATTGGCTGATGCTGGTGCTGGGCCCGGTGACGGTGGCGTTCGCGGTGCCGATCTGGCAGCAGCGACGTTTGCTGGCGCGGTATTGGTCGGCCTTGCTGCTGGGGATGCTGGCCGGCAGCGCGGCGTCCATCGGCACCTCGTTCGGCCTGGCCAAGGCGCTGGCGCTGGACAGTGCGGTGACGATGTCGCTGGTGCCGCGTTCGATCACCACACCGTTTGCCATGCCGATGTCTTCCGACCTCGGCGGCGTGCCGGAACTGACGGCGGTGTTCGTGATGTTCACCGGCGTGTTCGGCGCCATGCTCGGGGGGGTGCTGCTCAAGTGGCTGCCGCTGCGCACGCCTTTGGCACGCGGGGCATTGTTTGGGGTGGGCGCGCACGGCGCGGGCGTGAGCCGGGCCCATGAAGTGGGGGGCGAAGAGGGCTCTGTCGCAGGCCTGATGATGGTGTTGACGGGGCTGCTCAACCTGTTTGCCGCGCCTTTGTTGGCGGCACTTCTCTGACGTAACTTGGACAGATTTAAACTATTCTCATGGCTGACTCGTGCGGCCATCAAGCTGGCTGCGAAGGCAACTACCTGCGCCACGACGTCTGACTACACTGACCCTTCACTTAAAAAATAATAAGAAAGTGCGTCAAGGAGGTCGTTGCCGTGAGCCTAGCCCCCGTTGTATCGCCACAGAGTGTCAAAGATCAGGTCAGCGCCGCCGAATGGCAGACGCGCGTCGATCTGGCTGCGTGCTATCGCCTGGTCGCCCTGCACGGCTGGGATGATCTGATTTTCACGCATATCTCGGCCAAGGTGCCGGGCACCGATGATTTCCTGATCAACCCCTATGGGATGATGTTTCACGAGATCACGGCGTCGAGCCTGATCAAGGTCGACCAAGCCGGCAACAAACGGATGGACAGCCCCTACGACATCAACCCGGCCGGCTACACCATCCACAGCGCCATCCACGAAGTGCGCCACGACGTGGAGTGCGTGTTGCATACCCATACGGCGGCGGGGGTTGCGGTGTCTGCGCAGAAGCAGGGCATACTGCCGATCAGCCAGCAGTCCTTGTTCGTGTTGTCCAGCCTGGCCTATCACGCATACGAAGGCGTGGCGCTGAACCACGAGGAAAAAGCCCGTTTGCAGGCCGACCTTGGCGACAACAATTTCCTGATGCTGCACAACCATGGCCTGCTGACCTGCGGCGCGACCATCGCCGACACTTTCTTGATGATGTTCACCTTTCAGCGCGCCTGTGATATCCAAGTGCTTGCGCGCAACGGCGGGGCTGAATTGATCGCCATCGACCCACAGATTCTCGCCGGGGCCAGGGCGATGGTGGCGGCTGTCACAAAGAGCGCCCAAGGTATGGGGGGCGCGCTGGCCTGGCCGGCGCTGCTGCGTAAATTGGACCTGCAAGATCCAGGGTATAAAAGTTGATGCCTCTCGCCGAAATTCCACTCAGAGCCTGGCGCAAGTGCGGCCAGAGTTTTGTTTTTCGTGGCCACACCATTCGCTATTGGGTGGCCGGGCAGGGTGAGCCGCTGCTGCTGATCCATGGCTTCCCGACCGCCAGTTGGGACTGGCATTACCTGTGGCAGCCCCTGGCCCAGCGCAACCTGGTGATCACCTGCGACATGCTCGGGTTTGGCGATTCGGCCAAGCCGCTGGATCACGACTATTGCCTGTTGGAACAGGCGGATCTGCAACAGGCGCTGCTCGACCACCTGCATGTGCGACAACCGGTGCATGTGCTGGCCCATGATTACGGGGACAGCGTCGCCCAGGAGTTATTGGCGCGGCATCACGAAGGCCGCTTCCAGATGGCCAGTTGCGTGTTCCTCAATGGCGGGCTGTTCCCCGAAACCCATCGCCTGGCCCTGGTGCAGAAACTGCTGCTCAGCCCCTTGGGCTGGATGATCGGTCGCACATTTGGGCGCAATGCCTTGTCCGACAGCTTCAGCCAGATCTTCGGCGCACAGACCCGCCCCAGTGAGAGTGCCCTCGATGATTTCTGGAGCTTGATCGACTGTAATGACGGGCCGCGCATCCTGCATAAACTGATCAACTACATTCCCCAGCGCCGTCGCCTGCGTGAGCGTTGGGTGGGCGCCCTGCAACGTGGCGACGTGCCGCTGCGGGTGATCGACGGCGAGTTCGACCCGATTTCCGGCGCGCACATGGTCGAGCGTTACCGCCAGTTGGTGCCCCACGCCGACACGGTATTGCTGGCCAATATCGGCCACTACCCGCAGATCGAAGCGCCGGTGCAGGTGCTCAAGCATTACCTGGAGTTCCGACAGCAGATCGCGCACGCGCCGCCGCGCATGGCCTATTCCTGAAACAGGCGATCATCCTGCTGCCTTATCGCGCACCATTCAGCCGTGGCCGTATTTATTGTGACCGCAGGCGCCGTGCCTGACACTCGAGCCATTCCCATCGTCGCCATTGGAGTTCGGTATGAGTGAGTCAGTGCAGTTCCAGGATAAGGTCGTGATCGTCACCGGTGCCGGCGGCGGGTTGGGCCGGGCCCATGCGCTGCTGTTCGCCAGGCACGGGGCCAAAGTGCTGGTCAACGATCTCGGCGGTTCCACCCAGGGCGAGGGCGCCAATGCGTCGGCGGCCGACCGTGTGGTCGCACAAATCCGCGAAGCCGGCGGTATCGCCGAAGCCAACCATGATTCCGTCACCGACGGCGAGAAAATCGTACAGAACGCTCTGGATGCGTTCGGCCGTATCGACGTGGTGGTGAACAACGCCGGCATCCTGCGCGACAAGACCTTCCACAAAATGGACGACAGCGACTGGGACCTGGTTTACCGGGTGCATGTCGAAGGTGCCTACAAAGTCACCCGCGCCGCCTGGCCTCATCTGCGTGAACAAAGCTATGGGCGGGTGATTTTTACTGCGTCCACGTCGGGCATCTACGGCAACTTCGGGCAGTCCAACTACGGCATGGCCAAGCTCGGCCTGTATGGTTTGACCCGCACCCTGGCGCTGGAAGGGCGCAAGAACAACATTCTGGTCAACGCCATCGCCCCCACCGGCGGCACGCGCATGACCGAAGGCCTGATCCCGCCGCAGGTGTTCGAGCGCCTCAAGCCGGAACTGGTCAGCCCGCTGGTGGTGTACCTGGGCAGCGAGGCGTGCCAGGAAACCTCAGGCTTGTTCGAAGTGGGCGGCGGCTGGATCGGCAAGACCCGCTGGGAACGCAGCCTGGGTGTGGGCTTCGACCCGGAAGCCGGGTTCTCGCCGGACGACGTGGCCGCGCACTGGCAACAGATCTGTGACTTCGAAGGCGCGGTGCATCCCAAGGACACAATCGAGGCTTTGAAGGAGATGATGGCCAATTTGCAGAAGTTCAGCCTCTGATCATTGCCGGATACACCAGCAATACTGCGGGGCGCTGACGGCGCCCCGTTTTTTTCAGGCATAAAAAAGGCCGCTGCAAAGCAGCGGCCAAAGTAAGACGTTGGATCAAGGAGCGACAGACTCAACGTCAGTGAACACCGGTAACAGATTGAATACAGTAGCCAATCCGTCGAATTTCAGCTGTTCTCCCGAAGGTGGGAGCGGGCCGTTTGCCCTGAAAGCCAGGCAAGAATAGAGGGTTGTAACAAAATGAGTAATAGCGCTTCAGGACAAGGACTGTTACGGATATGACAACAGTCACCCCCTGGCGCCATCCACCGGCCTGATAACCCGCCATCCATGGGGCGCATGCCCCCGCGCAGAGCCGCGCCAGAGCGGCGTTAATCCTTTCGGGCGACAACACGAATACCTCCTTGGTGCGCTTATCGCTCCCGAAGGGCGGCAGTAGGGTGGGGCCTTCTGTCACTCACCGGGGAAGACGCATGACAAAAACAACAATGCGCGCCATCTTCACGCCGCAGGCGCTGGCCGCCGCGGTTGCGTTGGGATGCTGTGCCCAGGCACAGGCTGTTTCGTTCAACATCGGCGAGATCGAAGGGCAATTCGATTCCTCGCTGTCGGTCGGCGCCAGCTGGGGCATGCGCGATGCCGACAAGAAACTGGTGGGCGTGTCCAATGGCGGCACGGGGCAGGCCTCCACCGGGGATGACGGGCGACTGAACTTCAAGAAGGGCGAGACCTTCTCCAAGATCTTCAAAGGCATCCACGACTTGGAACTCAAGTACGGCGACAGCGGCGTGTTCGTGCGCGGCAAGTACTGGTACGACTTCGAGCTGCAGGACGAAGACCGTGAGTTCAAGCAGATCAGCAATCACCATCGCGACGAAGGTGCGCGCTCCTCCGGTTACGAGCTGCTGGATGCGTTCGTCTATCACAACTATTCCATCGCCGACCTGCCGGGCAACGTGCGCGTCGGCAAGCAGGTGGTGAGTTGGGGCGAGAGTACGTTCATCGGTAACTCCATCAACAGCATCAACCCCATCGACGTATCGGCCTTCCGCCGCCCCGGCGCCGAGATCAAGGAAGGGCTGATACCGGTCAATATGCTGTTCGCCTCCCAGAGCCTGACCAACCAACTGACGGTAGAAGGCTTCTACCAGTTGAACTGGGAAAACACCGTGCTGGATAACTGCGGCACGTTCTTTGGTGGCGACGTGGCGGCCCACGGTTGCAACGGTAACTACACGGTCGGCAGCCCGGCGATTGCGCCGTTGCAACCGGTGGCCGCAGCGTTCGGCCAGGGCTTTGAGGTCACGCGTGAAGGCGTCGTGGTGCAGCGCGCCAAGGACCGTGATGCCCGCGATGGCGGCCAATTCGGCGCGGCCTTGCGCTGGCTGGGCGACGACACCGAGTACGGCCTGTACTTCATGAACTATCACAGCCGCACGCCGACCGTCGGCACCCTCACCGCCAACACCAACCTGGCCACCATCGGGCGCATCGTCAACGCTGCCAACGCCATTGCGCCAGGCACCGGCTCGGCCCTGGCCCAGAGCACCATGCTCGGCCGTGGCCAGTACTATCTCGATTACCCGGAAGACATTCGCCTGTACGGCGCCAGCTTCTCCACCACCTTGCCCACCGGCACGGCCTGGACCGGGGAAATCAGCTACCGCCCGAATGCGCCGGTGCAACTCAACACCACCGACCTGACCCTGGCCCTGGTCAACCCGATTGCCGGCAACACCGCCTCGCCGATCCACAGCTCGTTCGGCGCCGACAACGCCGGTTACCGGCGCAAGGAAATCACCCAGATCCAGAGCACCATGACTCAGTTCTTCGACCAGGTACTGGGGGCCGAACGCCTGACCCTGGTGGGAGAGGCCGCCTTCGTCCACGTCGGCGGGCTGGAAGCGAAAAGCAAACTGCGCTACGGCCGCGACTCGGTATACGGCGCCTATGGTTACGGTGGCGACACCGACGGTTTCGTCACGGCCAATTCCTGGGGTTATCGTGCCCGCGCCATCCTCGACTACAACAACGTGTTTGCCGGGGTGAACCTCAAGCCCAACCTGTCCTGGTCCCACGACGTCAACGGCTACGGCCCCAACGGCCTGTTCAACCAGGGCGCCAAGGCGATCAGCGTCGGCGTCGATGCGGACTATCGCAACACCTACACCGCCAGCCTGAGTTACACCGACTTTTTTGGTGGCGACTACAACACCCTGACCGACCGCGACTTCCTCGCCCTCAGCTTCGGCGTGAACTTCTGATTTGGCTTAAAGAAGGACAAGACTCTATGCGTAAGTTAATTGCTGTGATGGCCCTGAGTGTGTTGGCCGCCAACGTCATGGCGGCCGTGTCGCCCGAAGAAGCCGCCAAGCTCGGCACCAGCCTGACCCCGGTCGGCGCCGAAAAGGCCGGTAACGCCGACGGCTCGATCCCGGCCTGGACCGGCGGCATTCCGAAAAATGCCGGTGCGGTGGACAGCAAGGGCTTCCTCGCCGACCCGTTCGCCAATGAAAAACCGCTGTTCGTGATCACCGCCGCGACCGTCGACAAATACAAGGACAAACTCTCCGACGGCCAGGTGGCGATGTTCAAGCGTTACCCGGAGACCTACAAGATCCCGGTGTACCCGAGCCACCGCACGGTCAACCTGCCGCCGGATATCTACGAGTCGATCAAGCGCAGCGCCCTCAACGTGCATGCGATCAACGACGGCAACGGCCTGGAGAACTTCACCGGCAACCGCTACTACGCGTTCCCGATCCCCAAGAATGGCGTGGAGGTGCTGTGGAACCACATCACCCGTTACCACGGCGGCAACCTGCGGCGCATCATCACCCAGGCCACCCCGCAGACGAACGGCAGCTACACGCCGATCCGCTTTGAAGAAGAAGTCGCGGTGCCGCAGGCGATCCCGGATATTGACCCGGCCAAGGCCGCCAACGTGCTGAGTTTCTTCAAGCAATCGGTAACGGCCCCGGCGCGGCTGGCGGGCAACGTGCTGCTGGTCCACGAGACCCTCGACCAGGTCAAGGAACCGCGCCTGGCCTGGATCTACAACGCTGGCCAGCGCCGTGTGCGCCGGGCGCCGCAAGTGTCCTACGACGGCCCGGGCACCGCGTCCGACGGCCTGCGCACCACGGATAACTTCGACATGTTCTCCGGCGCCCCCGATCGCTATGACTGGAAGCTGGTGGGCAAGAAAGAGATGTACATCCCCTACAACAGCTACAAGCTCGATTCGCCGAACCTCAAGTACGACGACATCATCAAGGCCGGGCATATCAACCAGGACCTGACCCGCTATGAGCTGCACCGCGTGTGGGAAGTGGTCGGCACCGTCAAGCCGAGCGAACGGCACATCTATGCCAAGCGCCACATGTACATCGACGAAGACAGCTGGCAGGTCGCGCTGGTGGATCACTATGACGGCCGCGGCCAACTGTGGCGTGTCGCCGAAGGTCATGCGCAGTTCTACTACGACCATCAGGTGCCGGCCTACACCGTGGAAACCCTGTACGACCTCATCGCCGGACGCTACATCGCCCTGGGTATGAAGAATGAGGAGAAGAGCAGTTTTGTGTTCGGGTTTGCGGCCAAGGCGGCGGACTACACGCCGGCGGCGCTGAGGGCTTCGGGCGTGCGTTGATGCCTGTTTGAAATGCAATCTTAATGTGGGAGGGGGCTTGCCCCCGATAGCGGTGGATCAGCTACAGAGAGCTGACTGATCCACCGCC
>NZ_JBWKXO010000072.1:0-17195 GCF_059423025.1 Pseudomonas sp. GW704-F2 | reverse complement strand
CTTAAAAACCTTAACAAATCAACAAATCAAACAACAAGAAAGACATAAGTCCTTACTAAAAAATTACAAACCCTAACAAACACACATCAGCTTTCTATTTTTTCTTTCACTGATGGAAATTTAGAAGACGAAAACCTAACAACGAGAATCGAAAGGGCTAAAAGAAGCACCCCGCCACACACGTAAATAATGCCAAGGTCCGGCGCGTTATGGTGCGAAACATCGCTAATCAAAAGCCGAATTAATGCAGTCACGCCGATGTACAGCAAAAATCGCAAGGGCATATGATTTGTTTTAAAATAAATCCCGCTCATTGCTAACAATTCTAAATAAATGAATAGCAATAGAATGTCATCAACGCTGATTTTCTCTTGCCCCAGCATACCTATAAAGGCACTGATAGCGGCCCATACCGTTATAGCCGCAATGCCGAACAGAGCTAGGTAGTGGAAAGCCTCAACCACCAAATTTCCTACCGAATCAGCGCCACTGTGCAAGCTTTTGCGCAGCTTCTCAATCCCACGAATTTCACTCATAGCTCACACCATCCATCACAGAAAAAAACAGCCTAGCCCGCCTTCAAGCGCGCCAAAGACCAGAAATCATAGGGGTTTCACCCTTTTTTTGCCTATAAGAAAAAATGTTAGATTCAGGTAGGTTCGTTTTGAAGTAAATCCCGACCATGGCGCCCAATTCCAGGTAGATGAACAACAGCAAGATGTCATCGATCTTGATGTGCCCGTTCTCCAGCATCCCCAGAAATTCCATCACCGCCGCCCAGGCGGTCACCGCACCGATGGCGAACAACGCCAGGTAATGGAACGACTCGACAAATAGATTGCCCAGCGACTCGGCCAGCCCGTGGACATTCTGACGCAGCTTTTCGGCCCAGTTGATTTTCACGATGATGCTTCCTTAGGTCGGCTCGACCGGATAATGCGGCTTGGACGTGACGGTTGTTCTGCATGCAGAAAAAAGGCCAGAGGCAGAGATAAGATGATGGCAGGGTGACATGGGACACTCCAAACCTGTATTTCCGGGCTACATTAAAAAACTGCTACCCAAACCCCACGGTTTGGCTTACCCTTTTAGCTGTATATAAATACAGTAGTCGCAAAAGACAACTATCGTGAAGGCATGTGAGGTGGTGAATGGCCGTCGAAGTGGTATACCGCAGCAGCCGAGATCTGGAGCGTTTGTATATCGTTTTGCGGACTAGCGGACTGCCTAGATAGGCCATTGGTCGGGGTAGCTGCATCTAAAACTGCCGTAGTATCAGCAGCCTACGTATCCAGATGGAGAAATATTGTCCTTCGAAACCAATTATCCTGCCTAGTTTTCGCTTTTGCCACCCTGCCTAGTTAGCTCGTAGGGCTTTAGCGCAACAGTTCGCAAGATTCATCGGCCAGCATTTGATTTGAACAAATGCTTCCTCATACACGCTGGACAGACAGACGACGAGGCCAAAATGGCAGTTGAGACTCTTTATCGCAGTACCCGAGACCTGGAGACTACTTTTGTGGACCGCAAACTCGCTGATGCGCATGATCAAATGCTTGAGCTGGCGGAGCTGCTGACGGACACACTGATGAAGCATGTACCGGGGCTATCTGAGAAACACGCAGAGGATGTGAGCATCTACATGGCTAAAAATCGCTCAGTGTTTGCAGCAGCTTTCAAAAACAATGTGGGCGCTTTGAGCGAGCTTTCTGAAGCCACTGGTACTGAAGGATGAAATAGGTCAGAGCCTTCGAACGTGATTGACCGTTTAGTAAGCGTTTGGAGCTTATGCAAACTAAGCTCCAGCATAATGGGAATGTTTGGAATATTTTTAAAATTACAACCCCCTCGGGAGTGTTTGGTCGCTCATCGCTTCAGCCAATAACGGTCGACTGTGGCGCGACTGACACCCAGTCTACGAACGATCTCCATTTTTGCTAATCCTTCGGTTTGCAAAGTCTGGATGGCCAAACGATTATCTTCTGCCCGCTTTCCACGTACCCCGCGGCTCGCACCATGATTGATAACACTACTCAGCAGGCCAGCTCCGACAAGTCGGTTTAAATCACGTTCTTGCTGATGCCGATAGGCTTCAAGGTCGATACCAACCATGCGCGCCTCCACAGCCATAAGCACAAGGCTGAGGGAGATGCCTAGGCATTCGCATAAAGAATAGAGTTTGAGAACAGAAATGGCCAGGCGTCCTTGTTCGACCTTGGCAAGATGATCTCGATTTAGGACTTGTGCACAGCCCTCTCGACTGAGCCCAGCAGCAACCCGGACTTCCCTTATGACCTGCCCCAAAGCCTCCAAATAATCCATCTCTCTTCCGTGTACTCACAAAAGAGAGAATAAAGCCACGCTTTGACGCATCACATCGTGGGGGTATAAAATGCATATATAGCGCGTAAGCTTGGAATCCTCATCCTTCCAGGAACGTTCTACAAATCCTCAAACACTCACAACGCAGTCGAGATGAGTCCTGCGATACCGAATATTTTTCCACTGTGAGTGTACGAGCGGCACGGACTGAATCGGGAATGGGTTGGCAATTGATATACATACTTGACCCTGCAGAACGTAAAGTTTTCACTAGGACACACTGTGAACTAGAGGGGGTGGGATTTCTTATCACCATTACCTCAGCCCAGACAGGGATGAGTGATCGCGCTGCGATGGTCAGCTGTGCGTATGAACTTCAGTACTATATGAATGCTGCTCCTGACGTTGTCATCAGTCACGTGCAGATGCTGTGCCCACCAGCCCTGACCCGTTCCGGCAGATGGAGTTTGGAGGACCTGGACCAAATTATTTGCTTCCAAGGCATAGCAACTCAAGAAAGTGCTGTTGTATATCGCACCTCTCGCGGTGTTTACAAAATGGGAGAGCTGGACCTTCGCAAAAAAAAGACATCACAGGTGTGGTTCTCGAAAAAGCGCTTGGAAAATCACCGCCCTAGGATATCAGTGCCGGCTCCCAAATCAGCCAGTCACCAGATGTACGCTCCCCTCTACCTGAGGCGCAAGTCGACGATCAGTCCCAAGTTCGCTTAAGTCTCCTGGCTCCTTACCGAGGAGCTTTCTGATGTCAGATTTCAAACGTGCCGCCGAAGCTCTGTCGGATGCCCGCGAAATTGTCGTATGTTGGCGCCGATTGAAAACTGACCCAATGGGTCAGTTTTCGGTCAGCGGCAACAGATTAGGTTGGATTTTACTTTCCTGGACGCGCCTATTGTCTAGTCGCGGACTCGACAGTGGTTGTTATGGTGGCCTCCTCCCGTCAGTCAAAGTTTGTTGTTAGAAGAGGATTTTCTCCTACTTTGGTTAACGCTTTATGTGGTATCCACGATAGCAAAAGGGTCAAAATAAGGCCCAAGGATGGGCTGATGTTAGACACTTTTTTGTTTGAAAAAGGATTGGTTATCTGGTTCGCACCGCACGCCACTGGTCTTCCTCTAGATGATTCGCAGTTGCAGTGACATCGAGTATGCGGAAGAAGGCCCCGATAGGTAGAGCACCTAATTATAAAACTCAGCAGCTTAGCGTATGTTTAGGATGTCAATTTTTTATTATTAACAGAAGCCATTTATCATTCTGGAAATATCGATATTCAGAATATTCGAATTTCTTGACTTCGGATATGCCTAAGAGTGAATCTTCATTCGCTGTTATCCGTAAACAGGCTGAACAGGCGAAAAACTATAAGGATTTTGTCTTTGGGTAATTAGTCGGAATAGGCGGCAATTTAATATCAATGACTAATTTTCGAAAACGCTCTATTGACGAGCTTGATATTATAAGCGATGCTTTTGAGAGGCTGGTAAACAACGTGCCCCGTAATCATAAAAATTTAGAAATGCAGCGCAAAGCCAAGGTAGAATTCACGTTGTCCGCCGTAGACGACGAGACTGGTAGGTCTCGATCCCTCATAGCTTGATCAAATACTAAATATTATTAAGTGAGGGATATAGTTTTAAAAAATGGAAAAAGAAAATTGCCTCAACGTGGTGAGGCTGCCAAAAAAAATTGAAGAGATAAAACAAGAAAACATTGATCTTAAGAAGCGCTTTGAGTTAGCACTTGAGTCTCAGACCCAGATGCTGTTCGAGAGAACAAGAGCTGAGCGGGAGGCCGGGAAGTGGCTGAAGGCTTACAGGTCTTTACAAGACCAACAACAAGGCGGCAGTAAGATTTTCTCTGCAGTATTCGACAAGTAATTGCCCTATGGCGGCGCCATTTCGATGATGTCAATCTCAAAGTAGTGAATCTGCGGAGCGCCACTTGGGAGCATGAATTTGGCGACATATTAAAATTTAAGGCTTTCCTGACTGCTCTGCTAAAAACACCCTCCTGAACGAACACTTTTAATAGTCTGAATTTGAGCGCTTTATATTGCTACCAAGGATTTTGAACGGGGCATTATTTGAAAGCATCAAATATTATTCGCACGTTCATTATTTTTAATAATGTAAATCTAGCGTTTTTCTAGAACATATCCCACGCCTCTAAGTGTGTGAATTAACTTACTCTCAAAAGGGTCGTCCATCTTGGCTCTAAGTCTTCTTATGGAAACCTCAACGACATTAGTGTCGCAGTCAAAATTCATATCCCACACTTGAGATATGATTTGTGTGCGGCTCAGAACAATGCCCGTATTCCGCATTAGATAGTGCAGCAGAGCAAACTCCTTTGTTGTTAAGTCTATACGCTGACCATCTCTGAACGCTCTGTGGCGGCTTTGATCCAACTCAAGGTCAGCTACGCGAATAATTTCTACAGATGCAGCACTATCCGACCTACGCATCAATGCGCGAACTCGAGCAAGCAATTCGGGGAATTCGAAGGGTTTAATTAGGTAGTCATCAGCTCCATTCTCCAAACCTCTGACTTTATCGATTAGTCGGCTGCGGGCAGTGAGCATCATAATACGCGAAGAGCAATCTTTCCGTCGTAATAGTTCTAGAACTTGCCAACCATCCATCTCTGGAAGATTGATATCTAGAATAATGAGTTCGTACATGTGCTGCTTGGCCAGAAATAGCCCGTCAGAGCCGGTATGTACGCAATCCACTACATATCCGCACTCAGTGAGGCCCTGGCGTACATATTCAGCAGTTTTTACTTCATCCTCAATTACCAGAATTCGCATTGGATTTTGTCTCGATATTACTCAGCAGTTTTAACCACGCAAGTGCGCAGTCATCATTGGGGGGAATGGTAAATCAAAACTAACTGTCCGTGGCTTAAATAACGGACTTGTAATTGTTAAGCAATACGCTTGATAACCTCGCAGGTTAATGTGTCGCCATCTGGGTTTGTCAATTGCGGACCCTCCCCCATTAGGTGAATTTACCTTATGAAATATTGGGTTGTTCTATTTGTCGTGGGCGCTCTGTTCCGTTCAGATGATGGGGTCGACTCTCACGTTGAGGACGTGGGCCACTGGTGCAGCCATGAACTCCATCGGGATGCCATGCACATCCTTGAACAGGTATTGGAATTTTAGTAAAAAAAAAACGCCCCGAAGGGCGTAAAATATTCACCTTTTACCAAAGGAGCATTTAAGCAACTCAAGGTGAATTCGTTGAACTAGCGATTTGCTTTTCAGAAGTTCCGGCTGGAGGAGTAGCAGAGCAACGCAATGGCTTATAGTACCGAAAGTGGGTATTCAACGATCAGGCGCACTTCATCCAAATCCGATTCGAAAGCAGTTGCTCGTGTATTTGCTTGGCGCAATCTCAAAGAAAGGTCTTTGGCAGCTCCTGTTTGCACTACGTATTTAACCTCAATGTCACGCTCCCAACGTTTCTGATTGGTGAGCGGATTGCCATTGTCATCGGTACGCATGTAAAACTGATTGGCATTAGAGTAGTCCGCGCCAGAGCCTTTGGCATAGCGAGTCATGAACGAAAGGCCTGGAATACCGTAGTCGGTCATGTTTAGGTCGTAGCGCAGCATCCAAGAGCGTTCTTTTGGCGAGTTGAAATCGCTGTACTGAATTGAGTTGTCGACGAATATCGAGTCTGATTGACGTAAATAGTCGAAATCGTCATCGCCATTGTTACGCTGATGCGACAGTGCGAGGGTGTGTGCACCATACCTGACGCCGAGCTTGGCGCTCCAGATATTATTATCGAACTCACCCAAACGTTTCTTGCCTTCGTCAACAGCTTTATAGTAATTAAAGCCGCTGATCAGGGTCAAATCATTGCTAAGCGGGTAGGAGACGCTTGTCCCGGCGTAGTATTGATTCCATACATCTTTTAGCTGGCTGGCATAGAGACTTACAGTAACACTGTCGTTGACCTTGTAATCGCCGCCACCGTAACCGATCCAAGGCGAGTTGACTGGGCCGCCATAGAAGGTCACGAAGTTATCGTTCAGGTCGCTGGATACTGGTTGGCTCATCGCGTGTAGTCTACCACCCTGCAGGGTGAGGCCTTGCATGCTGGTGTTTTCAACCGTTACACCGCGGAAGCTTTCTGGCAGTAGACGTGCGTCTCCTGATGCAACGACTGGTGTCGCTGGGAAGACATCACCCAATTTCACTACGGTATCGAACAGGCGGACTTTGGCAGCCCCCCCAACCTTCGTGTATTCATCACGGGCCTGGCCCTTTCCATCAACTGGCAACACATCGAAGGAGCTTCGGCCGCCGTTACGGCCATCGCCTGTATCGAGCTTGAGGCCGATCATAGCGAAGGCATCTAAACCAAAGCCGACGGTGCCTTGGGTGAAGCCCGAGTTGAATTTAGAAATTATCGCATGCGCCCAAGCTTCAGAATATCCGTTGGTGTTTCCCTTGCCGCTATTGAACGTTGGCGCAGAAGAGCTGCGATTATCACGATTGAAATAGAAGTTTCGGTTTAAAACAGTGAGGCTGCTACCGTCAATAAAACCTTCTGATGACTTATCTTCCGCGTTTGCTATAGCTGTATAGCTTATGGAAAAAGCAGAAGCTGCCAACACACACAACGGTACTTTAATTTTCATTTGATGCCCCTTTGATTACGGCAGCTTTTATTTTGATTTACCGACACGGCTATATTTTTTTTGTGGCCCGGCCGGGCACCTGCGTAGGACCTGACATGATAGTTGCAGATCAAAGATAACGGATTGGTGATAGAAAAATTACAATTTGGCAATCTAATTGTTATCTGTCGTATTTAAGGACGTTTTGTAGCTGCGGACTGATTTACTCAATAGCTTGTCCCGTGCGCAACTGGGCGGGAAATTTTAATGTCGAACGTACTTTCTAACGAAATTGTAATTTTACAGCCACCCCACTGATAGCGATCGCTGATTAGAGTGCCATCACCTGATCCAGTGGAGCTTGGCGGCTGTAAATACGTTCTCGCCAAGCTTTATCAAAGTTTGTGCACGAGGACCATAAAGTGCCCTGGTATAATCACAACGTTTTATCTAAAACCTCTGTCTTTGTCTTTCCCTTGAGAGCCATTGCATTCTGTACGCTCCTTTCAGGAGCGATCGTGCCAGCCGCATTTGCTCAGAGTATTAGCCTGGCCGAAGCGCTTTCCACTGCAATGGATGCTAACCCCGATCTTGCAGCTGCGCGTCAGGAAATCGGCATCTCGGAAGGAGTTCGCAAGCAAGCGGGACTCATCCCTAATCCTGAAATTTCGTATGACGTGGAAGACACCCGTCGTAATACAAGCACGACCACAGTCACCCTTAGTCAGCCTTTAGAGTTGGGTGGCAAACGAAGTGCTCGTATCGAAGTTGCCACCTACGGTCAAACCGTCGCGCAGCTAGAGCTGGACCGACGAGTCAATGGTCTTCGTGCGGATGTTGTCCAGTTTTTCTACGCCGCCTTAAGGGCTCAGACAGGCTTGAACCTGGCAAAACAATCTTTGGAGCTCACCGAACGCGGTCTGCGCATAGTCGATGGTCGGGTGCGCGCCGGTAAGTCCTCACCGGTGGAGGCTACGCGCGCCCAGGTGCAGTTGGCTGAAGCCAAGTTACAGGTAAGGCGCGCTGAAACAGCGAAGTCAACGGCTTACCAGCAATTGGCCCAGGTAATAGGCAGCTCGGCTACTGCATTTGATCGTCTGGACTCGCCAAACCTATCTCCCGGCATTCCGCCGCAGGCCGCAGAATTATTGGCGAAGCTTGATCAAACTGCAGAGATGCGACAGGCGCTTGCTCAAATAGACAAGAGCGATGCCTCACTCGGGTCGGAAAAGGCCCAACGTATCCCGAATCTCACTGTGAGTGTGGGTAGCCAATATGACCGGTCTGTTCGCGAGCGGGTCAACCTCGTGGGGCTGTCGATGCCTTTGCCGCTCTTTGATCGTAATCAGGGCAACATTCTTTCCGCTTCTCGCCGCGCAGATCAGGCCCGAGACCAACGAAACGCTGTAGAGCTAAGGCTACGCTCCGAAACCCAAACCGCAGTTAACCAGTGGGCTACCGCCATGCAAGAGGTCGAGTCTTACGACAAGACGATTCTGCCTTCAGCTCAACTGGCCGTGGATACCGCAACGCGTGGATTTGAGATGGGCAAATTCGGCTTCATCGAAGTGCTGGATGCGCAGCGCACCTTGATAGTCGCTCGTGGCCAGTACCTCGACTCGTTGGCGGCTGCAACCAATGCGCGTGCGCAGGTGGAAAGGGTTTATGGCGACGTCGGATCGAATGCCAGTTTTCGCTGAACGCCTAGACATTTTCCTCGGTACGCGTCTTTGAATAAGCCGCTACCTACGATCAGCAGGAGTAACAATGGACAACAAACGTAAGATCGCACTGGCGGTAGTCGCTGTGGCAGCCCTTGGATTTGGCAGCTTCGCCTGGAACTCTAGTTCTGAGCAGCCGCCAGCCAGTAATGCCGAACACGGCGCTGAGGACGGCCATGAGCATAAGAAGATTGCCGCAGCACCCGCTGAAGAGGGGGGGGATGATGGCCACGGTGAGGAGGGCCACAGCGACAGCGAAAAGGGAGAGGAGGAAGAAGGCAAGATGACGCTTAGCGCTGAGCAGATCAAGGCTGCCGGTGTCGTCCTCGAAGCTGCGGCTCCCCGTGAACTTAGCACCGTCGTGACTTTTCCTGGCGAGATACGGTTTGACGAGGACCATACAGCGCATGTCGTGCCTCGCGTACCTGGCGTTGTAGAAAGCGTTCAGGCCAACCTCGGAGAGTCGGTTAAGAAGGGGCAAGTCCTTGCGGTGATTGCGAGTCAACAGATCTCCGATCTACGCAGTGAGCAACAAGCCGCTCAACGACGTGTAGAACTGGCACGTTTGACCTTCGACCGCGAGAAACAGTTGTGGCAGGACAAAATCTCCGCCGAACAGGATTACCTCCAGGCTCGTCAAGGGTTGCAAGAGGCAGATATATCCTTGGCCAATGCTAAGCAAAAGGTCGGAGCTATCGGGGCATCGGTCAATTCTGCCGGCGGTAACCGCTACGAGCTTCGCGCGCCCTTCGACGCAGTTGTCGTGGAGAAGCACCTGACCGTCGGTGAGGTTGTCAGCGAGGCAACCAACGCTTTCATTCTTTCAGACCTCAATCAGGTGTGGGCAACCTTCGCAGTTCCTCCGAGCGATTTGGGGAAGGTTGTGACAGGCCGTGCGGTAAAGGTTTCTTCGCCTGACATGAAGGCTGAGGTGGACGGCAAGGTTGGTTATGTAGGCAGCCTCCTGGGTGAGCAGAACCGTGCAGCGACCGTTCGCGTCACGCTGACCAATCCAAATGGAGCCTGGCGACCAGGCCTTTTCGTAAGCATCGCGGTCACTTCACAGACTGATCGGGTGGCCGTAGCCGTTCCAGAATCCGCAGTGCAGACCGTTGAGGAAAAGCCTGCGGTATTCGTCAGGACCACTGAGGGATTTGACACTCGCACGGTAACGCTTGGTCGCCGTGCAGGTGGCTATGTGGAAATAACCGAAGGCCTCCAATCCGGCGCCCAAGTGGCAGCCAGTGGCAGCTTCACGCTCAAGTCCGAGCTCGGCAAGGCTAGTGCCGAGCACAGTCACTGATGCGAACTGACAGGATCATTCCACATGTTTGAACGTCTCATAAGATTCGCCATTGAGCAGCGCATCGTTGTAATGATAGCCGTGCTGATCATGGCCGGTATCGGTGTCTACAGCTATCAAAAGCTGCCTATTGATGCAGTACCAGATATTACCAACGTACAGGTTCAGGTCAACACTGCTGCTCCTGGTTACTCTCCGTTGGAAACCGAACAGCGAATTACCTTTCCAGTTGAAACGGCAATGGCTGGCTTGCCGGGCCTTCAGCAGACTCGTTCCCTTTCTCGCTCTGGACTATCTCAGGTCACCGTCATTTTTGAAGACGGCACCGACATCTTCTTCGCTAGGCAACAGGTCAACGAGCGACTGCAGGTAGCGAAGGAGCAGTTGCCGGATGGCGTAGACGCAGTGATGGGGCCTGTATCAACGGGTCTCGGCGAGATCTTCCTGTGGACTGTCGAGACTGAGAAAGGCGCTGTCAAAGAGGATGGTACGGCCTATACACCAACTGATTTGCGCGTGATCCAGGATTGGATAATCAAGCCACAATTGCGCAACGTCCGGGGTGTGGCCGAGATCAACACCATTGGTGGCTATGCCAAGCAGTACCTGATTGCTCCGGATCCGAAACGTCTGGCCACTTACAAGCTGACTCTTAATGATCTGGTCGCTGCCTTGGAAAGCAACAACGCCAACGTTGGCGCCGGTTACGTCGAGCGCAGCGGTGAGCAGTTGCTCATCCGCGCACCCGGCCAGGTAGGCAGTATCGAAGATATCGCCAATATTGTGATTACCAGTGTCGATGGCGTGCCGATTCGAGTCAGCAATGTCGCTGAAGTCAGCATCGGGAAAGAGCTCCGCTCTGGAGCTGCTACTGAGAACGGTCGAGAGGTTGTATTGGGTACGGTGTTCATGCTGATCGGCGAAAACAGCCGGACAGTATCTCAAGCTGTTGCAGCCAAACTGGCTGACATTAACCGTACCCTACCCAAGGGCGTTGTTGCCGTTACCGTCTACGACCGTACCAATTTGGTTGAAAAAGCCATATCGACAGTGAAGAAGAACCTGATTGAAGGGGCGATTCTTGTAATCGTTATCTTGTTCCTGTTCCTCGGTAACATCCGTGCGGCACTGATCACTGCCATGGTGATCCCGTTGTCCATGTTGTTCACGTTTACAGGCATGTTCAACAACAAGGTCAGTGCCAACTTGATGAGCCTTGGCGCACTCGACTTTGGCATCATTGTTGATGGGGCGGTAGTGATTGTCGAGAACGCAATCAGGCGCCTGGCTCATGCACAAAACAAGCATGGGCGGATGCTCACCAAAGCCGAGCGCTTTCACGAGGTTTTTGCAGCTGCACGGGAAGCTCGCCGCCCCTTGATCTTCGGTCAGCTGATTATCATGGTTGTGTATTTGCCGATCTTTGCACTCACCGGTGTCGAAGGAAAAATGTTCCACCCCATGGCATTTACCGTGGTGATGGCACTTGTCGGCGCGATGATTCTCTCCGTAACCTTTGTTCCTGCGGCAATTGCCATGTTCGTCACAGGCAAGGTCAAGGAAGAAGAGGGGATGGTGATGCGTATTGCACGGCAGCGTTACGCTCCCGTTCTGCAGTGGGTGCTTAAGCATAGAAGCATCGCATTTTCCGCCGCCATAGCCTTGGTCGTTCTAAGTGGTGTGCTCGCGAGCCGAATGGGCAGTGAGTTCATTCCGAGTCTGAGTGAAGGGGATTTTGCGCTGCAGGCTTTACGAGTACCGGGGACTAGCTTGACTCAGTCCGTAGACATGCAGCAGCGCTTGGAAAAAGCCGTCATTGAGCAGGTGCCTGAGGTCGAGCGAATGTTTGCCCGTACCGGCACAGCGGAAATTGCTTCCGATCCAATGCCGCCGAATATCTCAGACGCTTACGTGATGCTGAAGCCGAAAGACCAGTGGCCAGATCCCAATCGATCGCGTGAAGAGCTAATTGCTGAAGTTCAGAAAGCTGCAGCAAGTGTGCCTGGCAGCAACTATGAGTTGTCCCAACCTATTCAACTGCGCTTCAACGAACTCATTTCGGGTGTCCGCAGTGACGTGGCCGTCAAGGTGTTCGGCGATGACATGGACGTTCTAAATCGAACAGCAGCGAAGATAGCCACTGCATTAAAGGGTGTCCAGGGGTCTTCGGAGGTGAAGGTAGAGCAGACTACAGGCCTGCCTGTACTTACCATCAATATTGATCGGGAGAAGGCAGCACGTTACAGCCTGAACATCGGCGCAGTGCAAGATGCGATTGCAATCGCAGTAGGTGGTCGTCAGGCCGGCACGCTTTATGAGGGCGATCGCCGCTTCGATATGGTGGTACGTCTATCTGAAACACTGCGTACAGATGTAGCGGGGTTGTCCGGCTTGCTGATTCCCGTGCCGCCGAATGCGGCACAAGGGGCGAATCAAATCGGCTTCATTCCGCTGTCCCAAGTGGCTAGCCTGGATCTGCAGCTAGGTCCGAACCAGATAAGCCGAGAGAACGGTAAGCGTGTTGTTGTGGTCAGCGCAAACGTTCGGGGGCGTGACCTTGGTTCGTTTGTTGAAGAAGCGAGCAGTGCTCTGGCAACCGGCGTGGAGATTCCCGCTGGCTACTGGACCACGTGGGGTGGTCAGTTCGAGCAACTGCAGTCAGCAGCCAAACGTCTGCAGGTAGTTGTTCCGGTAGCTTTGCTGTTGGTCATGACGTTGTTGTTCTTGATGTTCAACAACCTCAAGGATGGCATGCTGGTCTTCACCGGGATCCCATTCGCACTCACGGGTGGCGTAGTCGCGCTTTGGCTGCGGGATATCCCGCTGTCGATCTCGGCAGGGGTCGGATTCATTGCGCTTTCCGGTGTAGCTGTGTTGAACGGTTTGGTAATGATTTCCTTTATCCGCGGACTACGTGAGGAAGGGCGTACCCTACGTCACGCAGTTGATGAAGGCGCATTGACTCGATTACGGCCAGTGCTGATGACTGCCCTTGTTGCATCCCTGGGATTCATACCTATGGCACTGGCAACCGGTACCGGTGCAGAGGTTCAGCGGCCGCTGGCTACAGTCGTGATCGGCGGTATCTTGTCCTCCACCGCACTTACCTTGCTGGTGTTGCCTGCTCTGTATCAATGGGCACATCGCAAGGATGATGACGGCGATGAAGCAGAAAGCTGATAGCCGATAAACAAAAGCCCACAACAACAGTTGTGGGCTTTTTCGTTTTTATAGGGTCGATATTTCACCTTTCAAAATTGTAAGTTTTCCGTCATGCCGGTGATGCCTATGAATTGATAAGGTTGCATCCAGTGACATTGATATCGAGAGAAACTTATGAAAAAGCTTATTGTTGCAGCTGCACTTGTTTTTTGCTCTATGACTTCGCAAGCCACTACTTTTTCGGAGAAGAAGCAGATGGAATACATCCAGGAGCACCAAAGTGCCGTGGCTGCCTACGCGAAAAAAAATAACAAGCCTATGCCAGAGATTGTCGACTATAAATACGGCATGAAGATTGATGTAGAGAAATTCGTACGTCAATCCCAGGACCCTCGTACTTGCCAGATTTATTCACGATTGATGAGCTACGAAGACCCCCAGGGTGAACTCAAGACGATTCGCTATTCTGTATTCTCGCAATGCCCGAATAACAAAAGCTGAATTTTTTGAATGGCTAGGCATTTAATAAGCGCCAGGCAATGCCTGGCGTTTTTTAAGGCGCCTGGAGTGGTACTAGGCAAAAATTGTTGCACCGACGGTGCTACTCGCCCTCAAGCCTTAATACGTTATAGCTAATATACTTGGTTGGAACACCTGCATTCAGAACGATCGAGTTCATAACATCTGGTTGACCCTCCTGACGGCTAAGCAATAGTAACTTTCCCTAGATTAACCTGATCGCAGCTTGCTCAGAGTGAGCTTTTGGTACTTAACCTTTTGAATATTTTGATATTAAGACGGCTAAAATTGGCGAGGCCGAATGATTGGGGCAGTGTATTTCTAAGACTTCGACCTGTGGAGTAAATTGGAAGCTTGTGGTATGTGGGAAATCCTAGAAGCGTACAATTGTGATTCCAGTCTCTCTGCACTAACTAATCTCTGCGATAGACAAACTTACTATGTGGTCACCCATTCAACTCGCAGCAGGGTAATGTGGGGTATCTATACTTGTGATATGGATTATCTGTTTTTTTCAAAATTGTAATTTTCGAGTCATGTTGAAGTTATTCAGCTCTGAAATCACATGTAATTTTCACTTTTTTTTCACTTTGAACTCCTTAAGCTTCGCAGATGGAAAATAAAAACTTGCCTATTGTAGCGTTATTTATTCGTTATCTAGGGGTCGGATCTATTGCAACGGGAATGCATTACTCTGTTTTCCTTGCACTGGTCGCGAGCGGGTTTGCTGATCCAGTGTTGGCCAGCGTTAGCGGAGGCGTCTTAGGCGCGTTTGTTAGCTATGTTGGTAATAAAAGGCTCTGCTTTATAGCGAAGGGAGATTGTAAGCTTCAACCCATTAGGTTTTTGCTGATTTCGTTGGCGACAAACCTCGGTAATGGAATGGGCATGTGGGTCTTAATTAAAATTGACCTGTCACCGTTTATATCCCAGATATTGGTGACGTTAATCCTAACTGCGCTCGGATTCATCGCACACCGTTTCTGGACATTCAATCATGCAGACATTACATCGGCTTTCCGAACGCCCTGATCCTTTGTTAACCATTGTGGTGCCCTGCTTTCAAGAAGAGCAAACCATTCCCGAATTTCACAAGCGCATCACCCGCGTCGTAAGGTGTTTGCCTGTCTCGTGCGAGATTCTTTATATCGACGACGGAAGCAATGACCGTACTGCAGACTTACTTCGCCACTATCAGGATGGATCTGATGTACGCTGCCTGTTCCTGAGCCGAAACTTCGGCAAAGAGGCTGCGTTAAGTGCAGGCATCGACCACGCGCGCGGTAGCGCATTGATCTTTATTGACGTGGACCTGCAGGACCCGCCTGAACTCATTACGAGCATGGTGCACCACTGGCAGATGGGTTACGACGTTGTGAACATGCAACGCGACTTGCGAACCGGCGATTCCTTGCTAAAGCGCATGAGTGCGCGCAGTTACTACTGGATCATGCAGCGACTGGTGGAGAAAGTTGATCTCCCGGCGGATGTCAGTGACTTCCGTCTGATTGGCCCTGCGCCATTGGCTGCATTGAGAGCGCTAGACGAACGCTCCAGAATTCTTAAGAGCCTGATCGGCTGGGTGGGTTTTCGTACCATAGAGCTACCCTACAATCGCACTTTTCGTCATGCGGGTAATACCAAATGGAACGCCGCTGGGCTGTTCAATCTAGCCATTGAAAGTGTTCTCAGTTTCTCTCGAAAGCCGCTGCGTATATTCAGCCTCATTAGCTTCGGCTTCTTCGTCTCCAGTATCTGTTTCCTGCTCGCAGCGCTCGTGGCAGGCTCCTTCGACATCCATCACTTGCTGCTCGGAATGGCTTCATTTATGTGCTTGGGGGTTGCCATGGTGGGCGAGTACTTGGGTGTGACGCTCGCGGAAGTCAAACGCCGACCGCTTTATTTTTTGAAGAGCAATAACAAAGCAACCCCCGTGACTATTCACCCTCCGGTTTCCTCGATCGAGAGTAAGAAATGCTGAACTTGAAAAACGAGCGGACACTGCTGTGGATCCTAATCTCGATTCTGCTTTTACGTCTTCTGGGGCTGGGAGCATATCCCCTGATGGATACGTCCGAAGCACGCTATGCCGAAATGGCACGCAAGATGGTCGAACTGAATGACTGGATTACCCCAATGTTCGATTATGGAGTACCGTTTTGGGGTAAGCCGCCACTGTCTTTCTGGACTCAGGCAGCGAGCATGAAGTTATTCGGTATCAACGAATTCGCTGCCCGATTTCCAGCTTGGCTACTTCACCTAGCAAGCTGCTTTATCATCATTAAGCTCGCGACCCAGGAGATGTCGCGCAGGGCTGGCATCTGGGGAGCCATCATCTTCTCAAGCACGACACTGGGCCTGGTATCCAGTGGTGTTGTACTGACTGACCCTGTTCTGTCGTTCTCGATACTGCTTGCTAGCTATGGTTTTTGGCGTTGGATGAAGTGTGCAGGCAAAGCGGATGCCTATCTGATGTTCTTAGGTCTTGGCTTGGGCTTACTCGCTAAGGGACCACTGACACTGGTGTTGATGGGCATGCCGGCGTTCGCCTGGATCGTCATCCACAAAGAATGGAATCGGATGATGATGCTTCCGTGGGTAACCGGGATTATTCTCATGCTCGGTATTTCTGTGCCTTGGTATGTCGCGGCCGAAATAAAGACGCCTGGGTTCATGGAATATTTTTTTGTTGGTGAACACTGGAGCCGATATGTAATTAGTGATTGGGCTGGGGACCTATATGGCAGTGCACATGCCAAGCCATATGGCACCATCTGGATCCAGCTCGGTCTGTCGCTGTTGCCTTGGGCATTTTTCCTGCCTCTAATGATTCGCAGAAGAGCATCGATGCGGCGTTTCGAGGCTTATATGTGGCTCTGGGCATTGGCCACGCCTCTCTTCTTCACGTTCTCTGGCAACATTCTCTGGACCTATCTGCTCCCGGCTCTACCCGCCTGGGCGCTGCTTCTTGCAGGGCGAATCAGTGAAGTCGGCCTTTATACCAGCCGGGCTGCTGCAGCGAGCGCTTTCCTGCTGCCAATTGTGGGCGCAGGTATCATTTACGCTGGAGTACTAGACGAACGCCCTCAAAACCAGCGAGATGTGGTTGACGCCTGGTTCAAAGCACAGTCGGCTCAATCGGGTGCCCTGATCTATCCTGGCCGTCGTTCGTATTCTTCTGAGTTTTATAGTAGGGGAATGTCCGAAAACATCAAAGATCCTGATGAGTGGCCTCGCAACAGCTTTTTCTATCTTTCCAGGCGTTTGCGCGACAGCAATGCTGATCTGCCTACAGGCCTAGGTTGCGTAAGAGTTACCGAAACGAACGCAAGCCTACTGCTTCTTTGTCGTTGGGAGAATACTGGGCCAAGATAGTGAAGATTTTGCAGCAGATGGCGTAGCGGGCTCTAATCGAAAATGATCATCCGATGAAGGACATACTTGTTGGCGCTGATTGAAAACTGACCCACCCTGCCGATTGAAAATTGACCCAGGACGGATTGCTGATTTCTGTCCCAG
>NZ_JBWKXO010000071.1:0-17432 GCF_059423025.1 Pseudomonas sp. GW704-F2 | reverse complement strand
TCAGCAAAAGTCTAAGTTCGCACGTTGAATTTTGCGCCACCTCCGTGAGGTGGGGAGGCCGGCCAGATGATTCTCAGATTTATTTATAGAATTGAAAAAGTCCAAGCAGCGGCCTTCCTGGATGAGTCAGCGCTGTTACGACGATGCGCCAGAGACACTGACAGTACCTGAACTGAAAACCGGCGGAAAAAACCTGGTGACGCCCTTGAGCTGTCCGCAGCAAGTACCGAAAGCAGCTCTCGAATCGCTGTATAAGGGCCGATGGCATGTTGAGCTGGATCTACGCAATCTCAAGACAACGTTGAGGCTTGAAATGCTGAGCTGCAAGACACCTGGCATGGCCGTCAAAGAGCTATGGATTTATCTGCTGGCGCACAATCTGATTCGGATGATCATGGCCCAATCCGCTCTGTTAGCGGATTGTTTACCGCGAGAACTGAGCTTCAAGCATGTCTTCAGCTGTGCCTTGCGTTGAGGCGGTATGGGGCTGGCGAATACGGCGATGAGTTGTTGAGTCTGCTCGAGTTGATTGCTTGCAAACGTGTTGGAAACCGGCCTGGCAGGATGGAGCCTCGTGCTTTAAAACGAAGATCCAAGCCTTACCCCATGCTGATGCAAGCACGTCGATCGGCAAGGGCTGAGGTGCGGAGAAATGGGCACCCGAAGACGGTTAAGTAAGTGCCATTCGAAGCTGAGCCCTATTTTACGGTCGAACTGACCGCCACGATCAATGCAATGAACGCGCAAATCGCAAGTGCCGCGGAAGAGCAAACCGCGGTGGCTGAAGAGATCAACCGCGGAGTGCATCAGATCGCACGCGCGATCGACGCGGTTGCCAACCAGTCCAGACCGTCGATGAGTTGTATGCGATCGGCAGCCGCCTGCAAGGCTTGCTGGGGCAATTCAAAATCTGAGGCTGCCCTGCAGGGATACCGCGCTTATCAAGCGTTGACCGTCACCGCGTTTTGCTTGCGATACAAGATCGTCGTCGCCGTGAACCCGCACAACGCCGCAAACATCAGCCAGTAGGCCGGTGATGCCTTATCGCCGGTTACTTGCACCAAAAGGGTGGATACGGCGGGTGTAAAGCCGCCAAACACTGCAGTCGCCAAGCTGAACGCCAGGGAGAACCCGACGACCCTGACGTTCTGTGGCATCACCTCAGTCAGCGCGGCGACCATTGCGCCGTTGTAAATGCCAAAGAAGAACGAGAAGTACAGCAGCACGCTGAGGAGTCGTTCGAAGCTGGCCGCGGCGGCCAGCCAATGCATGGCGGGGTAAGCGGTGCATAGGCACAACAAAGAGATCGCCAGCAATAGCGGGCGCCGGCCGATACGGTCGGAAAGTGTGCCGCCGATGGGCAACCAAATGAAGTTGCTCAGGCCGACGAAGAGCGTGACCACCAGGCTGTCGGTGGTGCTCAGGTTCAGTACCGAACGGCCGAAAGTCGGGGTGTAGACGGTGATCAGGTAGAACGTGGTGGTGGTCATCGACGCCAACAGACCGCCGGCCAGTACCGTGCGCCAGTTGTCGCGCATTGAGCGGAACACTTCATTGGCCGTTGGGTGATGCTTGCGTGCTTTGAACGCCTCGGTTTCCTGCAACGAACGGCGAATGATGAAGATGAACGGGATGATCACGCAGCCGATAAAGAATGGGATGCGCCAGCCCCAGGCAGCTACCTCGGCGGCTGCCATGGACGCGTTGATCGTGTAACCCAGCGCTGCCGCAAGAATGATCGCCACTTGTTGGCTGGCCGATTGCCAACTGGTGTAGAACCCGCAGCGGCCCGGCGTGGCGATTTCAGCCAGGTACACCGAAACGCCCCCCATCTCCGCCCCGGCGGAGAAGCCCTGCAACAGTCGTCCCATCAACACCAATACCGGTGCCGCCACTCCGATGCTGGCGTAGCCGGGCACGAGTGCAATCAATACCGTCCCGGCCGCCATGATCGACAGCGTTACGATCAGGCCCTTGCGCCGTCCCACCTTGTCGATGTACGCCCCCAGCACGATAGCGCCCAGCGGACGCATCAGGAACCCGGAGCCGAATACGGCGAAGGTCATCATCAGCGAAGCGAACTCGCTGGTGGCAGGAAAGAACGTCTGGGAGATGTAGGTCGCGTAGAACCCGAACAGAAAGAAGTCGAACTGTTCGAGAAAGTTGCCGCTGGTGACCCGCAGGATGGCGCCCAGTTTTGAACCCTTGGACGGGGTGTTTTGTGTTGTTGTTTTCATTATGGCTACCGTGGTGATCAATCTTGTTTTTGGAATGACGGTCTTGACGATCAGTCGCTTGCGGCGTTGGTGGGGTTGGGTTGACGTTTTTCGATGGAGTACTTGAGCAGCGCGGCGCTGCGGAAGATGCCGTGGGCGAATTTGCTGTAGGGCATGGTCAGGAAAAAAGCCATGACCAGGCCGAGATGGATCGCCAGCAACAGGCCCAGGGCCATGCTTTCGCGAAACGCCAGGAGTGCCAGGCCGCTGGCGCTGACGAGAAACAGCAGCGCGATGAAGCCGCGATCCATGGGTTTCTGCTGTTCATCGCCGTGTTCGGCGTTGCGCCGCAGGTTTAACCACAAGAGCCCCGCCGGGCCGACCAGCAACCCGAACCCGCCGACGATGCCGAGCATCACCGGCACGCTCAAGACGGGGTAGGGCGCCGACCAGCCCAGCAGGAAATGGTAGAGCGTGGCCACGCCGGTGGCGGCGAAGCACAGCATGAAGCCGTAGAAGGTGAAGTGATGGAAGCGCCGCCGCCACAAGGTGAATCGATCATCGGCGTTATTGCAGCCCTCGCCGTGGCCACCATCCAGGTACTTGAGCGTGGCCACATTGGCGCTCGCTTCCAGGGCCGCCGATGTTGTTTGCTCGCGGGAGGCCTCGACCGGCGATACATTGCGCCAAAAGCGCCGCACGCCGATCGCCAATGCAAGCACCGCGAAACCAAACACTGCGCCGAACATCAGGGCCAGGGTGTTATGCGGGAAGATCCCGTAGAAATTCCCCCCGGGCATTGCCGTGAACAGATTGCCCATCATCATCAACGTCAGGCAGAGGAACAGCGCCAGCCCCGCGCCGGATGCCAGCGCCAGGGTCAGCCCGTTGCGCCGGTATAACGTGCCCATCGCCTGCGGCCAGGCGTACTCGGCATACGTGTCGAGGCGGACTTTAGCCATGGCCTTGGGCACATTGATCGCAAATTCATGCGGTGCGGCGTACTGGCAGGCGTGCAGGCACGCACCGCAGTTATGGCAAAGGTTCGCCAGGTAATGGATGTCCGCCTGAGAAAATTCCAGGCGTCGGGTCATGGCCGGGAATACCGCGCAGAAGCCCTCGCAATAACGGCAGGCATTGCAGACCGTCATTTGTCGCTGGACTTCGCTTTCATCAAGGTTGAGGACGGGAATCAGCGTGCCCGGCGCCTTGGGATCAAACAGCTGCATGTTGCGGCTCCTGGGATGAAGGGGTGATGAAGCCGGCCGCGGCGGCGGCTTGCACGCCGGCAATGCGACCGAATGCGGTGCCGATGGCCATGCCGATGCCGGCGGTGTAGCCCTTGCCCAATACGTTGCCAGCCATCATTTCTCCGGCGACGAACAGGTTGGGGCTCGCCTGGCCATTGAAGCGAACGGCGGCGGTAGCGTCGGTGGCGAGGCCTAAATAGGTGAAGGTCACGCCCGGCTTGAGCGGGTAGGCGCAGAAGGGGGGCTTGACCAATGGGCGGGCCCAATGGGTTTTGGCGGGCGTCAAACCTTCGGTGCGGCAATCGTCCAGGGCGGTGTGGTCGAACGTACCGACGCGGCAGGCCGCGTTGTAGGCCTGGATGGTGCTGACAAATGGCGCCACCGGGAGCTTCAGCTGGCGCGCCAGGTCTTCCAGCGAGTTGGCTTTGGTGCCCGGAAACACCGGCGGCATGAACCGACCGATGGCCTGTTGGTCGATGATCGAATAGGCCTGTTGACCGGGCTGCCCCGCGACCAGGCGCCCCCAGATCGCATAGCGCTTGGGCCAGAAATCCTCGCCCTCGTCATAGAAGCGCTCGCCGTCGCGATTGACCACCACGCCCAGCGATACACAATCGATACGCGTGCAGATGCCGCCGTCATACAGCGGCGCGCGGGCGTCGATGGCCACCATGTGCGCCTGGGTCGGGTCGCCGATAAAATCGGCGCCCAGTTGCTGCATGCGCCGCAGCAGTACGCCGGTATTGAAGCGCGTGCCGCGAATCAGAAAGTTATCCGAAGGCCACTCGCCGCGCTCGTTTTGCCCCCACGCTTCACGCAGCCATTCGCGGTTGGATTCGAACCCGCCCGCCGCCAGCACGCACGTCCTGGCCTGGATACGTTCGGCGGGCAGACGTTGCCCTTCGGCAGCGCGCGCGCTCAGGTGGGCCGCGACAAATGTTCCCCCGTTCAATTCGATGTCGGTCACTTGCGCGTTGTAGCGGATGTTCACGCCCAACCGCTCGGCGCTGCGGTAATACGCATTCACCAACGCCTTGCCGCCGCCCATGAAAAACGCGTTGGTGCGCGCGACATGCAGCGCGCCGGACAACGACGGCTGAAAATGCACGCCATGGGCGCGCATCCAGTCACGGCAGTTCGATGAGGCGCGGATGACCAGACGAGCGAGCTTCTCGTTGGTCATCCCGCCGGTAACTTTCAGCAGATCCTGCCAATACTCCTCTTCGGGGTAGGCCTCGACCAATACATCCTGGGGCGCGTCGTGCATGCAGCGCAGGTTGCGGGTGTGTTGCGAGTTGCCGCCGCGCCAGGCTTTGGGCGCGCCTTCAAGCAACATCACGCTGGCGCCGGCCTCTCGGGCCATTAACGCCGCGCACAAGGCGGCATTGCCGCCGCCAATGACTAATACGTCGATCATCATCACTCCTCGATCGCGAGGAGGCGTGAACGAAGGGCTCCTCGCGAGTGGCGAGACCTTAGGGCAGCGAGCGTTGGGTCGAAAGGCGCGTTAGCGGTTGGGGTGTTTAGTTTTCGTAAAGGCTTTGCGGGTTGCCGCTGGCCCTGAAGCGCGGGCGAGGGCGGCTGGAGATCAGGGCGTGATGTCTTCGATCCACGAGGCGCCCGGCCATTGATGATCGATCACCAACTGCCGCGCCACATCGGTGATGACCAGCCGCGCCGCGAGTGCCGCGGGCGCCAGCTCATCATCCGGCAGTGTCGCCAACAGGTTTCGCCGGCCGACATGAGCATCGGCGATTTCCACCACCGAAAGCCCCGACTCGCCTTTGAGCGCCACCGCCGCGCCGGGCTGGATGGTGGCCGCGTGGCCGGCGCGTACAGCGTTCATCAACACGGCCAGGCCATCCACCTCCATGATGATGTTGGGCGTCAACCCCGACCGCTCGAACGCCGCCATCAGCGTTGAGCGCAAACCGTGTTGCGCACTCGGCATCACCAGTGGCAGTTGCCCCAGGTCCGCCATTTGCACAGAGCTTCCTTGCGGGGCATCGGGCAAGTGCGGCGAGCAGATGACAAACAGTTTCTCGTCAAGCAGCGGCGTCACGCTCCAGCGCTTGCCCCCTTCAAGTTGAAACAAAATGGCCAGATCGATCTGGCGGGCATTGAGTTGCGTGGCCAGATGCCCGGACAGCATCTCGATCAGGTGCAACTGAATATCCGGGTACCGCGCGCGCATCGCATTGATCAAGGGCAGGGCAAGCACCGTGGCCGTGGTGGGCGGCAAGCCCACGGTGACATACCCGCTCATCCGCCCACGGTGTGCCGCCAGAATCGCATTCTCGGCTTGCCTCAAGCACAACTGCGCATGGTGCAGGAAGGCCATGCCGGCCGGGGTCGGTGTGACGCCGGTGGTCGTGCGGTTCAGCAGGCGGGTCGAGAGTTCGCTTTCGAGTTTGGCGATCTGCTGGCTCAGCGCCGACACGCCCACGTCCAGCTCAAGGGCTGCGCGGCCCAGGCTGCCGTGTTCGACAATGTTGACGAAATAGCGCAGTTGTCTTAATTCCACGCGTTACTGCTCCACTTCAAATGGGTACCTGCCTGTGTAACGGTGGGTCGGGGAACGTCAGCCACCACGCACCGAGCGGGCGAGGCGGCGCGTGGTCAGCCTGAGAGGTAACGCGTCGGCCGTCAACTTCCAGCGTTGGGTTCGCTGCTGGCCGGCGTTGTTGGCGTGCGCCAATTCATAACATGCGGCGCAGCACGTCGCTACGAGGGTCTTTGTCGTAGAAGCGGTGCTTGAGCGCACCGGCGATGTGCAACAGGATCAGCCCGAGCAAGGTATACGCAAGTACCTTGTGCAGCCACTGGAAGACGACGAACCAGTCGTCATTTTTCGCCAGCAGCTCCGGCAGGTTGATCCCGAAAAAGAACACCCCGTCGCTCATCGTGTAGGTGCTCGACATCGAGTAACCCATCAAGGGCACGATCACGAGCAGTGCATACATGGTGCGTTGCGCAAGTCTTGACAGAAACCGCTCATGCCTGGCCAGCGTTAACGGCGGCTGCGGGAGTAGGGGGGTGCGTACACGCACGGCGAGCTGAACCAGGACCACCAGGAATGTCAGCACCCCGAACGATTTGTGCCATGGGTAATAGAGTTCGAACTTGCTCGCCACTTCGTCATTCATGCCGGTCATATGCCAGCCTGCCCAGAGCAGGCCGATGACGAGCAAGGCGCGCACCCAGTGCAAAATGCGCAGGGACGTCGAGTACTGATCGGTTGTCAGTTTATCTGTCGGGTTCATCATAGGCTCTCCATTTATATCAAAGGCATCAGTGAAGTGATGCACGTTTGAACGTCCGCCCTTACCGAGCAACGCTTGGCCGGCTCGGTCAGGGCGAAGATTGTTTTTACTTGGGCAGCAGCACGGTGATGACCTTCTCTTCGGTGTACGCCAGCGCGCCGCCAAACCCGCCTTCACGGCCTATGCCGCTGGTCTTGACGCCGCCCCAGGGCAGGTTGGCATCCAACGGGCTCCAGCAGTTGACGCCCACGGCGCCGACTTTCACGGCGCCGGCTACGCGGTGCGCGCGCACCAGGTCGGTGGTCCACACGGTGGCTGCGAGGCCGTAGGTGGAATCGTTGGCCAGTGCGACAGCCTCCTCTTCGCTGTCGAACGTGATCACCGTGCCGACGGGACCAAAGATCTCGTCGCGGGCGATCGCCATGTCGTTGTTGGCGTTGGCGAAGATCGTCGGCCGCACAAACCAGCCGCGCTCAGGCGTCGATACACCGCCGGCGAGCAGAGTAGCGCCTTGGTCGATGCCCAGTTGGATGTAACGGTTAACGCGATCGAATTGTGCTTTCTTGGCCACCGGGCCCATCTGCACGCCGGGCTCCCGAGGGTCGCCCACCTTGACGGCTTGCGCGGCGTCGGCAAGCGCCGCGGCGAAGCGATCGGCGATGCCGCGCTGGACCAGAATGCGCGAGCCGGCGGCACAGATCTGGCCCTGGTTGGCGAACAGTCCGAGGGTGCAGCCGCGCAGCGCGTCTTCAAACGAGGCGTCGTCGAAAACGATCTGGGGGCTCTTGCCGCCCAGCTCCAATGCCACGTGCTTGAACAACACGCCCGCGGTGCGCTGGATCTCGCGCCCCGCCTCGGGGCTGCCGGTAAAGCTGATCTTGGCGATGTGCGGGTGTTCGCACAGGGCACGCCCCACCTCGGCGCCATAGCCGGTGACCACGTTGATCACACCGTCCGGGAAGCCCGCTTCCCGAGCCAGCGCGGCCAGGTGCAGGGCGGACTGTGGTGTTTCTTCCGAAGGCTTGATGACCACCGTGCAGCCGGCCGCCAGTAACGCGGCCAGTTTCCAGACGGTGATCATCAGCGGCGAGTTCCAGGGCACGATCGCCCCGACCACGCCCACCGGTTCCCGAACCGTGTACGAGAGGGTCTTGGTGCCGAAGTAACCGCCGGAGGGAATGGTGCGGCCCTCCAGTTGGTTGGCCCAGCCGGCGGCGGCGCGCAGGTTGGCGAGCGCGTTGGGCACGTCCATCCGACGGGGCTCGATCGGCGAACGACCGATGGCGTTGGCGTCCATGTCGGCGAGCAATTCGGTGTCGCGCTCTACCAGATCCGCCAGCTTCAACAGCAGTCGAGCGCGCTGGGCACCATCGAGCTGGCTCCAGGCGCCCTGCTCCAGTTGGTGGTGCGCGGCGTTTACGGCGCGGTCCACATCGTCGGCGGTGCCGCGCGCGCAGCTGCCGTATACCTGTTCGGTCACAGGGTCGACCAAGAGGATGCGTCGGCCGTCGGAGGCTTCGCAGCCAGTGCCTTCGATGAAGTGATTCAAGTGCTCAGTCATGTTGGGAACCTAAGTGACGTAGGGTGGACGGGGTGAGCGCCTCAAGCGTTGAGGCTGGCCAGGGCGTCGCCGAAGATATCCAGCGCCTTGAAGAACAGCGCGCGTGAGATCGTCAATGAGGGCATGACCCGCATCACGTTGCTGTAGCGACCGCAGGGAATCATCAGCACACCGTGGTTCAGCAGGTAACCCATGAGCTGGCCGATTTTTTCGGGCGCCAGGGGAGCCTTGGTGATGGGGTCTTCGACCAGCTCGATACCGATCATCAGGCCACGGCCGCGGACTTCGCCGACCCACGGGCTGCCAAAGCCACGGATACGTGCCTGCGCCTCCAGGCCCAGGGCGTGGGCGCGGTTGAGCAGATCGAGTTCCGGGTCTTGCAGGATGGCGATGTTGGTCAGCGCCACGGCTGCGGATAACGAGTTGGCGGCGAAGGTATTGGGCATCGAGCCGTCAGGAATCGCGGCCGCCAGGTCCGAACGCATGATCAGGCCTGCCATCGGCAGGTCGCTGCCGATACCCTTGCCGAAGGTGAGCATGTCTGGTTTTACGCCCGAATGCTCGACCGCCCACATTTTGCCGGTACGCCCTGCGCCGGACTGCACTTCATCGACAATCAGCAGCGTGCCGCTGCGGTCACACGCCTTGCGCAATAACTGCAGGAACTCCGGCGACGGGGGGACATAGCCGCCTTCGCCCTGCACCGGCTCGACGATCACGGCGGCCACGTCATCGGCGGCGGTGTAAGGGGTGTTCAACAGGTAGTCCACGTACTCGCCGGCGATCTGCTCGGCGCTTTTGTGCGTGGTGTCGAAGGGGAAGCGGTAGGCATACGGGTAGGGCGCGTGAATCACGCCGCCCATCTGGGCACCGTAGCCCTTGCGGTAGGCGGTGCCGGTCGTCAGGGCGCCCGAGGCGTTCCATACGCCGTGGTAGCCACCATGGAAGGCGATGATCTGGTGGCGCCCGGTGATGCGTTTGGCGAACTTGATCGCGGCTTCCAGTGCGTCGCTGCCGCTTTGCGTGAAGTAGGTGACGCAATCGCCCCGCAGGCCGTCGGGCGCGATCTCGGAAAGTTTGGCCGCCAATTCGGTTCGCCGGGTGCTGTTGATTTCCAAGGCATGCATCAGCACTTCGGACTGCTCGCGGATCGCCTGCACCACCTTGGGGTGGCAGCGGCCGACGCTGCTGACGCCCACGCCGGCGGACAGGTCGATGTAGGTGTTGCCGTCCGGGTCCTTGAAGGTCGCGCCGAAGGCACGGTCCATCGCCACCGGCATGCGTCCACCACCCCGGGCCATCGACTCGGTACGTGCCGACAGTGCCAGGGCCTCGAGGGTCTTGGGGCCGGGCAGGGCGCTAGAGGTTATCCGCGGGGCATCCGCGAAGTGCAGGGATTCAAGTTGGGCTTCACTCATGACGGTCTCTTTGGGATGTAGGTTCACGTATGCCGATCATCCCCATAGCGCACGGGTTGCCGTTAGCCCGAATTGGCACTTGGGGATTCCATCCTGAGCGCGCTTTCCTGCACACATCTTGCATAAAGAAATGTGCAGGTTTTCTGCTATGTGCGAACATCACGCAAAAGATTCCTCAAAAAAAAAGAATATTGGCGGAGGCTTTCGACCTAATGAAAAATCAGCTTATCGGCCATTTTCGCGACATCCATGTCCATGCGGCCACCATCCATGAATGGAATCAGGACTACAGCCAGTTAACCGCAGGCTCGTCCGAGAGTTCGCTGATGCAACTGTCGACCGCCGGATGCCATGTCTTTCGCGAGCAGATCAACCAGCGTGTGGTGCAACAGGGTGCGGCGCCCCGGGGCAAGATGTGCTTTGCGGTGCCGATCACCGTGCCCGGTTCGATTCGAATGCAGGGGCGGGAGGTGGACGACAGCAGCCTGTTTTTTCTTCACGGTGGTGAGGAGTTCATGTTCCATATGCCGACGGGCATGGAGTTGTTGTCCATCACCTTCGAGCGTGAATTGTTCGAGCAAGCCTTGGCGCAAACGGCGTCGCCGAAGGAAGTCAGCCAACTGTTGCGTCAGCCGGTGATCAAGGTGTCCACCCAGCGCGTCGCGGGCGCTCGGCACCGATTGCTGGCGATGTTCACCCAGGCCCTGATGCACGAAGAGCTCGACAGCACGCGAGATCGGGAGCGGGAGCAGGCGTTGGAACAGGCCATGCTCGACGAGTTGCTGCAACTGCTGACCGACCCGGCCTGCGATAAACAGCAGCGTACCGCGAGCTCCACGCGCAGCTTCATTGTCGAGAAATGCCACCGTTTGGCGACGGCCGAGATGAACAGCGTGCCCAGCGTGAGCGAGTTGTGCCAGCGCCTCCAAGTGAGTCGGCGCACCGTGCAGAACAGCTTTCGCGCGGTGGCCGAGACCACGCCCCTGAACTACTTGCGCTCCCTAAGGCTTAACGGCGTACGCCGGACCTTGATGTCGACCCGTGCGTCGGACCTCTCGATTGGCGATATCGCTGCCCAATGGGGCTTCTATCACCTCAGCCACTTCGCGGCGGAGTACCACGCGCTGTTCGCCGAATTGCCGTCCCACACCGCGCGTGCCGCCATCGCCGTGTGCGCGCGCGCCTGAGTAAGCGCCCACGGCACATGGGGGGCGACCCTGCGCGCGGTGTTACTGTGCTGCGGATCTGCCCACTAAGTGTGCATGGACTGTCCTCTTTAGTAGCGCACCGTGCGCAAAGGGCTGTATTCGCGGTGCAGGCGATCTTCCGGCCAGCCCCGCGCTCGCCGGCGCGGGCGCAATAATGCAGCTCGAAATCTGCCCGCGCGTGCGCCGGGCGCTCAGCCGTTCCAGGATCTTGCGCGACCGCACGCCGCCGTAGGCCCCTGTTCGCTTTCGGCCCATTCCAGGTGCGGGATCAACCGTCTTGTTGCACGCCCCCTCCGTACTCGCTGGCCGGCATCCGCACGGTGGTGCCGTCGCGGCCCATCGCCAAGCCGTGGTAGCCGCAGCCCCGTTCTCCATTTTCCACAGCGCTTAGAGAAGGCGCCGCGCCGCGATGGGGCAGAAGTCCTCAAGCGTGGCGACCTGGCCCGTCAGGCCCCGGCAAAACACCATATTTTCTCCGCAAGTTTGCCGGCCTACGTGTTTTTTTGAGTGCATGACAGCTCTCCAGGAAACGCATTGTTTTTGCCTAGCGGATCCATTGAATGCTCGCGGCATTTTTGGTCAGCCTCATGCTTTCTGACTCAAGTGATTTTTTGTCGATTGTCGGACGATAAGGATCGTATCTCGCTCTTTAATGGATCGCATTTACTGCGACTAATATAATTAATGATAGTAATTATTTTCCTGCATCTGCTCCACGCAGAGTCTTTTTCAGGATCACACAGATGAGCCAGAACACCGTGCCTTTACTCGTCAGGCTTTACGCCGAGGCCAATGAATCCTTACTTCCCGGGCATACCGCGCCGGGGTTGATGCAGGGGGTTCCAGCCGCGCCCGAGCAGCGCGTAACCTGGGAAAACTGGATGCGCCCGCCGTTCAACCGCTGGGGGTTTCGTCACCTCGCGCGCCTACGGCCGTCCATCGACGTGCGGGCCGGGAATGCGCCACGCAGCCCCTTGAACGACGCGCCGCAAGCGCTGAGCGAGCTGCGCTTCGACAGTTGCTGTGGCCTGAGCGTCAGCGTGCTCGACCACCTGGTGGCCAGTCACACCGATAGTTTTCTGGTGATGCAGGGCGATCAAGTGCTGTTCGAGCGCTATTTCAACGGTCAGCGTCCCGAGCACCGGCACATTATGTTTTCGGTGACCAAGTCGCTGATCGGTCTGCTGGGCGAACAACTGATCAGCGAGGCGCTGCTCGACCCCATGCGCAGCGTCAGTGCTTACGTGCCCGAGCTGGCGGGCAGCGCCTTCGGCGATGCGAGCGTGGGCCGGCTGTTGGCCAACGATGGCTGGCACGCGGGTTCGCCACTGATCTCCAGCGAGGCCATCGCGCGCATCGCCAAAGGCGGTGACCCGGCGATCTACGCGGCCAACGCCGAGTTTTCCGAATGGACGCCCGGCGCTTCCTACCGCAGCCAGTGGTACGTCTTCAACGACCATAGCCAAGCCCTTATGGCGGGCGGGATCCATGGCCAATACCTGTTCATCGACAAGCCGTCGAAGGTGGTGATCGTCAAGCAATCCTCGTTGCCGGAAGCGGTCGGCCCGTTCGATGCCGACAGCGTGCGCATGCTGCGTGCGATCGCCGCTCACCTGACTCACTGATTCCACTCACAACAAGAACCATCCAGCGTCTGGATTTCACCTGGCTTGCCCAGGTGTTGGCGGCGTACTGCGCCGCTTGCAACTGCCCTGTAACAACAATAATTACACAGGCGCTTCACTATGTTTTTCACGACGCGTTTTACCCGCGCGCTGGTGGCGGTCAGCCTGCCGCTTAGCGCCCAGGTTGCCTTGGCGGGCTACACCTTCGAGGACGGCAACCTCAAGGGCGAGGTCAACCTGACCGCGAGCGCTGCGACCATCACCACGCGCAACGTCAACTTCGGCAGTGGCCGGGTCGACCAGCGCAGCGGCAAAAATGGCGGCAGCCGCATCGGCTGGCAGGAGGTGTATGTCAAACCCGCGATCAAATTCGACTATGCCCTGACACCTGACATCAGTGTGCTGGGCGGTGCGTCGGTGGTCGCCGCCAGCACCTTCGGCGACGGTGACGCCGGTCCTCGGGTACCGTTACGCGAGCTTTTCCGGTGACGACAACCTTGCCGACAACCGGCAAAAAGCCTGGGACCCGTTGAGTAAAGGCTTTGTCGACTGGAGCACCTGGCTGGTGGGGGATGTGGTCGGTAACTACCTGCTGTTTAACAGCAACGAAAATGTCCAGCAGTTCTCGCTCAAGACGCACCTGAGCCAGACGTTTACGCTGGGAGCGATCCACTATCAGTTCTGGTTGGACGAAAAGAACTATATGGGCGCGGCCGTCAGCGATCGGCGCTTTACTGATGGCTTGGCGTCGTTCGAGCTTTTGCCACTCACGGTAAATCCTTGTGGTGTAAAGAGAAGGGCCTGATTGGTCCAGGCATTCCCGCAAAAATATTTCATGGGGTAAAAATTTTAAAGCACTCATTTTGGTAGTGGTGGCGTACCTGATTCATGGGCGCACTAGCCGATTTCGGCACACCTTACCCAATGGCGCCATGCGGGGAATGGAAATTGCGTGCTGAGCGACAGTGCTTCAGGCTCAAAGGGAAAAATCCATGAACACTTACAATAATAATTCCAGCGTGCAGATGGTTCGCCCGGCATGGGGCATTCCTTCAACGATCCGGCATTTTCACACCCATGACATCGATCAGCACGCACGCAACATGGGCGGTTGGCAGGTCCGTTATGACCAATTGTCCCCAGGCCGCTTTGAGGGCGAGTTGATCGAGCTACACGCCGGCTGGATGCAACTGATGCGTGACCGCACCAACCAGTCGATGCTCAAAAGCGGCAGTGCCTGGAAAGGCGCGATCACCTTCAGCATGCCGCTCAACGCGAGCGGCCCGCTGTTTTGTGCCGGGCATCCGATCCATGAACACGGCCTGTTGGTCGCCCATGGCGATCATTTGCCTGACCTGCGCGTGCCTGAGAACCTCGACCTGTTGAGCGTTGCCGTCGACATCGAGGCTTTGGAGCGTCTGTTAGAGCATCAGGAAGTGGCTTTTCGCTTTACCGATCTTCCCAAGTGTTACCGTTTGGGCGGGACGTGTGTGCAAATCGAGCTGGCCAATCTGTTGGATGAGTTGGTCTGCGCTGATCAGGGGCACGAAGCGCTGTTGAGCTATGAAGCGATTCGGCACGGGGTCCGCGATGCGGTGATGGTGCAGTTGCTGGACCTGGTCGCCCCGGATCAGTTCGCCGGCCTGAGTCCGACGGCGCGCAAACGCATGGTTGATCGGGCGCGCGAATATGCCTTGGGGCATCTGGATGAACCGCTGTCGATCCTCGATCTGTGCAGTCACATCGGCGCCAGCCGGCGCAAACTCCAATACTGTTTCCAGGAAACCCTGGGCATCAACCCCGTGGCCTATTTGCGTGCGCTGCGCTTGAATGCGGTGCGTCGCGAGCTGCGCGAGCGCCAGGAAGCCTACGGTGTCCAAGAGGTCGCGGCACGCTGGGGGTTCTGGCATCTGAGCCGTTTTGCCAGCGACTACCGGACCCTGTTCGGCGAGTCACCGTCGCAGACGTTGCAACGGCGCTAACTGTGCTGAAAACGGCTAACCCGCTGCGGCGTGCCGTTACTAGGATGGCCCACACCATGAGGTTGGGAGGGGCATTCGATGAACAACAACAATTCAAACATCCGCCACGTCAGTTGGGTCACCTTGGGTCTGCTCGGTCTTTGCCTTGGGGCACAGGCCACTGAAAACGGCGCGCCCACCACCGCGGTGGGCGTCTACGATTTCGGCGCCGGGATGACGCCACCTGTGACACCGAACGGCACCGTGGGGCTGCGCACGGCGTTCTATTCCGCCAACGTGCAGAAGGACAGCCAAGGGCGTGCGGTGGATAACCGTCTCTCCCTGGATGTGCTGTCCATCGGCGTGGTCTACCTGCGCATGACGGACTATCGCGTGCTGGGTGGCCAGTACGGCTTCGGTGCCGTCGTACCGTTCTTCAAGATGGATGCGTCGCTGCAAGTGCCGACACCGGGCGGGCCGTTGAAACTGTCGGCCGACCCCTTTCGGATGGCGGATGCGCAGATCGTTCCGCTGATCCTGCAGTGGAACCTGTCGCCTAACCTGTTCGTCAATACCCAGTTCCAGATCCAGGCGCCGACCGGCGACTACGACCAAAAAAGGCTGGTGTCTCCTGGGCTGAACCACTGGACATTCTCCCCGGCGGTCAACGCCACCTACATCAGCGACACCGGCTTTGAGGTGTCGTCGAGTTTCCAGGTCGATGTGAACACGCGCAATCCCGACACCCACTACAAAAATGGCGTGGAGTACCGCCATGAGTTTGCCGTGGGGCAACATTTCGGGCCTTGGACGGCGGGCCTCGGCGGCTATTACTACCGCCAGTTGAGCGACGACGATGCGCCGAACCTGACGCGCGGCAACCGCGCGGGGGTCATGGCCCTGGGCCCGGCGATCAGCTACATCGCGCCGGGGCTGCCACCGCTGTGGCTGCATCTTTACAAAGAGTTCGACGCGCACAATCGCGCCGAAGGCTACACCGCCGCCTTGCGCGTTTCGTATAGCTTCTGAGGGCCGGATCATGACCACTGTTAATGCCGCCACAAACCTATCGACCGCTGACACCCGCCAAGCCTCGGGCCGTCGCGAAGGGGTGGTGCTGATACTCGGCAGCAGCCTGACCATCATGGGCGCGGTGATGATCGCGCCTATCTTGCCCAAACTCGGTGCCGAGTTCGGCCCCCTCAATCCCCATGCCGACCTGCTGGTTCCGCTGGCCGTGACCGGCCCCGCGCTGGCCATCGCGCTGTGCGCGCCGCTGGCGGGCTGGCTCGCCGACCGGATCGGGCGCAAAGCCTTGCTGGTCATTGCGACATTGCTCTACGCGCTGCTGGGCGTAACCCCGGTGATCCTCGGTGACTTGCAGTCCATCGTGGTCGTGCGCTTGTTGTTCGGTTGCGCCGAAGCGGCGGTGATGACGTGTTGCTCGACCTTGATCGCCGACTATTGGCACGGCGGCGAGCGGCTGCGCTACATCAATCGCCAGATGGTGACCATTGGCCTGGTCGGCGCGTTGTTCTTCGTGGTCGGCGGCGCCTTGGGCGAGTATTCCTGGCGCTTGCCTTTCCTGTTGTACCTGCTGCCGTTGCTGTTGGTGCCGGCGATGCTGAAAGTGCTGTGGGAACCGGCGCGTTCCCAGCCGAGTACGGTTGCCCAGGACGCCGAGCGGGTGGCGGTGTGGCCGCTGGTGCTGGGCTACCTGTTGATCTTCGGCGGCATGGTGCTGACCTTTATCGCGCCGGTGCAGGTGCCGATTCTGCTGGTGCAGTTGGGCATTACCTCCAGCACCCTGATGGGGTTGGCCGCCGGTCTGAGCCTGATCTCCACCCTGGGCGGTTCTCTCGCCTGGCCGCTGTTGCGACGCACCTTAAAGGGCGCGGGGACCAATACGGTGTTGCTGCTGCTGTTCGCCTTGGGGCTGTGGTTGCTGACCCGTGCGCAGAGCTACAACGAAGTGGCGCTGGCGATGGTGCTGCATGGCCTGGGAGCGGGCCTGCTGGTGCCGAACGTGATGGCGCCGGTGATGGAAGCCCTGACGGCGCGCACCCGTGGCCGGGGCCTGGGCGGTTTGACCGCCTGCCTGTATCTGGGGCAGTTCGTCAGCCCGCTGGTGGTCGCGGCGCTGGTGGTCTATGCCGGCGACCTGCGCCACGCCATCCAATGGCTAGCCTGCGCCAGCCTGGCGGCGGCTGTGCTGTGGGGCGTTGCCGGCGTGTCACGCCTGCGCTCGGTCATCTGAATACCGTCAGTTTGCACGTCATTGAAATACATCCGGAGTAATGGGTATGCGCGACATTCAGCAGTTAATCGACAATGAAGACGCTATCGGTCTGGCCGCATGGGTCAGGCGCGGCGAAGTCCAACCGGTGGAACTGGTGGAGGCCGTCATCGAGCGGATCGAGCAGGTCGAGCCACGCCTCAATGCCGTCGCCGAACGCCTGTACGACCAGGCGCGCGAGGACGCCCTCGCCCCCACGTCCGGGGAAGGGGTGTTCGCCGGGGTGCCAACCTTGATCAAAGATTTGTTCGCGCCCGTGGCGGGTGCGGCAATGACCAACGGCTCACTTGCGCTGGGGGCTGCCCGCGTCGACTTCGACGCCGAGGTGGTCACGCGCCTGCGCCGCGCCGGTTGCCTGTTCGTCGGCACCACCACGGCACCGGAATTCGGCACGTCCTATTCCACCGAGTCGATGCGTTTTGGCGCCACCCGAAACCCCTGGAATACCCAGCACAGTGCCGGCGGTTCCAGCGGCGGGGCGGCGGCGTTGGTCGCGGCGCGCGTTGTGCCATTCGCACACGGCAACGATGGCGGCGGTTCCTTGCGCGTGCCGGCGTCCTGTTGCGGCGTGTTCGGCCTCAAGCCCAGCCGTGGTCTGCTGCCGTCGGGGCCGATGGTCGGGGAGGGCTGGGCG
>NZ_JBWKXO010000070.1:0-17683 GCF_059423025.1 Pseudomonas sp. GW704-F2 | reverse complement strand
CCCCACACCCATACACCCACATACACCTGTAGGAGCGAGCTTGCTCGCGAAAAACTCAAAGACGCCACGTTCATCTAGGATGCACGCGTTATCGTTGACGTTCTTCGCGAGCAAGCTCGCTCCTACAAGTGGCGTATTAATCCGCCGTTAACCCCCTTCTGTTTAAACCACTCTCTGTGTGTAAACTTGCCGCCACAGGCACAACCAAACAAAGGGATACGGAGATGAGTGACGAATTGCGTTTAGGCAGGGAGCGGCGCTTTCTGGTGTTGCTGGGCATCATCTGCCTGGCGCTGATCGGCGGTGCGCTGTACATGCAGGTGGTGTTGGGCGAAGCGCCGTGCCCGCTGTGTATCCTGCAGCGCTATGCCTTGCTGTTGATTGCCGTTTTTGCGTTTATTGGTGCGGCTATGCGCAACAAAGGGGCGATCACGCTGTTTGAAGGGTTGGTGGTGCTCAGTGCCTTGGGCGGTGTGGCGGCTGCCGGTCACCATGTGTACACCCAGTTCTTCCCCGAGGTCAGCTGCGGCGTGGATGTGCTGCAACCGATCGTTGACGGCCTGCCCCTGGCCAAGGTGTTTCCGCTGGTTTTCCAGGTCGACGGCTTCTGCAGCACGCCGTACCCGCCGGTGCTCGGTCTGTCGCTGGCGCAGTGGGCGCTGGTGGCGTTCGTGCTGACGGTGATCCTGGTGCCCCTGGGCATCTACCGCAATCGCCAACGCAAAGCCTGAGCCATTCATTGAAACGCCCCGGCCTTTCTCAAGGGAAAGCCGGGGCGTTTTTGTTTGTAGGGATTTTTGAAGGGACAGTGACGCGGGACAATTTTGACGACGCGCAGTGTGCGACATGTTGTCACACAGGCGCTGTCGCTGGGCGTTTCCGAGCCGTCACAACGCCGCTTGAATTTACCCATGGCCGTTAATGTGTGCTGTCAGTTCATCGTTTGAGCAACACCGCGAATAGCGCGCCGTTCGCGGCTTTCGGTGGTCAGCGAGTGCCCTGTTTTATGGGGGCTTGGAGCGCTTTTTCAGGCCCTTACGGCGGGTAAGGGGTGTGGCAGTTTGCCCTATAACACGGCATTTTTTGTGGTTTTTGTTGAGAATCCAACGCGATAAGATCGCGAACCTTTGCAAAATAGGTGAAGGATTATTGCTGGAATCGATAAAAATTATTTCTTTATAAGTCATGGTTTATACATCGCTAGCTAACTACAATCGCCCGCACTGAATGTCCGGTGCTGTTCAATATTTGAGCATTGGAGCGGTCGAGGGGCAGATGGATGGCTCTGTGCGACCCCAGGTTCCGGCAGCCTTTCAACTATCCGCACCAAATGGAATTGGTCTGTAACAAGGCCTTTAACCACGAAATCGAATAAGAACTCACCGCAGGTCCGCGAACCGTCCAATCAGGGCGCACGGGCAGGCTCTTATTCAATCGAAGAGAAATGCCAACCCTTGGCAGGGTGAAGTGTTGGCGATCAAAACCCAACTGCATTGCGCAAGCTGCTTTAGAGGTCGTGAGATGAGTAAAAACAGGTACCCCCGATTACTAGGCTTTTTGCCGCTGCTTGGCATGATGTTAATGCTGGGAGGCTGCAAGTGGTCCTTGCTCGACCCAAAAGGACAGGTCGGTCTGGATGAACGCAACCTGATCATCACTGCCACCCTGCTGATGTTGCTGGTCGTGGTCCCTGTGATCATCATGACCTTCGCCTTCGCCTGGAAATACCGCGCGTCGAACACCAAGGCGACTTACGCGCCGAAGTGGTCGCACTCCACCAAGATTGAAATCGCGGTGTGGCTGGTTCCGATCCTCATCATCATTGCCCTGGGTTATGTGACCTACAAGTCCACCCACGCGCTGGACCCGTACCGTCCGCTGGACTCCGAGGTCAAGCCGATCAACATCGAAGTGGTCGCGCTGGACTGGAAGTGGCTGTTCATCTACCCGGACCTGGGTATCGCCACCGTCAACAAGATCGTGTTCCCGGAACATACCCCGGTTAACTTCAAGATCACCTCCGACACTGTGATGAACTCGTTCTTCATCCCAGGCCTGGGTGGCCAGATCTACGCGATGGCCGGCATGCAGACCAAGCTGCACCTGATCGCCAACCAGAAAGCTGAAATGGACGGCATCTCCGCCAACTATAGCGGCGCAGGTTTCACCGGCATGAAATTCAAAGCGATCTCGACGAGCCAGGAAGAATTCGACGCCTGGGTAGCCGAAGTCAAGGCCGCACCTAAACAGCTTGATCAAGCTGAATACGAAGCCCTTGCCAAACCAAGCCAGAACAACCCAGTCGCGCTGTACTCCACTTACACGCCTGACCTGTTTCAGAAAGTCGTCGACAAGTACGAAGGCATGAAACCAGGCAAGCCGGTCAAGCACGAGAAGAAAGAAGTGGCTGCGGTTGAAGGTTCTGACACGGGCTCGCATTCAACTGCTGGGGCAGAGGAGTAAACGATGTTTGGTAAATTAAGTTGGGATGCGGTCCCGTTCCACGAGCCGATTGTGATGATTACCATCGCCATGATCGCGCTGGGTGGTCTGGCACTGGTTGGGGGTATCACTTACTTCAAGAAGTGGACCTACTTGTGGACTGAGTGGCTGACTTCGGTCGACCACAAGAAAATCGGTGTGATGTACATCGTCGTTGCCATGGTCATGCTGCTGCGTGGTTTTGCCGACGCCATCATGATGCGTACCCAGTTGGCCATGGCCACTGAGGGCGCGCCAGGCTACCTGCCGCCTGAACACTATGACCAGATCTTCACCGCTCACGGTGTGATCATGATCATCTTCATGGCGATGCCTTTCTTCACCGGCCTGATGAACCTTGCAGTGCCGCTGCAGATCGGTGCCCGCGACGTTGCCTACCCGTTCCTGAACTCCCTGAGCTTCTGGCTGCTGGTGTCTGGCGTGGTGCTGATCAACGTGTCCCTGGGCGTCGGCGAATTCGCCAAGACCGGTTGGGTTGCGTATCCGCCATTGTCGGGCCTGAAATACAGTCCGGGCGTGGGTGTGGACTACTACATCTGGGCGCTACAGTTATCAGGGCTCGGGACGACGCTGACGGGGGTCAACTTCCTGGCCACCGTGCTGAAAATGCGCGCCCCTGGCATGAAGATGATGGACATGCCGATCTTCACCTGGACCTGCACCTGGGCCAACGTGCTGATCGTGGCTTCGTTCCCGATCCTCACCGCTACGCTGGCACTGCTGTCGCTTGACCGTTACCTGGATTTCCACATTTTCACCAACGAACTTGGTGGCAATCCAATGATGTACGTGAACCTGTTCTGGGCATGGGGTCACCCTGAGGTGTACATCCTGATCCTGCCAGCGTTCGGTATCTTCTCCGAAGTGATCTCGACCTTTACCGGCAAGCGCCTGTTCGGTCACCACTCGATGGTCTACGCCTCCGGTGCGATCTCGGTACTGGGCTTCATGGTGTGGCTGCACCACTTCTTCACCATGGGTTCGGGGGCCAGCGTCAACGCCTTCTTCGGCCTGGCGACGATGCTGATTTCGATCCCGACGGGGGTGAAGCTATTCAACTGGCTGTTCACCATCTACCACGGCCGTCTGCGTATGACCAGCCAGGTCGTGTGGACACTGGGCTTCATGGTGACCTTCGCCATCGGCGGTATGACCGGCGTACTGCTGGCCATCCCGGGTGCTGACTTCGTGCTGCACAACAGCTTGTTCGTGATCGCTCACTTCCACAACGTGATCATCGGCGGTGCGGTATTCGGTTACATCGCTGGTTTCAGCTTCTTCTTCCCGAAAGCGTTCGGCTTCAAGCTGCACGACGGTTGGGGCAAGGCTGCATTCTGGTTCTGGATCTCGGGCTTCTTCGTCGCGTTCATGCCGCTCTATGCACTGGGCTTCATGGGCATGACCCGTCGTCTGAACGCCACCACCAACCCTGAGTGGGTGCCGTACCTGTACGTCGCCATGGTCGGTGCAGTGCTGATCGCGGCGGGTATCGCCTGCCAGCTGATCCAGCTGTATGTCAGCGTGCGTGACCGCAAGCAGAACATGTGCGAGTCGGGCGACCCATGGAACGGCCACACCCTGGAATGGTCGACTTCGTCGCCACCTCCGTTCTACAACTTCGCCGTGATTCCTACCGCGAACACCATCGATGCGTTCACCGAAGCCAAGGAAAACGGTACTGCGTACCAGCGGCCTAAGCACTACGAACCGATCCACATGCCAAACAACACGGCCACTGGCGTGGTGATGGGTGCGCTGTTGACCGTGTTCGGTTTCTCGATGATCTGGCACATCTGGTGGCTGGCAATCGTGAGCCTGGTGGGCACCATCGGCTACTTCATTGTCCACGCTGCACGTGATGATCAAGGCTACATGGTGCCGGTCGAAACGATCGAGCGCATCGAAGCCGAGCAGCACGCTCGCCTGGTGGCCGAGAAGAAGATCCCGGCCAACCGTGTAGAAACCTCGTTGGAACAGGCTTAAACCATGTCGAACTTAGTGACCAATGCTGGACACGCCCATGTCGATGACCATGGGCACGATGACCATCACCACGACTCGGGCCCGGTAACCGTCTACGGTTTCTGGCTCTACCTGATGACCGACTGCATTTTGTTTGCGTCGATCTTCGCGGTGTACGCGGTACTGGTAAACAACGTAGCGGGTGGCCCGGCGGGCCACGACATCTTCGAACTGCCTTACGTGCTCGGCGAAACCGCCTTGCTGTTGTTCAGTTCGATCACCTACGGCTTCGCCATGTTGTCCTTCTACAAGGGCAACAAGCAGGGCGTACTGACCTGGTTGGGCCTGACCTTCCTGTTCGGCCTGGGCTTCATCGGCATGGAGATCAACGAGTTCCACCTGCTGATCTCCGAAGGCTACGGCCCGAGCCGCAGCGGCTTCCTGTCGGCGTTCTTCACGCTGGTGGGGACCCACGGTCTGCACGTGACATCTGGCCTGATCTGGATGGCGATGATGATGTATCAGGTCAATAAACACGGCCTGACCAACACCAACAAGACTCGCCTGAACTGCCTGAGCCTGTTCTGGCACTTCCTGGATGTGGTCTGGATCTGCGTATTCACCGTCGTCTACTTGATGGGGACCCTGTAATGGCTAATGCACACTCCCATGACAGCCATGATGCGAGTCACGGCAGCGTAAAGACTTACGCTATCGGCTTCATCCTGTCGGTCATCCTGACCCTGATCCCGTTCGGCCTGGTGATGTACCCAACCTTGCCGAAGTCGATCACCTTGATGATCGTCCTGGCGTTCGCGGTGATTCAGGTCCTGGTTCACCTGGTGTACTTCCTGCACCTGGACCGCTCCGAGGCCCAGCGCGAGAACGTGATTGCGTTCGTGTTCGCAGGCCTGGTGATCGTTCTGCTGGTTGGTCTGTCGCTGTGGATCATGTTCAGCATCCACACCTACATGATGGCGAAGTGAGGTAAGACCCGATGTCGCTTAAGCACTTTATCCAAATCACCAAACCGGGGATCATTTTCGGTAACGTGCTTTCTGTGGCAGGCGGCTTCTTCCTGGCCTCCAAGGGACATGTCGATCTGGCCATCTTCCTGGCCGCCATGATCGGCACGTCCCTGGTGGTAGCTTCCGGTTGTGTGTTCAACAACTGCATCGACCGCGACATCGATATCAAGATGGAACGCACCAAGAATCGCGTGCTGGTCCAGGGCCTTATCTCCCTGAAACTGGCACTGCTGTTCGCGACCGTCCTGGGTGTTGCCGGCGTGGTGTTGTTGTACAAGGTGGCCAACCCGTTGGCGGCACTGTTTGCCGTGATCGGCTTTGTCATTTATGTCGGCCTCTACAGCCTGTACCTCAAGCGCAAGTCGGTTCACGGCACGCTGGTGGGCAGTCTGTCGGGGGCGATGCCGCCGGTGATTGGTTATGTGGCTGTGACCAATAGCTTCGACATGGCCGCGCTGGTGCTGCTGGTGATGTTCAGCCTGTGGCAGATGCCGCATTCCTATGCCATCGCGATCTTCCGTTTCAACGACTACCTGGCTGCGTCGATTCCGGTTCTGCCGGTCAAGCGCGGCATCCAGGTGGCCAAGAAACACATCCTGCTGTACATCCTGGCCTTCCTCGTGGCGACCTTGATGTTGACCTTCAGTGGCTACGCCGGCATGAGCTACCTTGCCGTCGCCGCCGCCATGGGCATGTACTGGTTGTACATGGCCTGGACCGGTTACAAGGCGGTGGACGACACCGTGTGGGCCCGCAAGCTGTTCGTGTTCTCGATCTTCACCATCACCGCGCTCAGCGTGATGATGTCCCTGGATTTCCAGGTGCCGAGAGAGCTGTTGCTGACCTACGCGCCCTGAGTGGTTCCAAGCAGTGAACAAGCCCCGCCTTCGTGAGAAGCGCGGGGCTTTTTCTTGGGCGCGGGATTAAATCGGCCGGTGCCTTTCTCGTCATACCTCACTGTACGAGCTGTGCGAATCCATTACCCGCGTACAAGGAGTTGTCACCATGGTCAGCGTTAGTCGTCGGTCCCTTCTCGCCTTGGGCGCGGCCTTGCCCTTGCTCGGGCGCCTGGACTGGGCAGTCGCCAGCCCACCGCCGGCAAAGGCTGAGAAGGTGCGGCTCAACTATAACGAAAGCCCCTACGGCCCCTCGGGCGCCGCCCGCGAGGCGATGCAGGGCGCGATTGCCACGGCCGGGCGTTATCCCTACGGCCACATGTATGCGCTGGCCGCGTTGTTTGCCCGGCAGCAGGGGATTGCCGAAGCACAGGTGGCGGTGTTTTCCGGTTCCATGGCGGCGCTGCGCTACGCGGTGTTGGCGTTTACCGGCGAAAGCCGCGGGCTGGTGATGGCCACGCCGTCCTACGAGGTGCCGCGCCAGGCGGCCGAGGCGAGCGGGGCGCCGGTGCAGGAAGTGAGCCTCACGGCCGAGCACGCCCACGACATCCCCGCGATGCTCGCCGCCGATCCCCAGGCGGGCATGCTCTACCTGTGCAACCCGAATAACCCCACCGGTACCCTGACGTCCACCGAGGCCATCCGCCACGCGCTGGCGAACAAACCCCAAGGCAGCGTGCTGGTGGTGGACGAGGCGTACATCGACTTCGCCGACGCCCCCAGCTGTGTCAGTTGGGTCAAGGAACACGACGACCTGCTGGTGTTGCGCACCTTCTCGAAAATCTACGGCATGGCCGGCGCGCGCGTGGGCCTGGCGATCGGCGCCCCGGCGTTGCTGGCGCGCCTCGCGGTGTTCGGGGGCGACAACGTCCCTGCCGGCAGCGGCTTGCTCGGTGCGCAGGCCAGCCTCGAAGACGTCAACCTGTTGCCGCAACGCAAGGCCCTGAACGCGCAACTGCGCGAGGAGACCGTCGCCTGGCTCAAGGCCCGTGGGTTCACCTGCACAGTGTCGCAGAGCAACTGCTTCATGATCGACGTGAAGCAACCGGCGGAGCAGGTGATCGAGAAACTGGCCGCGCAAGGTGTGATGATCGGCCGCGTATGGAAGAGCTGGCCGCAGTGGGTGCGGGTGACGGTGGGGAACAAGCACGAGATGGAGCGGTTTCGCGAGGTGTTTGCGGCGCAGGTCCAGCGCAGCGTTTAACCCAACACAAAACCAATGTGGGAGGGAGCAATCCCCCTCCCACATTGGGTTCTGCGGTACTACTGCTGCGCGATGCTGTACCCATCGAACGCGGTCTGCTGCTGCAACGCCGTGATCACGCTCTTGCGGCTCAACGGCTGTTCGGCGCCGGCGTTATCCACAAAGCTCTCGACTTCCAGCTCGGCGTCATCGCCTTCACCCACGAAGCTGAAACCCAGGAACTCGAACGCTTCACGGTCGACATTGAGCTTCGAGCGCGGCGTGCGCAGCGGCAGGGTGACGCTGATGCCATCCTTGCTGATCACAAACACTTCGGCTTCTTTCTTCGGCCGCGAGGCCTTGCCCTTGCCGGCGCTCGGGTTGCTGATGGCCTGGTGGGACTGGTTCAGCACCTTGAGGGCCAGGCCGTAGACCAGCTCCTGAAACGCCGGGTCGTCCTTGAAGCTGGACAGGATGCGGCTGATCGAGAACTTGCTGCTCAGGTCTTCCAGGGCGATGTTGTCGGCGGCTTCGGCGTCCTTGAGCTGCTTGAGTTGGCCCATCAGGTCGTAGGCCTTGTCGTCGTCGAAGGCATCGTGGGCCTGGCGGATGGCCACGCGCAACTCGCGGATCTGGTCGCTTTCCTTGGAGGTGTGGAACGCGTCCAGCACCATCTCGCTGATGATCTTGGCCGCTGGCACATGCTGTGAAAGATTGATGGCGTTTTCGTATTCAGCTTTGGATTGCAAGGCGACTACGGATTCTTCGGCGGATTCAGCGGTGTAGGAATCGGGCATTGAAATTTCACTACTTCAGTAAACAGGGACAAAAAAGCGTCGGGCATTTTCGGCGGGGAGGGGGGGCAGGTCAAGGCAGCACAATGCCCTTATTGCGACGCAAGGCGGCCAGCGCCCGCAAAACAGACCTACGGTCAGCCCGCATGCGCAACAGGCTGCCGATGACCGTGCCGCCCGCCCAGGCGCCGCTCGACAGTATCGACGGTGCCAGCGCCAGTGTGCTTCCCTGCAGAAAAGCGTCGGATGTTTTCAGGCGCGGACCAGGGCAGTCGGCTTCAACAGGTATTCCCCGTTAATAGTGATAACGACACATCAAGACCTGAATCTCATCATCCTCTATGCCATAGATCAAGCGATGTTCGGCGGTGATTCGCCGAGACCAGAAGCCACTGAGGTTGTATTTGAGTGGTTCGGGGCCGTCTCTTCAAGGGCATTGAATTCCGATAGCGAGATCATCCCACGGGCTCACCTTTTTGCCGGGTGAGCAGCAACGGGATGTGATCGTCATTAACCCGATCCATTGTCTCGGAGAAATGGGCACGGGCATTGGTGTAGTTGATTGTTTCCATGGGTATGTCCTCGCTTGATGGTACGAGACGTACAGAAATACGTACATGTGTTCAAGGGTTTCCTTATCAACGGTCAGTGGGTGGCACCCTTACGGTTTGAGCCTGACCCACATCAAAACCCCGCAGCGCTAAACCCGTTACAACACAAAGGTCTGATGAACCCATAAAAACGACAACGGACCTGCGCCGAGGAGGCTTCCCCACGCGAGGTCATTAAAGGACTAATGCAATGGCGCTTTCTCTGTCACGCCTGGCCTTGCTGGGGGCGACGCTTGGTCTGACGCTACCCCTGCACGCCAATTCCGCCGATACCGCACTGATCGAGCACGGCAAATATGTCGCGCAATTGGGTGACTGCATCGCTTGCCACACCGCCAAGTCAGGCAACGCGATGGCCGGCGGGCTGGAGCTGAGCACGCCGATGGGCACGATCTATTCGAGCAACATCACGCCGGACCGCGAGACCGGTATTGGCGCCTACAGCTTCGAACAGTTCGACCGAGTCATGCGTGAAGGTGTCACACCTGCGGGTATGAACCTGTACCCGGCGATGCCGTATCCGTCCTACGCCAAGATGAGCGAGGAGGACATGCGCGCCTTGTACGCCTACCTGATGCAAGGCGTGGAACCCGTGCGGCAGGCCAACATCGAGGCGGACATGGGCTTCCCGTTCAACCAGCGCTGGGGCCTGGCCTTGTGGAACTTCGCCTTTCTCGACAAGCAAGCGTTCCAGCCCGACCCCGGCCGTGACGCGCAGCTCAACCGTGGCGCGTATCTGGTCCAGGGCCTGGGCCACTGCGGCTCCTGTCATACCCCGCGGGGCATCGCCTTCCAGGAAAAGGCCATGAGCGATGACGGGCGCGGCGGCCAGCATTACCTGGCCGGCGAAACCGTCGAGCATTGGCGCGCCCTGAGCCTGCGCAACCTGTGGACCGTGGAAGACACCGTGCAACTGCTCAAGACCGGGCAGAACCGTTTTGCCACCGTCGCCGGCAACATGGCCGATGTGATTCACCACAGCACCCAGCATTTCAGCGACGACGACCTGACCGCGATTGCCCGCTATCTGAAATCCCTGCCGCCCGGCCCGGACGATCTGCCGATGCCGTCGGTGGCCCGCGCACCGGCCGCGCCGCCCGCCGACCTGTTCACCAGCCGTGGCGGCCTGGGTTATATGCAGTTCTGCAGCGACTGCCACCGCAGTGATGGCGCGGGGGTGAAAGGCTTGTTCCCGCCGTTGGCCGGCAACCCGAGCATCGTCTCGAACGACCCGACATCCCTGCTGCACATCACCCTCACCGGTTGGGAGACCGCACAAACGGCCACTCACCCACGGGTCTACACCATGCCCGGGTTTGCCCGGCTGGCGGACCAGGAGGTCGCTGAAATCCTCAGTTTCGTTCGCACGCGCTGGGGCAACCAGGGCACGTCGATCAGCGCCGCGCAGGTCAAGACATTGCGCGATCAGCTCGACCCGGCCACGACCGACTCCTCCACTTTCGAAACCCCGCGCCTGGCCGACCTGCTCGCGGCGCCGAACGCCGACCAGGTGGTGCGCGGCATGCGCCTGCACCTGCAAACCAAGGCATTGCTGCCCGACAACGTCGGCAACGCGCTCAATTGCACCAGTTGCCACCTCAACGCCGGCACCGTGGCGGACGGTTCGCCCTTCGTCGGCGTGTCGGCCTTCTTCCCCAGCTATGCACCGCGCGCGGGCAAGGTGGTGAGCCTGGAAGAACGCATCAACGGCTGCTTCCGGCGCTCGATGAACGGCAAACCGTTGCCGCCGCAATCGGCGGATATGCAGGCGATGGTCGCGTACTTCGACTGGATGAAGAACAACACCCGCCCCGAAGACAAGGTGGCCGGGCGCGGTGTAGGCAAGGTCGACCCGGCGATCAAACCGGACCTGGCCAATGGCAAGGCGGTCTACGCCAAGCAATGCGCAGTGTGCCATGGTGACAACGGTGAGGGCCTGGCGCGTGCCGACGGCGAGCGGGTGTACCCGCCGCTGTGGGGCGACCAGTCGTTCAATATCGGCGCCGGCATGGCACGCACCTACACGGCGGCGGCGTTCGTCAAACGCAACATGCCGATCGGCTTCCACGAGCAATTCCCGTTGGGCCAGGGCGGTTTGTCCGACCAGGAAGCGGTGGACGTCGCGGCGTATTTCTCGGGGCAACCTCGCCCGGACTTCCCGGACAAGGTCAAAGACTGGCCCAACGGCGGTAAGCCGGTGGATGCGCGTTACTAGTCCAGTTGCTTGAGGCACGCCTGGAGGATGTCCAGGCCTTCCTCCAACACCGCCGGCTCAATGGTCAGCGGTGCCAGTAGGCGGACGATGTGCCGCGACTTGCCGCTGGGCATCAGCAGCAAGCCGGCGTCCCGCGCCAGGCTCAGCAACTGGCTCAGTTGCTGGGGCGCGGGCGTGCCGTCAGCGTGGGCCAACTCGATGCCACGCATGGCGCCGACGCCGGTCAGTCGGCCCAGGTAAGGCGACAGGCGTTGCGCGCGCCAGGTTTCGTAGCGGCGCAGGATGGCCTCTTCCTGTCGCGCGCCCCAGGCCTGCAACTGTGCATCCGTCATCACCTCCAGGGTGGCCAACGCCGCCGCGCAGGCGATGGGATTGCCCGAATATGTGCCGCCCAGCCCGCCTTTGGGCAGGTTGTCGAGTAACGCCTTGCGCCCCACCACAGCACCCAACGGCACACCGCCGGCGATGCTTTTGCCGAGCAGGATCAAGTCCGGCGTTATGCCCAGGCGCGAGAAGGCAAAACGTTGCCCGGTGCGGCCGAAACCGGACTGGATTTCATCGACGATCAGCAGGATGTTTTTCTCATCGCAGAAGCGGCGAAGGGCCTGGGCGAACGCGATATCCAGCGCGAGGAAACCGCCTTCACCCTGCACCGGCTCAATGATGAAGCAGGCTACATCGTTGACGTCGATTTCCACGCTGAACAAGCGGTCCATGGCCTTCAGCGCGTCGGCGCAGGTCACGTCGTTGTCGGCGCTGGGGTAGGGCAGGTGATACACCGGGCCCGGCAGGACACCGACTTTTTGCTTGTAGGGCGCGACCTTGCCATTCAGGTTGAGGGTGGCGAGGGTGCGGCCGTGGAAGGCGCCGTCGAAGGCGATCACCGCGGTGCGGCCGGTGGCGCCGCGCACGATCTTCAGGGCGTTTTCCGCGGCTTCCGCACCGCTGTTGGTGAGCATCCCGCTGACCGGGTAGTCCACCGGGATAAATGCACTCAGACGATCCATCAGCTCGATGTAAGGCCTGTGCGGAGCGGCGTTGAAGGCATAGTGGGTCAGTTGGGTCGCCTGCTGGCGAATCGCCTCGACCACCGCCGGGTGGCAGTGCCCGAGGTTGAGCACGCCGATGCCGCCGACAAAGTCGATGTAGCGCTTGCCCGCGGTGTCCCAGACTTCGGCGTTCTTGCCGTGGCTGAGGCTGATGGGGTGGACGATGGAAATCGACTGGCTGATGGTTTCGCGGCTCATGAATCTCGGACTCGGCAATGGCGGGCGTCTTTTTATCTAAGCCGTGAGCCGGGCCGGGCCGCAAACGAAATAAAGTCGCCGGGTCATTCCAAATCGGAAGGAGCGCTTGCCAAGCAGCCGTTCGGGGCCACAAACCCGCGCATTCATTCCGAGACGATGTCCTTCCCCGCCGCCTTGGAGCGATACAACGCCTGATCGGCCCGCGCCATCAGGGCGGCGGGGGCTTCACCCGCATGACGCTCCACTACCCCCAGGCTCAGGGTGATTTTGAAGTCGCCCACGGTGGGTACTTCGCTCATGCTTTGGCGAATGCGCTCGGCCAGGTTTTTTGCGCTCTCCAGGGTGCTTTTGGGCAGTACCACCACGAACTCATCGCCACCCCAGCGCGCGAGCAAGTCACCGGGGCGCACGCAGGCCTCCAGGCTCTCCACGACGCTCATCAGGGTCTGGTCGCCGACGCCGTGGCCGTGTCGATCATTGATCGGCTTGAAGTCATCGATATCCATGGCGACCAGGGCCAACGGCAGGCGAAAGCGTTGGGCGCGCTCGCATTCGTCCAGCAGCACTTTCTCCAGGCGATAACGGTTGGCCACGCGTGTCAGGGCGTCACGCTCGGCCAGGGAGCGGTTCTCGTCCAGTTGCAACTGCAGTTGCTGGTTGACCCGCGACAACTCGCGTGTGCGTTCGGCAACCAAGGCTTCAAGGGATTGGTTGCGCCGTTCGAGCTGTTCGATGGCGCACTTGCGCGTATTGATGTCGCGATGGGCGCCGACCATGCGTGCTACCGAGCCGTCGAGGTTACGCGCAACCACATAGCCGCGGTCTTCGATCCACAGGTAGCTGCCGTCTTCTTTGCGGCAACGGTATTCGGTTTGGTAATAGGGCGAGCGACGGTTGATGTAGTCATCGAACACCGTCATCACGCGGGGGTAGTCATCGGGGTGGATGATGTTCTCCCAGGTGAACACGCTGTTCTCCAGGGAGTGGCGGGGGTAACCGAGCATTTCGTACCAGCCCGGGTTGCGATAAACGAACCCCGTATTCGCGTTCCAGTCCCAGACCCCGTCGCTGACCAGTTCAATGACGGCATGCAACATGTCCGCATTGAGGTCAGTTGACGGTTTGTTGCCGGATGTATCGTCCATGTGCGCGCTTCCTGCGTGGGCCCCAAGGCCGGTCAAATTGACGCCGATACTCCGTGGCTGGCGCTACTGTACAACGGGGCTTGCACGCTTTGAATAGAACGGCTGTGCCGCTGCCGAAGTGTGGCGATAGGCCATTATTTCGGCGCCAGCATCCTCGTCGGTGCCTTCCCATTGGCGTTGTGCTGGTAAATGGCCTCGGGCTGGCCTTGTTCGTTGAAAAATACCTGGCCGATCCCCGCCGAGTTCCACAAGCGTTCACCGGCTTCGGCGTGTTCCGGGATATGCGGCACCACCTGCATGGTGCGGCGGCGGGTGAACCAGTTGAGTGGGGAGCGCGGCGAGTAGAGCCAGCGGTTGAGGCGGTCGAACCATTCCAGCAGGTGCGGCGGGAATTCGTTCTTGATGCCGCTGCTGGTGATCTGCCAGAGCTTGGGGCCGGCGTTGCGATGGCGGATCAGCACTTCGTAGACGAACGAGTAATGCACGTCGCCCGAGAGGATGACGTAGTTACCCGGTGTGCGGGAGTGGCGGAAGATATTCAGGATCACCTGGGCGGCGCCGCGATGCGCCATCCAGTTTTCGGCGTCGACCAGCAGCGGGTAGCCGCACCAACTGAACACTTTTTGCACGGTCTCGATCAGCTTGACGCCAAAGATCGGCGCGGGGGAGACGATGATTGCCGACGGGTGGTCCAGCAGCGCTTGTTGCAGTTCGCTCAAGGCTTCCCAGTCCAGCAGGCCGGACGGTTGCTTGAGGTTGAATTCGCTGCGCCAGCGGCGGGTGCGGGTGTCGAGCACCACCAGCGCGGGGGTGGTCGGCAGCACGTAATGCCACTGTTGGAAGGCCAGCAGCGTGTCGATCAGTTGATCCTGCGCACTCGCGTTCAGGTGGTTGTGCTGTGCCTGGGCGACAAGCGCCTGGGTCTGGTTGATCAGCGGGCCAAATACCTGCGGCTGGTTGCCCCAGCCTTGGCACAGCAGGTAAGCCAGCAGCGCGTTACCGATGATGCGTTTGGAGAACGGATGGCCGTAGGCGGTTTCTTCCCACTGCGCGCTGAGGTTCCAGTCGTCGGTGATGTCGTGATCGTCGAAGATCATCAGCGTGGACAGATGGGCAAACACCCGCGCGACGCCGGGCAGGCCGTTGCGGAAGCGATCGATCTGCACCTGTTCGCGGGCATAACGCTGTTGCGCGTCGGCGCTCAGTTGCGGCGGCTGTGGCGCGATCAGCGTCCAGGGAGTGGGGGACCAGACCAACAAATACATGGCCATCACTTCGGCGAAGGTCACCAGGTGATTGTCGGCGGTGCTGCTGGTGAAAATCGGCTTCTTCACGCCGCCGAAGAAGCGCTCGCGCAAGGTCTCGTTGCTGTCCAGCGCGGGGAGCAGTTCGGCCCGCTGGTAATAACTGGCGTGATGCCCGTAGAGGCTGGCGCTGTCGTCCACCACGGCGCCATCCAGGTATTCGTCGAACAGCCCCAGGCGCGCGATCAGCCCATGAATCGCCCGCAGCATCGGCCCGGCGACATCGTCGGCATACACCTGGTCGCCGCTCATCATCAACAATGCCGGGCGTTGGGCTGGGGTCTGGGCGTCGGCCAGCAGGCGATCGACGCACAGCAAGCCTTCGTCCGCCGGGTGATGGGGCTTGCGGCAGGAGCCGTGGACCAGTTGATGAATACGGCTATGCAGCACGAAACTCGGCGATTGCGCGTCGCAATAGAGCAGGTGCGCTGCCCAGTGGGCGATGCCGCGCCCGTCGATCAGCAGGTCATAACCGATCAACGCGTCCTGGGGCAGGGCCTCGTCCAACGGGGTGTCGATCAAGTGGATAAAGGCCTGGCGCCCCACCGGCACGATTTGGCACTGGCCTTGGTCCAGCACGATGTCGCGGCTCTGTTCGGCGACGTGCAGCCTGAGGGTCAAAGGCAGTTGCCGCGTCCCCACCAGCCACATTACCAGGCGCTGCGGTTCAAGGCGCCGCAGCAGCGGGCCGGCGAGGACGTCGGGCAAGGTGCCGGCGTGAGGCATAGGGTTGAAAGCTCTGTGCAAGGGGGTAGCGAAGGTTAACCCGGCGGATGTCAGTATTGTGTTAAGGCCGGGCGGATCGAAAGAAGGAAGAGACTGCAGGTCTGCAGCCTCTGGTTGGGCGCCTCAGATGATGTTTCCCCGACCCAGGCTGTCCAGCCCGCTCACGGGACGGTCTTTTTTAGGCGACTGCTCGCCATTGACGCCAATGGCCGCTCCCTGAGGGGGCGTTTTTGAGGGGGAGTGGTGGTCTACCTGTGTGTTCAAGTAGGTCGGCAGAAACGAATTTTCGAAGTTCAGATGGCTGTAGAAAATATTCATCACGGTTTCCTCTGTAAGTTCGGTTTGCGGCGAACACTGTCGACGCGAACCGAACTTACAGCGGGTAAGAAGGCAGTCGCTATAAACCTATTGAGTCAAAACGAGACTACTCAGGAGTGGGAATCGTCATTCACCGTGGGCACCGTAAATCGGAGCCCACTGCCAGCCTGTCGTGACGTTGAGCAAAGTGAATCGCGAAGCTATCAATGCATCGACGCGCCCTGCCGGGTCAGTGCGGTTTGTACGCATTCGAGCAGATGTTCGGTGCTCCACGGCTTGGGCAGGAAGCGTACCGATCCCCCCAGCTGCGCCGCCAGCCCGGTGTTACCGGACGTCAGCAGCACCGGCACCGACGGCCAGCGATGGGCCACCACGCGACTCAGGTCATAGCCGTTGAGTAAACCAGGCATCTGGATATCACTCACAATCAGGTCCACCGGGTCATCGGCCCGCTCCAGGTAGATCATGCCTTCATCCGCCGAAGGAAACGAGGTGACATGTGCGCCGAAGTCCTCCAGTACATCCACCATTAACGCGCGAATGATTTCGTCGTCTTCCAGCACTAAAATCGATGGCTGAGCCATGATCCTTACTCCACCATCAGGGTTCAGTAGGGTGGAGTGGGGCGGAGCGGATTAGGTTCGATCCGATATGCGCTGAGCGATGGATGGTCGTTTTGCGCGTCTAGGTTGCGCCTTTGCCGGGTGCTGCTGCACGATACCGGCGCTTTTCCACCCACCTCCGGTCCGCTTGCTTGAGGCCGAATTGCGACGACGGGGTTACCGCCGCTGCCGCAGTTACTGGCTATGCGGTCTCGGCGGCCTGGTACTGGGGCTGATCACCGGCCTGTGCGGCCGCAAAGCGATTGTTGCCACCACGGTTGCGGTCGAGAGTGTGGTCCTCAGGCACCTGGCCCATCAACTCCACACATTGCGTGACATCGACCCGCTGGCCGTGGCCGCGATTGCCTCGATCGTCGAGGAGGAACAGCACCACCATGATCACTCGGCCGCGCAGATCGAGCGGGATGACCCGTGGTTCAGGACGCTGGCGCCGGTGGTGACAGCGTGGACCGAAGCGGTGATCTGGATGGGCATGCGTTCCTGACAAACCGGCATAATTACCCGTATCACCCGATGTGGAGCCCTTATGAAATACCGCGCGTTACTGACCTTCGTCCTGATCCTCAACACCGGCGCAGCCTGCGCCGCCGGCAATGCCGAAGCGGGTGGCAAGCTCTTCGCCAAAACCTGCGGCGGCTGCCATAGCATCGGCGAGGGCGCGCGCGGCGGCTTTGGCCCCGAACTCAACGGCATCATCGGCAGGTCAGCCGGCACCACTCCCGACTATCAGTATTCAGATGCGATGAAAAACTCCGGGGTGGTCTGGACCCGGGAAAAACTCGCGGCCTATATCGAGGCGCCGAAGAAGGTGGTGAGCGGCACGCGCATGATCTTCTGGGGCATCAGCGATCAGGAAAAGATCGACAACATCCTGGCCTACCTGGCGACGTTTCAACCTGAGTGATCGCCTGACCCCATGTGGGAGTTGTCGAGCCCCGGCGAGGCTGCGATGGGATCACCGCGTGACACCTGCCAGACCGCAGCGCCTGCATCGCAGCCTCGCTGGGGCTCGACAACTCCCACATAAAACCTGCGTCGTTCTGAAGCCCTTACACCGATAAGGACATCCCCTCAAATGTGGGCGCGGTGCATCAGCCCCGCCCCAAATACCTGCAATACCAAACCACCC
>NZ_JBWKXO010000069.1:0-17793 GCF_059423025.1 Pseudomonas sp. GW704-F2 | reverse complement strand
ATCTCGGTGTAAGGCGGGATCGCCACGTCGGCTTCGGCAAAGCTGATCTTCAGGACGATGAAGAACGGCAGCATGAAGAACAGGAACAGCCAGAGGAAAGGGATCCCGATGACCACATGCCGGCCACCGGGGGTTATTCGTTGCAGCTGGCGCTTGAATTTTTTCATGTTCATGAGCGAAGTACCACGCCGCTGTCGTCTTCCCACCACACGTACACCTGATCACCCCAGGTTGGGCGCTGGCCACGGCGTTCGGCGTTGGCGACGAAGGATTGCACGAGCTTGCCGCTCGGCAACTCGACGTAGAATACCGAGTGGCCGCCGAGGTAGGCGATGTCGTGGACCTTGCCGCTGGACCAGTTGTGCTCGCAGGTCGGCATTTGGGTGGTGACCAGCAGTTTTTCCGGGCGGATGGCGTAGGTCACCGACTTGTCTTCCACCGAGGTGGCGATGCCGTAGCCGACGTAGATGTCGCGGTCCAGGTCAGGGCACTTGAGCACTGCGTGGCCTTCAGCGTCGTCGACCACCTGGGTGTCGAAGATGTTGACGTTGCCGATGAACTCGCACACCAGGCGGCTGGTCGGCGTCTCGTAGATGTCGACCGGGCTGCCGATCTGCGCGATCCAGCCCAGGTGCATGATCGCGATGCGCTCGGCCATGGTCATGGCCTCTTCCTGGTCGTGGGTCACCATCACGCAGGTCACGCCGACGCGCTCGATGATTTCCACCAGTTCCAGCTGCATCTGCGAACGCAGTTTCTTGTCCAGCGCCCCCATCGGCTCATCGAGCAGCAGCAGTTTCGGGCGCTTGGCCAGGGAACGGGCCAGGGCCACACGCTGGCGCTGGCCACCGGACAACTGGTGCGGCTTGCGCTTGGCGTACTGGCTCATCTGCACCAGCTTGAGCATCTCGGCCACGCGGGCGTCGACTTCGGCCTTGGGGATCTTGTCCTGTTGCAGGCCAAACGCGATGTTCTGCGCCACGGTCATGTGCGGGAACAGCGCGTAGGACTGGAACATCATGTTGATCGGCCGCTCGTAGGGCGGCATGTCGGTGATGTCCACACCGTCGAGGTAAATGCGACCCTCGGTTGGGCGCTCGAAACCTGCGAGCATGCGCAACAAGGTGGATTTGCCCGAACCCGAACCGCCGAGCAAGGCGAAGATCTCGCCTTTCTTGATTTCCAGGGACACATCGTCCACGGCAATCGTCTCGTCGAACTTCTTCGTGACCCGGTCGATTTTGACCAGCACCTTTTTCGGTGTCTGGTCGCCCTCGAGGGCTTTCTTATAGGCGCCGGAGGCAACTGCCATTTACGAAACTCCCAAAAAAAAAGAGTGCAGTTCGCCCGACGCGGGCGAACCCAGGATAGTTTGAGCCTTACTTGCCCGTCTTGACCTTGGTCCAGCTACGGGTCATTAAACGCTGCACTTTCGGGGGTAGCTCGAAGTTGACAAATGTCCGGTCGAGAACCGCCTGCGGTGGGTAAACCGCTTCGTCGGTGCGTATCGATTGCTCCATCAGTGCGTCCGCCCCTGGGTTAGGGTTGGCATAACCGACGTAATCACTGACCTGAGCGATAACCTCAGGTTGCAGTAAATAGTTGATGAAGGCGTGGGCTTCTTTAACGTTGGTCGCGTCCTTGGGGATCGCCAGCACGTCAAACCACAGGTTGCCGCCTTCTTTCGGAATCGCATAGGCGATGTTCACGCCCTTGCCCGCCTCGGCTGCGCGGGCCTTGGCCTGGAACACATCGCCGGAGAACCCGGCCGCCACGCAGATGTTGCCGTTGGCCAGGTCGGAGATGTATTTGGAAGAATGGAAGTAGGTCACATAAGGCCGCACTTTCAGCAGTTTCGCTTCGGCCTTCTTGTAGTCTTCGGGGTTCTCGCTGTTGGGGTTCAGGCCCATGTAGTTGAGCACCGCCGGCAGCATTTCATCTGCCGAGTCCATGAAGGACACGCCGCACGTCGCGAGCTTTTTCATGTTTTCCGGCTCGAACAGCACGGCCCAGGAGTCGATCTTGTCGACGCCCAGCACTTCTTTGACTTTATCGACGTTGTAACCGATGCCGTTGGTGCCCCACAGGTACGGCACGGCGTATTGGTTGCCCGGGTCGTTCTTTTCCAGGCGCTTGAGCAGCGCCGGGTCGAGGTTGGCGTAGTGAGTCAGCAACGACTTGTCGAGCTTCTGGAACGCCCCGGCCTTGATCTGTTTGCCGAGGAAGTGATTGGACGGCACCACCACGTCGTAACCGGTACGTCCGGCCAGCAACTTGCCTTCCAGGGTTTCGTTGGAATCAAACACGTCATACACAGGCTTGATACCGGAGGCCTTTTCAAAGTTGGCCAGGGTGTCGGGGCCGATGTAGTCCGACCAGTTATAAACATGCACAGTCGATGCGGCCTGCACGCTGACAGCCAGCGTGATACCTGCACCTACCAGCAAGGCTTGGCGAAATAAAGAAAATGGCAAGTGGAGGTCCTCTTAAATAGTTGGGCCCAAAGTTGTTGCCCGGCAACAAAACCGGCGCGCAACTTACCCTCGATAAACCGATCCGGCAAAACTTTCTGTCATTTAATTACTGTACGGCTGCCGCTCTTTGTAGGAGCGAGCTTGCTCGCGAAGAACTCACAGGCAACGCGGGCGACCAGAGGCGCTGCGTTATCGTTGAGGATTTTCGCGAGCAAGCTCGCTCCTACAGGTTACCTCGCTTACTTACCGGATTTGATTTTGGTCCAGCTACGGGTCATTTCACGCTGAGTCGCTGCCGGCAAGTCGGCAATGGCATACAGCTTGGCTTGCACGTCCGCTGGCGGGTAGATGCCTGGGTCGCTGGTGATGTCTTTGTCGACCAATGCGGTGGCTTTCTCGTTACCGTTCGGGAAACGCACGCTGTTGGTGATCGCAGCCATGACTTTCGGCTCGAGCAGGTAGTTCATGAACTTGTAGGCCGCTTCGACGTTTTCGGCATCTTTAGGGATGGCGACCATGTCATAGAAACTGCCGGCGCCTTCCTTCGGAATGTCATACGCCACTTTGACCTTGCCACCGGCTTCAGCCGCGCGGGATTTGGCCTGCTGGATGTCACCCGAGTAACCCACGGCTACGCAGATGTTGCCGTTGGCCAGGTCGGAGATGTACTTGGACGAGTGGAAGTAACCGATCGAAGGACGGATCTTCAGGAACAGGTCTTCAGCTTGCTTGAGGTCGGCTTTCTTCTGGCTGTCGGTCGGCAGGCCCAGGTAATGCAGCGCGATCGGCAGCATTTCGGTTGGCGAATCGAGGAAGCTCACACCGCAGCTCTTGAGCTTGGCGATGTTTTCCGGCTTGAGCAGGATGTCCCACGAATCGATCTTGTCGACGCCCAGCGCGGCCTTGACCTTCTCCGGGTTGTAACCGATGCCGATCGAACCCCACATGTACGGAAAAGCGTGCTTGTTGTCCGGGTCGCTGACCGACACGGCCTTGAGCAGCGACGTGTTCAGGTTTTCGTAGTTGGACAGCTTGGACTTGTCCAGCTCCTGGTAGACGCCGGCCTTGATCTGCTTGGCGAGGAAGTTGTTCGACGGTACGACGATGTCGTAACCGGACTTGCCTGCCAGCAACTTGGCTTCAAGGGTCTCGTTGCTGTCGAATACGTCGTACACCACTTTGATGCCCGACTCTTTTTCAAAGTTGGCGATGGTGTCCGGAGCAATGTAGTCGGACCAGTTATAGATGTGCAGCACTTTATCGTCTGCCTGGGCCGCGCCCGCCATTGCGCCCATCAGGGACAACGCGAGGAGGGTCTTGCCAGCGTTCTTCAAACCTAATGCCTTCATTTGGTGATGCTCCAATTTTCTTTTTTGGGCCGCAGCATGCTTCATCGATATACAGCTGTTCGGCAGCCCGTCGAAGGGCAGCAAAACAGGACTACAGTCTGGCAAGTTAGGGGGCCGGCTTTCAACTAACCCCCCACTTTTATAACTGCCCGAACGCAGCGCCCGAGAGTCACTGCGTTCTGAGCCTAGCACTTAGCCCTGCAATGCCGCCAAAGTCAGGTCCAGGCAATGACGAGCCTTGGTCACCAGCTCGTCGATTTCGGTCTTGCTGATCACCAGCGGCGGCGAAATGATCATGGTGTCACCCACGGCGCGCATGATCAGGCCATTCTCGAAGCAGAAGGTTCGGCAGATCATGCCAACACCGCGGCCTTCGTAACGCTTGCGCGTCGCTTTGTCCTGAACCAGTTCAATCGCACCGAGCATGCCGACACCACGCACTTCACCCACCAACGGATGATCAGCCAGCTCCCTCAGACGTTTCTGCAAATACGGTGCCGTTTCATCATGCACACGCTTAATAATTTGTTCATCGCGCATGATGCGGATGTTTTCCAGGGCGACCGCCGCGGCCACCGGGTGACCGGAGTAGGTGAAGCCGTGGTTGAAATCGCCGCCTTCATTCAGCACCGCCACCACCTCGTCGCGCACGATCAGGCCACCCATCGGGATGTAGCCCGAGGTCAGGCCCTTGGCGATGGTCATCATATCGGGCTTGAGGTCGTAGAAATCGCTGCCGAACCACTCGCCGGTACGGCCGAAACCGCAGATCACCTCGTCGGCGACGAACAGGATGTCGTACTTGGCGAGGATTTCCTTGATGCGCGGCCAGTAGCTGTCCGGCGGCACGATCACGCCACCGGCGCCCTGGATCGGCTCGGCAATGAAGGCACCGACGTTGTCCACGCCCAGTTCCAGAATCTTCGCTTCCAGCTGGTTGGCGGCCCACACGCCGAACTCTTCAGGGCTCATGTCGCCGCCTTCGCCAAACCAGTACGGCTGGGCGATGTGGACGATGCCCGGGATCGGCAGATCGCCCTGCTCATGCATATAAGTCATGCCGCCGAGGCTGGCACCGGCCACGGTGGAGCCGTGGTAGCCATTCTTGCGGCTGATGATGATTTTCTTGTTCGGCTGGCCCTTGATCGCCCAATAGTGGCGGACCATGCGCAACATGGTGTCGTTGCCTTCGGAGCCGGAACCGGTGAAGAACACGTGGTTCATGCCGGCCGGTGCAACGTCGGAGATCGCCTTGGCCAGTTCCAGCACCGGCGGGTGGGCGGTCTGGAAGAACAGGTTGTAGTACGGCAGTTCTTTCATCTGCTTGGCGGCGGCGTCAGCCAGTTCATCGCGACCGTAACCGATCGCCACGCACCACAGGCCGGCCATGCCGTCGAGGATCTTGTTGCCTTCGCTGTCCCACAAGTAAACACCGTGGGCTTTAGTAATGATCCGTGGGCCTTTCTCTTTCAACTGCTTGAAGTCGCTGAACGGCGCCAGGTGGTGATCACTGCTCAAGGCTTGCCATTCACGGGTTTGCGGGTTGTTGCTGGACATACCAATCTCCTAGACTTTTCAGTGGAGGGCGCGCCGTTCAACGGGCGCGCCCGGCGCATCAGACGGCGAAGAGCAGGAACTCCCGCTCCCACGAACTGATCACGCGCTTGAAGTTTTCATGCTCGGCCCGCTTGACCGCGACGTAGCCAGTGATGAATTTGTGACCCAGGTATTTCTCGATGGTCTTGCTGTTTTCCATACGTTCCAGCGCGTCTTCGATGGTCAACGGCAGGCGCAGGTTGCGCCGCTCGTAACCACGACCGACGACCGGCGCGCTTGGGTTGTGCCCTTCGACCATGCCGATGTAGCCGCACAACAGGCTGGCGGCGATCGCCAGGTACGGGTTGGCGTCTGCGCCCGGCAGGCGGTTTTCCACGCGACGGTTCTGCGGGCCGGCATCCGGTACGCGCAGGCCGACGGTGCGGTTTTCTTCGCCCCACTCCACGTTCACCGGTGCCGAAGTGTCCGGCAGGAAGCGGCGGAACGAGTTCACGTTGGGGGCAAACAGCGGCAGCAATTCGGGGATGAATTTCTGCAGGCCGCCAATGTGGTTGAGGAACAGTTGGCTCATGGTCCCGTCTTCATTGGAGAAGACGTTCTTGCCGGTGGCGATGTCGATGATGCTCTGGTGCAGGTGCATCGCGCTGCCGGGCTCGCCGGTCATCGGCTTGGCCATGAAGGTGGCGGCCACGTCGTGCTTGAGCGCGGCTTCACGCATGGTGCGCTTGAACACCAGGATCTGGTCGGCCAGGGACAGCGCGTCGCCGTGACGGAAGTTGATTTCCATCTGCGCCGTGCCGTCCTCGTGGATCAGGGTGTCGAGGTCCAGCTCCTGCAGTTCGCACCAGTCGTAGACGTCCTCGAACAGCGGGTCGAATTCGTTGGCCGCTTCTATAGAGAACGACTGCCGACCGGTTTCCGGGCGCCCGGAACGACCGATCGGCGGTTGCAGCGGGAAGTCCGGGTCTTCGCAGCGCTTGGTCAGGTAGAACTCCATCTCCGGCGCCACGATCGGCTGCCAGCCTTTGTCGGCGTAGAGCTTGAGGACTTTCTTGAGCACGTTGCGCGGCGACAGCTCGATCGGGTTGCCTTGCTTGTCGTAGGTATCGTGGATCACCTGGGCGGTAGGCTCGATGGCCCACGGCACCAGGAACACCGCGTTCTGGTCGGGGCGGCAGATCATGTCGATGTCGGCCGGGTCGAGCAATTCGTAATAGATGTCGTCTTCGACATAGTCGCCGGTCACGGTCTGCAACAGAACGCTCTCGGGCAGGCGCATGCCTTTCTCGGCGATGAACTTGTTGGTCGGCGAGATCTTGCCCCGGGTGATACCGGTGAGGTCGCCAATCATGCATTCGACTTCTGTGATCTTGTGGTCTTTCAACCAATCGGTGAGCTGGTCGAGGTTGTTACTCATAAATGCCTCTGGGCTGGGTTTCCTGACGTTCATTAAAGGTCAGGCGTCGGTTGACGCATCGGCGTCGCTGGTTCATCAGAGTGGGAGCTTAACCGCCATTTGGGGTGCCGTTGCACTCCTAAAGCAAAAGGCTTGCCTCCCGTGCAGGATAATGAGCGGCAACTGCAAAAAAGGCAGGACCGGCGTCATGAAAAGGGCGAGTACAAGAAAATGAACGGGGCACGCGAACAGCGTCCTGGCCGTCAAGAATAATGGCCGGATCGAAGGGGCTTATCGGGGATGGAATCATCAATGGGAATGCGCGTTCGCAACATTCGACACGGATCTGAAAAGCATGCAGACCGACCTGTTTCGCGCAGGTGGTGATGCCGATTAACGGCAGGCCAGACATGAAGCACCCCGGTATTATTGCTGTTATGGGTTTGAATCGAGCTTAGCCTTGTTCATTTTTTTACACAACACCCCCGTAAAAAATACAACACGGCCCGCTCAAGCCTGCTAGTCCCAAGCCGGGCAACCGGGTAAAACCGCCCCAAAAAGCCCCAAAAAAGCCCTCGTGGCGCTTTTTTGGGGCAAAAAAGGCCTCGCTTGACTTCGGCATGCCGTTCGGGTTGACTGAAACCTGAAAAGATCAATGATTGATATTTTTAACAACAAAGGTGTTGCATCATGTCGGTACCCCCGCGTGCCGTTCAGCTTAACGAAGCGAACGCGTTCCTTAAGGATCATCCTGAGGTTCTGTACGTAGACCTTCTAATTGCGGATATGAATGGTGTGGTGCGCGGTAAGCGCATCGAACGCACCAGCCTCCACAAGGTTTACGAGAAAGGCATTAACTTGCCTGCCTCTTTATTTGCCCTGGATATCAACGGCTCAACGGTGGAAAGCACCGGCCTGGGCCTGGACATCGGCGATGCTGACCGAATCTGTTATCCAATCCCCGACACCCTGTGCAATGAACCTTGGCAAAAGCGCCCGACCGCGCAACTGCTGATGACCATGCACGAAATTGAAGGTGAACCTTTCTTCGCCGATCCGCGCGAAGTACTGCGTCAGGTCGTAAGCAAATTCGACGACCTCGGTCTGACTATCTGCGCTGCCTTCGAGCTTGAGTTCTACCTGATCGACCAGGAGAACGTGAACGGCCGCCCACAACCGCCCCGCTCGCCGATCTCCGGCAAACGCCCGCACTCGACACAGGTCTACCTGATCGACGACCTCGACGAATATGTCGACTGCCTCCAGGACATCCTGGAAGGTGCCAAAGAGCAAGGCATCCCGGCTGATGCCATCGTCAAGGAAAGTGCCCCGGCGCAGTTCGAAGTGAACCTGCACCACGTGGCCGACCCTATCAAGGCCTGCGACTACGCGGTACTGCTCAAGCGCCTGATCAAGAACATCGCCTACGACCATGAGATGGACACCACCTTCATGGCCAAGCCTTACCCAGGCCAGGCAGGCAACGGTTTGCACGTACACATTTCGATCCTGGACAAGGACGGCAAGAACATCTTTGCCAGCGAGGATCCCGAGCAGAACGCCGCATTGCGTCACGCGATCGGCGGTGTGCTGGAGACCCTACCCGCCCAGATGGCGTTCCTGTGCCCCAACGTCAACTCCTACCGTCGTTTCGGCGCACAGTTCTACGTGCCGAACTCGCCGTGCTGGGGCCTGGACAACCGCACCGTGGCGATCCGCGTGCCGACCGGCGCGGCCGACTCCGTGCGTATCGAACACCGCGTGGCCGGTGCCGATGCCAACCCCTACCTGTTGATGGCTTCGGTCCTGGCGGGCGTACACCACGGCCTGACCAACAAGATCGAACCGGGCGCGCCAGTGGAAGGCAACAGCTACGAGCAGAACGAACAAAGCCTGCCGAACAACCTGCGCGATGCCCTGCGCGAGTTGGACGACAGCGAGGTGATGGCCAAGTACATCGATCCTAAATACATCGATATCTTCGTCGCCTGTAAGGAAAGTGAGCTGGAAGAGTTCGAACACTCCATCTCCGACCTTGAGTACAACTGGTACCTGCATACCGTGTAAGCGCTGGTTGCACTGAGAAAACGTCGCAGGCCTTTGGTCTGTGGCGTTTTTTATGGGTTGCTTTTGGTAGACCGAGTTGGCCGCCATCGGGAGCAAGCTCCCTCCCACATTTGAACGAGTTTTCCTGAAGAAACCGGTTCGAGTGTGAGAGGGAGCTTGCTCCCGATGGCGGCCTGGCAGACAACACCAGCTCCTGCTCATACAATGCCCGCTGCCTTGTAGGAGACTTCCATGACCACCCGCCCCGCCGCCCCTCGCAAACCCCGCGCCCGCAGCCAGGCCCGGATCGACGCGATCCTCGACGCCGCCCGCACGTTGCTGGCGTCCGAAGGCGTGGCCGGTTTGTCGATCTACAGCGTGGCCGAGCGCGCACAGATTCCGCCGTCGTCGGTGTACCACTTTTTCGCCAGCGTGCCGGCGCTGCTGGAAGCGTTGACCGCCGACGTCCATGCGGCATTCCGCGCCGCAATCCAGGCGCCCATCGCGCATGATTCACTCAAGTATTGGCGCGACCTGTCTTACATCGTCGAACAGCGCATGCTCACCATCTACAGCAACGACGCCGCCGCCCGCCAGCTGATCCTGACCCAGCACGGGCTGACCGAAGTGAATCAGGCCGACCGCCAGCACGATCTGGAGTTGGGTGACTTGATGCTGGCCGTGTTCAACCGGCATTTCGAAGTGCCGACCCTGCCCGCCGATGTGGACGTGTTCGCGCTGGCGCTGGAATTGAGTGATCGCGTGTATGCGCGTTCGGTGCATCAGCATGGGCTGATCACGCCGCGCATGGCTGAGGAAGGCATGCGCGTGTTCGATGCGTATGTGGGGCTTTATCTGCCGGCGTATTTGCCCAAGCGGGGCGTCACTGTCTGATGGATGTGTTGTCTGGCAGGGCCTCATCGGGAGCTTGCTCCCACATGTGACCGAGTTTTCCTGAAGAAACCGGTTCGAATGTGGGAGGGAGCTTGCTCCCGATAGCGCCCTCAAGTGATCACAACTTGGCGATCGACACCTCGGTGGATTTGACGAAGGCAATCACCTCGCTGCCGATCACCAGCTCCAACTCCTTGACCGAACGGGTGGTGATCACCGACGTCACGATCCCGGACGCGGTCTGCACGTCGATTTCCGAGAGCACATCGCCTTCGACGATTTCCTTGACGGTGCCTTTGAACTGGTTACGCACGTTGATGGCTTTGATAGTCATGTCGTTTTTCCTTCATGGGACAAGTGAGTTATTGCGCCCACCGCAATTGCGTAGGCAACGGTGAAACAGGTTCGGGTTCCGGCGGGGTGCCGGGCAGCGACAGCACACGGTTGAGCACCTGCGCTTCGAGCGCGGCCAGGCGATGCGAGCCTCGGGCGCGTGGACGCGGCAGCTCGACAATCAGGTCGAGGCCGATTTCGCCGTCTTCGATCAGGATCACCCGGTCGGCAATGGCCACGGCTTCGCTGACGTCGTGGGTTACCAGCAACACGGTGAAACCATGCTTCTGCCAGAGGCTTTCGATCAGTTGCTGCATCTCGATGCGGGTCAACGCATCCAGCGCGCCCAACGGCTCATCGAGCAACAGCAGACGCGGCTGATGAATCAACGCACGCGCCAGGGCCACACGTTGCTTCTGGCCACCGGATAAGGCCGCCGGCCACTCATTCGCACGCTCGGCCAGGCCGACCGCTTCGAGCGCTTCCAGTGCCTTGGGACGCCAGTTGCCCTTGAGGCCGAGGCCGACGTTGTCGATGATCTTTTTCCACGGCAGCAGACGCGCTTCCTGGAACATCAACCGCGTGTCTTCGATCGCCTCGCCAAGCGGCGCGGAGCCGGCCAGCAGCTCACCGCTGCTGGCCTTGTCGAGGCCGGCCAGCAGGCGCAGCAAGGTACTTTTGCCGCAGCCACTGCGGCCGACCACGGCAACGAACTGGCCCGCCGGAATATGCAGGTCGATGCCCTTGAGCACTTCCCGCGCGCCAAAGGCCTTGCGCAATTTGCGCACCGCCAGGGGAATCCCCTTCAGCAGGCGCGGAGGTTGTTGAGCGGTCATGCCGCACCTCCTTTATTCACTTGATAAGCCGGATGCCAGCGCAGCCACACACGCTCCAAGCCGCGGGCCGCGAGGTCGGCCAGCTTGCCGAGAATCGCGTACATGACGATGGCCAGCACCACCACGTCGGTTTGCAGGAATTCACGGGCGTTCATCGCCAGGTAACCGATACCGGAACTGGCCGAGATGGTTTCCGCCACGATCAGCGTCAGCCACATAAAGCCCAGGGCAAAACGCACGCCCACCAGGATCGACGGCAGCGCGCCCGGCAGGATCACCTGGCGGAACAGGCTGAAGCCAGACAAGCCGTAGCTGCGCGCCATTTCCACCAGTGCCGGGTCGACGTTGCGGATGCCGTGGTAGGTGTTGAGGTAGATCGGGAACAGCGTGCCGAGGGCGACCAGGAAAATCTTCGCGGTCTCGTCAATGCCGAACCACAGGATCACCAGCGGGATCAGCGCCAGGTGCGGCACGTTGCGGATCATCTGCACCGAGCTGTCCAGCAGGCGCTCGCCCCACGTCGACAGGCCGGTGATAAAGCCCAGGGCCAGACCGATGCTGCCACCGATCACAAAACCCAGGCCCGCGCGCCAGCCGCTGATGGCCAGGTGCGTCCAGATTTCACCGCTGCGTACCAGGTTGACCCCGGCCTCGATCACCGCGCTCGGCGCCGGCAGAATCCGCGTCGACAACCAACCCGCCGACACCGACAACTGCCACACCGCCAACAGCAACACCGGCAGCACCCAAGGCGCCACGCGATGGCTCAGTTTTTCCACATTCATGGCCCCACCTCAGCTCTGTGACGCCGCTTTGGGAAGGATGTCGTTGGCGACCATCTCGCCGAACGGGCTCACGTACCCGGCACTTTTCGGCAACTCGGGACGTTCGATATCCAGGTGCGGGAACAGCAACTCGGCGACGCGATACGATTCTTCCAGGTGTGGATAACCGGAGAAGATAAAGGTGTCGATGCCCAGCGCCGCGTATTCCTTGACCCGCGCCGCGACCGTCGGGCCATCGCCCACCAGCGCGGTGCCGGCCCCGCCGCGCACCAGGCCGACGCCGGCCCACAGGTTGGGGCTGACTTCGAGGTTGTCGCGGCTGCCGCCATGCAAGGCCGCCATGCGCTGCTGGCCGACCGAATCAAAGCGCGCCAGCGAGGCCTGGGCACGGGCGATGGTGTCGTCGTCCAGGTGCGAGATCAGTTTGTCGGCGGCTTTCCAGGCTTCATCGTTGGTTTCGCGCACGATCACATGCAGACGAATGCCGAAGCGCACCGTGCGCCCGAGTTTCGCGGCCTTGGCCCGCACCTCTTCGATTTTTTCCGCGACCGCGGCCGGTGGCTCGCCCCAGGTCAGCACCATGTCCACCTGTTCGGCCGCCAGGTCCTGCGCGGCTTCGGAAGAGCCGCCGAAGTACAGCGGCGGACGCGGTTGCTGGATCGGCGGGTAAAGCAGTTTGGCGCCTTTGACGCTGATGTGTTCGCCGTCGTAATCCACGGTTTCGCCTTCCAGCACGCGACGCCAGATGCGGGTGAACTCCACCGAGGCCTGGTAGCGCTCCTCGTGGCTGAGGAACAGACCGTCGCCGGCCAATTCTTCCGGGTCACCGCCGGTCACCAGGTTGAACAGCGCACGGCCGCCGGACAGGCGATCGAGGGTCGCGGCCTGACGCGCGGCCACCGTCGGCGAAATGATCCCGGGGCGCAGCGCGACCAGGAATTTCAGACGCTGGGTCACCGGGATCAGCGAAGCGGCCACCAGCCACGAGTCTTCGCAGGAACGCCCGGTGGGGATCAACACCCCGCCGAAGCCAAGGCGGTCGGCCGCCTGGGCCACTTGCTGCAGATAACCGTGGTCGACGGCGCGAGCGCCTTCGGCGGTGCCAAGGTAATGACCGTCGCCATGGGTAGGCAGGAACCAGAAAATAGTGAGGCTCATGGAGTTGTCTCCTGAAGAAGTCGGATTACGGCGCGTTGGCCACTGCAGCGGGCGGCGTCCAGATCACGTCCTTGATGCTCAAGGGTTTGGGGATCAATTTGAGTTGGTAGAAGCTGTCGGCAATCTTCTGCTGCGCGGCGACCACCGCCGGGGTCAGGAACAGCGCGCCATAGCCCTGGCGTTTCACCGAGGTCAGGGTGATGTCAGCCGGCAGGCCGAGCAGCGGCGCGACTTGCTCGGTGACTTGCTGCGGGTTGGCCTTGGACCACTCGCCCACCGCGCGCACTTCTTCCACCAGCGCCTTGATCACTTCGGGGTGTTTTTCGGCGTAGGGCCTGGTGGCCAGGTAGAACTGATGGTTGTCGGCAATCCCGCTGCCGTCACGCAAGGTGCGGGCTTGCAGTTGTTTCTCGGCGGCGGCCTGGTACGGGTCCCAGATGACCCAGGCGTCCACGCTGCCACGCTCGAACGCGGCACGCGCATCGGCGGGCGGCAGGAACACGGTCTGTACGTCGGTGTATTTCAGGCCGGCATCTTCCAGGGCCCGCACCAGCAGGTAGTGAACGTTGGAGCCCTTGTTGAGCACGATTTTCTTGCCCTTGAGCTCGGCCACCGATTTGATCGGCGAGTCTTTCGGCAGCAGGATCGCTTCACTGGTCGGCGCCGGCGGTTCGTAGGCCACGTAGAGCAGATCGGCACCGGCGGCCTGAGCGAATACCGGCGGGGTTTCGCCAGTGACGCCAAAGTCGATCGAGCCGACATTCAGGCCTTCGAGCAATTGCGGGCCGCCCGGGAACTCGGTCCACTGCACCTGCACACCGTCGGCGGCCAGGCGCTTTTCCAGGGTGCCCTTGGCCTTGAGCAGCACCAGGGTGCCGTATTTCTGATAGCCGATCCGCAGGGTTTCGGCAGCGTGGGCTTGAACAATGGCGCCGAAGGACACAGCCGCAGCAAACAGTGCGACCAGACCACGACGCAAGATGACAGTGAGCATGGCGCTCTCTCCAAAAATGCGATTGGGGGGTTGGCTGCACCTGCTTGGCCGTTGGCGGCTGAGTAAGGTGAGTACTTCGTGAATCGGTAAGGCTTAAATGCTCCAGCGAGCACTCAACAAACGTTCATTCAACACATGCGGGTCCAACGGTTTCGGGCGACGGGCCATGGCGGCGTAGAAGGTTTCCAGGGCCTCGCTCAAGCGCTGTTCGAGGACCGGCACCAGTTGCGCCTGGGCACTGCCTTCGCCGTAAGCGATCTGGCTGTCTTCGGCAAAGATCCCGTGGAGCAATTCCTGGGCTTTGAGCGCCGACAGCACCGGCTTCAATGCGTAGTCCACCGCCAGCATGTGGGCGATGCTGCCGCCGGTGGCGATGGGCAATACCACCTTGTGGGCCAGGGCGCGTTCGGGCAGCAGGTCGAGCACGGTTTTCAGCGCGCCCGAGAACGAGGCCTTGTACACCGGCGTGGCGATCACCAGGCCGTCGGCATTCGCCACTTGTTGCAACAAGTCGATGACTTTGGGGCTGTCGAAGCGCGCATGCAGCAAGTCTTCGGCCGGGAAGTCCCGTATCTGATAACTCACCACTTCCACGCCCTGCTGTTGCAGCCACTGACGGGTTTTATCCAGCAAGACCCCGGAGCGGGAACGCTGGCTGGGACTGCCTCCAAGTGTTACGACCAGCATGTAGGAAATTCCTTTAGCAAGTGTCGGCGGTTCGCTGTGTGGCGATGGCGCCAAGATGGAACAGACCATATCAGCAGATTTATATATCTATAAATCTTATTTTTTCATTTGTTTATTCCTTAAAAGAATAAACCATCCATCAATCGCCAGGCGAAAAAAAGGCCGTCGAAACGGCCTCAAAACCGCTGCCATGTGAGTACACAGCGTCTATCTGTAGGAGCGAGCCTGCTCGCGAAAACCGCCAACGATGACGCAGGCTTTCTGGATGTCCGCAGTAACCGCGCATGCTTCGCGAGCAAGCTCGCTCCTACAGGTAATTCAGCGATTGGGTTGCGGTGTCAGCCGCAGATACGGCTTCACCGCCCGATAGCCTTTGGGAAAGCGTTTCTTGATTTCTTCCTCATCCTTGAGCGACGGCACGATCACCACCTCATCGCCGTCCTGCCAGTTGGCGGGCGTGGCGACTTTGTAGTTGTCGGTCAGTTGCAACGAGTCGATAACCCGCAGGATTTCATGGAAGTTGCGCCCGGTGCTGGCCGGGTAGGTGATCGTCAGGCGGATCTTCTTGTGCGGGTCGATCACGAACAAGGAACGCACGGTGAGGGTGTCACTGGCGTTCGGGTGGATTAGGTCGTAGAGGTCCGAGACCTTGCGGTCGGCGTCGGCCAGGATCGGGAAGTTGACGAGCGTGTTCTGGGTTTCGTTGATGTCTTCGATCCACTTGAGGTGCGAGTCCACCGGGTCTACCGACAGGGCGATGGCCTTGACGCCGCGCTTGGCGAATTCGTCCTTGAGCTTGGCGGTGAAGCCCAGCTCGGTGGTGCATACCGGCGTGAAGTCCGCCGGGTGGGAAAACAGCACACCCCAGCTGTCGCCCAGCCACTCGTGGAAACGAATCTTGCCGGCGCTGGAATCCTGTTCGAAGTCGGGGGCGATATCGCCCAGTCTTAGGCTCATGGTGTGGCTCCTGATGAGTGCTTATGGAGCCCACTGTGCATGGATTACGGACTATTTAAAAAGAATAAATATCGATTTATCTAGACGATATAGGAATATTAAAAATGTGTTCACTGGACCTTGGAGCAGGCGAGAGTCAACATTCGTTTCAAGGTTCGAGAAGGCCTTGAGACGCTGTAAAAAAGAGGGGGTCAGGAAGGGCTTGCGGGGGTTGAGCCCGACTTGATTGAACGTGAGAAAAACCTCGCGGTAACGCGAGGTTTTCCTTATCCAGCCTTACAAGAAGCTGTAGGAGTAGCTGAAGATCAGGCGTGTCTGATCCTGGTCCTGGATACCAGTGCCGCTGCCACGGTACGCACCGTGCCGCAGAGTGGTGCCAAAACCTTTGAGCGCGCCGGCCTGAATGGTGTAGTCGATACGCATATCGCGTTCCCACTCGGACTGATCACTGCCACCGCCCACGGCTTTGATGTTGTCGCCGTGCAAGTAGGCAATCGAGGTTCGCAGACCTGGAACACCCAGTGCAGCGAAGTCGTAAGAGTACTGACCGAAGGTGGTGTTTTCACCCGCGCGGACGAAGGAGTTGATCATGCTGTCGGTGAACAGGTAGAAGCTCGACCCGCCGGCACCTTCGTTACGACCATTACCATCCACAACGCTACCCTGGTTCACCCAGACGAAACCACCGTCATCGTTGACACGCTGGTGACCGAGCATAACGGCGCTGCCACCCAGGGTGTAGGTGAACATGGCGCTCCAGGTCTTGTTATCAACCTCGCCTGCGTTCTTCGCGTAACCACCGTTGTTGTTGAAGCGATAGCCGGCCTGACCGTTCTTGCCATCAGAACTGCTGTCGAAGTAGCGCAGGTCGGTCTTGAAGGACTGACCTTCGCTGATCGGGTATACGTGCAACAGGCCCAGGAAGTGCTGCTTATAGTAGTCTTCGAGGTTTGCGTAGTAGTACTGCAGGGTCAAGTCTTTGGTGACCTTCCAATCAGCGCCACCAAAACGGAACTTATTGCTTTCCTCGGTACCGCCATTGACGGCCAGGCCAGTGCTGTTGGTTGAAGCACGACCAGTGGCATGTTCGAGTTGACCGGCGTTGAAGGTCACATTGTCGATTTCTTTGGAAGTGACAGTGCCGCCTTCAAAGGTTTGCGGCAACAAACGACCGTCGCTGGCGATCAGGATTGGAAGGTTCGGCGACAGCGCACCACCCAGGTGTGCTTCAGTCTTGGAGAAGCGGGCCTTGGCGTTAGCACTCGCACTGCTCCAGTTGCTTACGGCAGACCCATCGGAGTCACTTGGAACGAAGGAGTTGTTGTTTGGGTGATGGCCCCGACCACCATCCAGGTGAATACCTACCAATGCCTGGGCGTCGATACCAAAACCAACGACACCTTGAGTGAAGCCGGACTTGTAATCGAACTTCAGGCCGGTGGCTGTTTCGCGCTGATCAGCACCGCCATCACGCTGATCGTTATCGAAATACAAGGTACGCGAGCTGACACTGGCCTTACTGTCTTCAATGAAACCGGCTGCTGCAGCTTGCTGGGCGATTGCCGCCAACGCTATAGCCAACGCCAATGTGGACTTCTTCATGTACCGCTCCTCTCATTTCTAATTTTTGTATTTCTTTGGTCCTGGGTCTAACGCCCGAGATCCACAGATGCGCGATTAGCGCCAGATAGTGACTACCAAGTCAATCGTAACCTTGTGTGTCTACTACCTTCGTCTAATCGCAGTTTGTTTGGTCCCTGCAGGGTAATGAATTTTTCATACACCCAAAAAGAATTATTTCATTCTTTTTCATACGCTTTTGGAATAAGCCTCTGCATGAAACAAGACGCGTCAGCATAGACGAACCTTTGCATAAGCTAATTTCTAAAAGGCATTTCTTGATCGCTTTTTAGATCTTTTTAGCTGAACGCACCGTCATATACGTCACCCAGGATCAAAAAAGCGACGTCATCATGGCCAAACGCCCATCTTCCCGTCAATTTGTTACAGTTTTTGTATCACTAATATTTCATGCCGGCCTGAGAGCCGCCGATCGAGCCGTCTGGCAGCGAAAGCTTCGCGCAATTTATCCCTCTACGCCTTGATCGTATCGGCTCAAAATCAAGAATCCTTAAACTTTAGTAGGGGGCACGGGTGGCACGATGACGCACCCCGGGGGGGTTGATCGGCCACGTCATCGCTACGCCCTTCGCCCGTGGGACGTACCGATCTTCGAAGTGACGAGCTGGTTTGGCGCCGAACGCATCACCTCGGGTTAACGCAACGACCGAGGCCTGCATCGCAGGCAAGCCAGCTCAGGGGCTGGG
>NZ_JBWKXO010000068.1:0-19137 GCF_059423025.1 Pseudomonas sp. GW704-F2 | reverse complement strand
TGAGGACGCCATCGGGGGCAAGCCCCCTCCCACATTTGGAATGCATTCCCCTGTGGGAGGGGGCTTGCCCCCGATGAGGCCCTCAAGAACCACAGGAATCCCCCTCGCCAGCCACCGCGCAACCCTCTAGGCTAGCGACTGCCCATCCCATCCAGAGGAATGCCCATGTCCGCTCCCAGCATGACCTTGTTCCACAACCCCGCTTCGCCGTTCGTGCGCAAAGTCCGCGTGCTACTGGCCGAAACCGGCCAGCAGAACCGTGTGGCCCTGCAGCTCTGCATGCCGACACCGGTCAACCCGGACGTGCAACTGGTCAACGAAAACCCGGTGGGCAAGATCCCGGCCCTGCGCCTGGCCGATGGCACGGTGTTGCACGACAGCCGGGTGATCCTCGATTACCTCGACCACCAGCACGTCGGCAACCCGCTGATCCCGCGTGACGGCTCGGCCCGCTGGCGTCGCCTGACCCTGGCCTCGATGGCCGACGCCATCATGGATGCCGCCGTGCTGGTGCGTTACGAGAGCGCCCTGCGCCCACCGGAAAAACACTGGGCGCCGTGGCTCGACGAACAGCGCAACAAGATCCGGCGCACCCTGGCGGAGCTGGAAGCGGATGCGATTGCCGAACTGGCCAGCCACTTCGATATCGCCGCGATCAGCGTGGCCTGCGCCTTGGGTTACCTGGATTTCCGCCACCCGGACCTGCACTGGCGCGACGCCAACCCCCAGCTTGCCGCCTGGTACGCCGAAGTCAGCCAGCGCCCTTCGATGCTTGAGACACAGCCGCCGGTTTGACCCTGCGCATAGGTGGCGCAGGAAACAACGCCACAATCCTCGCCACCAACTGCGCTCGCTCCCGCTGGTCCTCACGCAACCCGATCATTGCACGGCCTCCAGATCGAATGCCAAGGGCTCGGCCGCCTTGCGTTTGCCCACGCCGTACCAATCGAGTTTGCGTGTCAGCACCATCACCGTCCCCAGCAGGCCGAACAGCAACAGCGAGCCCATCAGCAGCGCGTAGTCCTCGGCACTCAACAGCCCGTACAACAAGCCATACAACGCCGCCAGCCCGGCCGAGAACCCCAGGCCGTGGGCGACGCTGCGCAGCACATGGCACACGTAGAAACCAATCAACAACACACAGGCACTCGCCGAAATCAGGTACGCCAAGGCAAAGCCCAGGTGCTCGGACAACGACAGCAACAACAGGTAGAAAAACGCCAGGGCGAACCCCACCAGGGCGTACTGGATCGGATGCACCGCCAAGCCCTTGAGCACTTCGAACAGGAAGAAACCGCCAAAGGTCAGGGCGATGAACAGCAGCGCATATTTGATCGCGCGGTCGCTCTTGAGGTACTGGTCCACCGGGTCGATGAAGTTCACCCCGAAGCTGCGGTTGTTGAAGTCGTCACAGCCGCGTTCGTCCAGGCAGCCGCGCAGGGCTTCTTCGAGGTTGGTGGAGAAGAATGAGGTCTGCCAGTTGGCGCTGAAGCCCTTGTCGGTGACTTCCCGTTGCGCCGGCAGGAAGTTGCCGATGAAGCTCGGGTGCGGCCAGTTGGAGGCCAGTGTGACCTGGCTGGTCTTGCCCACCGGCACCACTTGCAGTTGCTCGGTGCCTTGCAGGCGCAGGTCGAAGGCGAAGTCCAGCGCGGCCGGGTTTTTGCTGTCCAGCTCCGGCAGCGCCACATGCACCCCCTCGCCCAGCCACTCCACGTGAGTGCCTGGCGCAAACTCCAGGCGCTGGCTGCCCAGCTCCAGCTTCAGTGCGTTTTCGATACCGCGAATATCGCTGATACCCACCGCCAGAAACGCCGGCTCAAAGCGGTAATCGGCGAAATTTTCCTTGATGCCCCATTGCTCCGGCAAGACGAAGCGTCCGCTGATGCGGTTGTCGGCGTGGAACAGCCGGGCCTGGTAGATGCCACGCGCGCGCAGTTCGGTCTGCACCCGCCCGTCGAGCTCAAAACGCTCCGGCAGGAAATACAGACGACCGCGCACTTCACGGGTTTCCTCGTAGCGCCTGTTGAGTTTTTCATTGAGCTTCCACTCGCGGACAGTCTTGCGGTACGGCACCACCATCACCGGGCCGGTGAGGCGCTGGCTGTAGCTGGAGCTACGGGCGATATCCATCAGGACACTGTCGCGAGTGTATTGGCGGTCGGCGATGAGGCCGTTGATCATCAGCAATGGAATCAGCAATAGCAGGATCAATAGCGCAATCGCGCCAAGTTTGAAAAGCAGGCTGCGGTTCATGGGGCTCTCCCTGTTTTGATGGGGAAAGCGTGAGCCGCGCATGTGGGAAATTTATGTGGGCAATGTGGAGACTGTGTGGAGATGCAGCACCACTTGCACGCCACCGTGTACGTTGCCGATCTGCAACGTGCCGCCATGCAGCTTCATCACTTCCTCGACAAAGTTGAGGCCCAGGCCGGTGCTTTTGCGCCCGCTGGCCGGACGCGGCAGCGAGTAGAAACGCTCGCTCAGGCGCGGCAAGGCGTAGTCGGGAATCGGCGCGGCCTGGTTGAACAGGCTGACCTGCACAGCGTTGTGCCGGGTCTGTGCGCTGAACCGCAACACCCCGCCCGCCGGCGTGAAGTCCAGGGCGTTGTCGAGCAGGTTGCCCAGGGCCTGGCGCAGCAGGAACGGTTCGCCGAAGACCTTCACCTCAGCGCCGATCGTTTGTTCGATGCGCAAGCCGGCACCTTCGATGCGCGCGCATTGGGCCTTGAGCACATCGTCCACCAGCGCGGCCAGCGGCAGGCTGGCTTGCGCCTCCAGGCCCTGGCGTTGCTCGACCTGGGCCAGGTTCAGCAAGCGCTCGATCAACTGCTGCAGGCGGGTACTTTCGCTGTCGATATTGCCGACAAAGCGCTGTTGCTGCTCGCGGCTCATGTCGCCCTGCAACAGCTCGGCCGCGCCGCGAATCGCCGCCAGCGGGCTCTTCAATTCGTGGGTCAGGGTGTGGACGTAATGCTCCACATAAGCCTTGCCCTCCAGCTGTGTCCGCATGTGCTCCACGGCGGTGGACAACTGCTTCAGCTCGCCGCCACGGTAATGCGGCAATTCGGCGCGCCGCCCCTCGCTGACCGCCTCGGCATACGCGGTAAGCCGGCGCAGTGCCACGCTCAACCACCACGACAACAGCGCACCGAGCAGCAGGCCGAGGATCACCAAGCCGGCGCCGTACCACAGCAACCGGTGCTCGGTGCGATCGACATAAGGCTGCAGCGAACTGTTCGGCTTGGCCACCGTGACCACGCCGATGATCTGCCCGTTGTCGCGAATCGGCGCGCCCACGTGCATCACCGACGAGGCCGGATCATCCGGCGCGCTGCGGGTGGAACGCGCGCCGTACTCGCCGCGCAGGGTCAGGTACACGTCGTTCCATTTAGAGTAGTCCTGGCCCACGGCTTCGCCGCTGGAGTCGAGCAACACCATGCCGTTGGCGTCGGTCACGTAGATGCGGTGGTTGACCTGGTTTTTCGGCAGGCCCCAGATGGTCGCGCCCGGCTGACGGGTGCCGTAGGCCTGGAGCAGCTCCGGCCAGTGGCTTTGGGCGAGGGTGCCGTTCTTGACGTCGTTGCGCAGGATTTCCGCCAGCAGGTTGGCGGTGTCCACCAGGGTTTCTTCGGTGGACTGGCGCACGCCAGGGCGGATTTCCTTCATCACGGTGTTTAGCACGAAGTAACCGGTGAAGCCGATAAACAGCGCGTAGACCAGGAAAAACCGCAGCCCCAGGCGCATCAGCTGTGGCTCGGGCTGTAGCTGTAGCCGAGGCCGCGATGGGTCTGGATCGGTTCGGCCTGCGCCGCCACGCTGCGTAATTTGCTGCGCAGGCTTTTGATATGGCTGTCGATATTGCGCTCATAGCCGGCATCGGCCGGCACGCCGACCGCGTCCAGCAGTTGTTCGCGGCTGAACACACGCTCGGGTTGTTCCAGCAGGCTTTGCAGCAAGCGGAACTCGTGGCGGGTCAGGCTCAGTGCCAGGCCACGGTAGGTGATCTGCATGCGCTCCAGGTCGACCTGGAACAACGCCGGAACGACGCCAGGGCCGACGCGCTTGAGGATCGCCCTGACCCGCGCCGCCACTTCCCGTGGGCTGAACGGCTTGACCACATAATCGTCGGCGCCGATCTCCAGCCCGACCACGCGGTCGATCTCGCTATCGCGGGCACTGAGAAACATCACCGGCACTTCGCTGAAGCGCCGCAGTTGCTTGCAGGTTTCAAAGCCGCTGATGTCGGGCAGGCCGATGTCGAGGATGATCAGGTCGGCCGGGGTCTGGCGCTGGTGGGCCAGCGCTTCCTGGCCGAGGCTCAGCCAGGTGGTGGTAAAGCCCTCGCCTTGCAGGGCGAAAACCAGTGTGTCGGCTATCGCCGCTTCGTCTTCGACAATCAGGATATGCGGCATGGCGGTCCGTCAGCAGTCCGGCTTGTCGGCGGTGTAGCGACGCGCCGGGTTCACCGCGGCGCCGAACTCACGCAGCGCCTTGGCGCCGATCAACAGCGGGTAGTTGAAGCTGCTGCGGTCGGTGAGGTTGACCTCGACGGTGCGCTTGACGTTGCCCAGGCACATTTCCAGGTCGATCACCGGGCGCGTGGCCACGGTGGCTTCTTCCTTGTCCTCGTCTTCGTCGGCGCGGCTCTTGATCTTGCTGATGCGCGCCACCTTGTGTTCGTAGACTTTGTTGCCGGCGTCCTTGCCGCCAACGCGGAAGCGCACCCAATCGTCGCCGTCACGGGTGAAGGTCTCGATGTCACGGGCCGACAGCGAGGCGGTCAGCGCGCCGGTGTCCATCTTGGCCTTGAAGGTTTCGCCGATCTCCGGCAGTTGGATGTATTCGTAGCGACCGTAAACGGTCGGTTCGGCGGCCATGACGGGCAAGACCGCCAGGGCGAGCGAGGCAAGGAGCAGTTTCACGAAGTGATTTCCTCGGAAAGAAGTAGGCGAATTCTAGACCGCAAAGGCAGCACTTAGTTAGTTCAGCAACCATACCCGGCATATTGTGAAACATTCGTCGGGCGATTTGCGATTTGGCCTCTAGACGCCGCTCTCTTATTATGTCCCGCCCACAGGATTCCAAGAGTTACTTATGCGCCGCCTGCTCACCGGCTGTTTCGTCTCGCTGCTGCTCCTGCTCAACACCCTGGTCCTGATCGGGCCGCTGACGGTGTTTGCCCTGCTCAAGCTGGTGGCCCCCGGTCGCTATCGCGATTACGCGTCATGGGCCGTGATGTGGATCGCCGAGACCTGGGCCGAAATCGACAAACTGATCTTCGCGCTGTGCATCCCGACCCAATGGGACATCCGCGGCGCAGACGACCTGCGCGGCGACACTTCGTACCTGGTGATCAGTAACCACCAATCCTGGGTCGATATCCCCGCGCTGATCCAGGCCCTCAACCGCCGCACGCCGTTCTTCAAGTTCTTCCTGAAGAAAGAACTGGTCTGGGTACCCTTCCTCGGCCTGGCCTGGTGGGCGCTGGATTATCCGTTCATGAAGCGCTACACCAAGGCGTTCCTGGCCAAGCACCCGGAACTGGCGGGCCAGGACTTGAAGATCACCCGCCAGGCCTGCGAGCTGTTCAAGCGCCAGCCGGTGACGGTGGTCAACTACCTGGAAGGCACCCGGTTCAGCGAGGCCAAGCGTGCCCAGCAAGGCTCACCGTTTGCCCGCCTGCTCAAGCCCAAGGCCGGCGGCGTGGCGTTTGTGTTGGCGGCACTGGGCGAACAACTGGATGCCGTGCTCGACGTGACCGTGGTCTATCCGCAAGCGAAGACGCCGGGGTTCTGGGATCTGATCAGCGGGGCGGTACCGAAGGTGATCATCGATATCCGCACCCGTGAGCTGGACCCGGCGCTGTGGCAGGGCGACTACGAAAACGACCCGGCGTTTCGCCAGGTCGTACAGAACTGGGTGAACCGGCTCTGGATGGAGAAAGATCAGCGGATTCAGGAACTGCGAGGCGAAACCGCTGGGGCCTTATGGGCAAAGTAACCGTTACGGGCGCTTAGGCCACGTGGCCGAATCGTCACCGGTACGCCACCCGTGCGCTATTTCGATGGTGTCGTGACTGCTCACGGTATCAGCCTGCTCCTGGCTGGCGTCGTGGGGCGCTTTTCCTTGCTCTGCGGCAGCGGGCTTGTGGGTCGCGGCGTGATACGAAGCGCTAGCGAGAGCGTTGTAGGTGTTGACGATGTTCATGGAAGACTCCTACCTGACCGGATTGAAGAATCCACCCCAGGAGGGTTGGTTTTCCTGGGGCAGTCCCCGTAGGTGGTGAAACATCCCACACAGTTCCTCGAGAGTTGTTGCGCAGCATTGCCAAACGAGGGGCTGACTCGATCCTTGGCTACCCGCGCCCCACGCCTGGACCCGCTTGCCCTGCAGCGAACCCGCGATAGGGCATCGTCTGAAAACGCATAAAAAACTGTCAGAGTTAACAGTTCCGCCCGCCTTGGGCGGCTGATTAGGCTAAGGACTCCATCTCAGTCGAGTGCCCTGATCATGACCATCAAAGTCCTCTTCGCCGGCATAGCGTTACTGACAGCAGCGAACATTGCCCATGCAGAAATGGCCACGTGCCCCGCAGTCAGTTCAATAAAAGCTACGCCGTATACCGACCCGGACCTTCCTCCGGACTTCAACCAAGGCTTCAAATACGAAGCCCCCGGGCCCGGTGGCCAGATGTGGGAGGGCCAGTCCACGGCCACAAGCGAGACCTACCTCGAATCTAAATACAACCTGATGTTAGTCAGTGCCGAAATGATCCACGGGAAAATACTCTGCAGTTATGGCGGTACAACACAAAGAGAAAACGCAGAGCCGGTGAACAACGTTTCCAAACCCTATGTTCAATTGGGCCTGCCGTTTAACAACCCGAAGGCCGCGACCGGTACAGCATGGAAAGGAACCAGCTGCGGGAATCAAGGCGGCGCGGTGCCGATCGACGCCTCCCAATGTACTTTTGAGTACCAACCGTAACGCTGTTCCCCGCAACCTGCCGGCCACTTCAAAGCGGGGGCGAACCCGCTTTGAAGGACCACGGCCTTAGCTGCCGGTGCCCCAAGCCTGGCCCAGTTTGCCCAGCAGCGAACTGTTGGCACCCTGGCCGCCCAGGTATTGCAGGATCACCGGGGCGAATTGGCCGATCATGCCGCTGTCCATGCCCAGCGCGCTGAACGCGGTGTTCAGGTCGTTGGTGTTCTTTACGTTACCCAGCAGGCCGTCGAGGCCGCTGGTCTTGCTGCCACCGCTCTGGCCGAGCATCCCGCTCAAGGCACCGAGGCTACCCAACGCATTGCTGCCCGACAGTTGATCGAGACCCGGCACGCTTTTCCCCAGTTGCGAATAGTCGCTGCTGCTCAGTTGGTTCCTGGCCAGGCCCAGCATGGCGCCGGTGCCGCCGACGGCTTGCTCGGGGGTGACATTCAATTGTGAGGTCAGGGCACTCAGCAAACCGGCCGTTTCGGACGACGGCGCAACGGCAGCGGCTTTGTTGTTGCCGCCCTGCATACCGGAAATCGCATTGGCCGCATCGCCAAGGCTGAACCCGGCGGCGAATACCGGGCCGGCTGCCAGGGTCATCAGGCAGGAAAGGGCGAAACCGCGTGAAATCTTCATCGAAACAACCTCTGGATGTAGGGGTGAAAGCAGGCGTTTGACTGGCCTTTTCGTCACTTGTTCCAAACCCGCTCCGGAACCCAACTGCGATAAGCCGGTCCATGAACTGACTACACAATTTGTCAGGAAGAGACTTATGACGACGATCCACCCCCAAGTGATTGATCACAAGCCTTCATTCTGGAGCCGCCCGCGCCTGTTCATCGGCGCCTGCGCTGTAGTGGCCGCCGGTATCGGCGGCGCGCTCTACACCCAGGACAGCGTCAAATCCGCCGCCACCCTGGTGACCACCACCCAGCAGCCGGCAGCGCAGATCATGGCCCACAAGGACTACCTGGAAGTGCAGCCGATTGCCTCCACGGCCCCTGCCCCTGATCAGAGCCTGGAACTGTGGGCCATCCCCGAGGACGGCACGCCGGTATCCCTCGGCCTGTTGCCGGAAAATGGCAAAGGCATCATCGGCTTGAACCCACGCCAGCAGGAATCCATCAGCAAACCGGTGGGCTTGATGGTGAGCTCGGAAACCAAGGGTGGATCGGTGAGCAAGCAGCCGACCGGGCCGACGGTGTATCAAGGCGCGCTGGCGATTCGCTAAGCCACGGGGTAAACATCAACGAGTCACTGGATCAATCGCCAAAAGCAAGCTCAACCGGCAGTCCGCCAGTCGTGAGCGAGAGCCGTGGTTGCCGACAAGCAATCTGAAGCAAAGCGAGTGGAATTCAGCAAAATCGTGGCAATTTATAAGCGGCGTATGCAGATCGAAGAAGGCTTCCGAGATGTGAAAAGTGAGCACTTGGGGCTGGGTTTTAATCTGCATCGAAGCATGAGCCCAAAGCGAATAGAGGTGCTGCTGTTGATTGCTGCGCTCGCCAACTATCTCCTCTTTTTAACCGGGCTTCAGGCGCGAGAACGTGATCAATCACAAACTTTCCAGCGCAGGGGCCTCATAAAAGCCGGAGTCACCACAACCGCAATGAAGAACCATTAACGCCAGAAAGACAAACAGATCCTACTTATACAAATAAACAATTAACAATATCTCAAATCAATATAAAAACTGTCAATTTCAACAGTAGAGCAATAAGCCTTGGCTCCGGATGATGGCCCTCCACACAATGAAAATGGAGCACAAGACCATGCACGCCAAAGTATCAATTGTCACTCTTCTCCTTCTAACAGCAGCAGCCAGCAACACCTACGCGGGAAACTGCGCGTACGCGTTTAATATAGCCAAAGTAGGCGATTCCTACGTTGCAGATGGCGTTGAAGGCGCACGTTCACAGTGGACTTCCAGCGCCACAGCTCCAGATATCAGCCTTTCTAACCTTAGGTTCGTGAACGCCCGCATCCAAAAAGCGAATAATGAAACAGATCCAAGCAGAAAAAAAGATTGGAGAGTTTTTTGCCGCTACCAAGACCAGAACAATCAATTTATAACAATGTCTTTTAATCCAGGCCAACCCATCAAAGCTGTAGGCGGAAATTGGAAAAGTGTGGCCACAGATAGCTTTGACAGAGAAGTCAAAGCTAAAACCAAATCACCCAGCGACATGACGGAGGCTGATATTATTGCAAGGGACTGCGTTAAGTCATCGCCTGAAGAGTGTCCGTATCAATAAGTTTTATAAAAATAAAGAGTGTGGCCAGAACGCCACTCTCTTTTAATACTCGGGCGGCGCATCATCCAGTCTGATCACCTGCACGTGTGTCGATTTTTTGCATCTCTGGCAATAAAAAAGCACTCTTTAATCTCAACTTCTTCTAAAGCACTGTCACTTCTAACAGTAGCTGCCGCCGAAACATCACCTGCAGCATAGAGCCTTCCACGCCCCACAGGAGTTGGGCTATGAAAACTGCACTGCTTGCAGGTGTGTTAGCCACTCTGGCACTGATGAACAACACCCACGCGGCGACTTCCACCTGCCCGCCGATCCAAAACATCAAACAAACGGCGATGGCCAGTGGAGGTTACCGCTATGAAACATCACAGTCCGATGGACGCATCTGGGCAGGTGAAAACCAGCAGGCGACAGCGTCGTACCTTACTGATTCGACGTTTCACGATGCCCGGTACGATGCCGACCACAAAGCCGTCATCTGCACCTACGAAGGGCCAATGAATAACGACGCGAGCTTTTCGGTCACGCTCAAACCTATCTCTGATTGGAACCTTATCCCTATAGGTGACTGGAAAGGCACGCATTGCGAAGCCCAGGACATTTCCAAATGCTCATTTACGCATGAATGAAAAGGGCGACTCGAAGTCGCCCTTTTCGTTACGCCGCGCTGAACAACTTATGCGGATCAATCACAAACTTCTTCGGCACGCCCGCATCAAACTCGCCATACCCACGCGGCGCGTCATCCAGGCTGATCACCTCAACCCCGACGATGTCGGCAATGTGAATACGGTCCCACATGATCGCCTGCATCAACTGGCGGTTGTACTTCATCACCGGCGTTTGCCCGGTGTGGAAGCTGTGGGATTTGGCCCAGCCCAGACCAAAACGGATGCTCAGGCTGCCCATCTTCGCGGCGGCGTCGACGGCGCCAGGGTCTTCGGTGACGTACAGGCCGGGGATACCGATCTTGCCCGCCACGCGCACCACGCCCATCAGTGAGTTGAGCACCGTGGCCGGGGCTTCGTGCTTGACGCCGTCATGCCCGTGGCCGCGTGCTTCGAAGCCCACGCAGTCGACGGCGCAGTCCACTTCCGGCTCACCGAGCAAGGCAGCGATCTGTTCGTGCAGCGGCGTGTCGGTGGACAGGTCGACCACTTCAAACCCTTGCGCCTTGGCATGGGCCAGGCGGATGGAGTTGACGTCGCCGATGATCACCACCGCCGCGCCCAGCAGGCGTGCGGAAGCGGCAGCGGCCAGGCCGACCGGGCCGGCACCGGCGATGTAGACGGTGCTGCCAGGGCCAACGCCGGCGGTGACGGCGCCGTGGTAGCCGGTGGGCAGGATGTCGGAGAGGCAGGTCAGGTCGCGGATTTTCTGCATGGCCTTGTCGCGGTCCGGCAGTTTCAGCAGGTTGAAGTCAGCGTAGGGCACCAGCACGTATTCGGCTTGGCCGCCGGTCCAGTCGCCCATGTCGACATAGCCGTAGGCGCCACCGGCACGGGCCGGGTTGACGGTGAGGCACACGCCGGTGTGTTGCTCTTTGCAGGAGCGGCAGCGGCCGCAGGCGACGTTGAAGGGCACGGACACCAGGTCGCCGATTTTCAGGTTCTCGACGTCGCTGCCCTTCTCGATCACTTCACCGGTGATCTCGTGACCGAGCACCAGGCCGGTCTGGGCAGTGGTGCGGCCGCGCACCATGTGTTGGTCGGAGCCGCAGATGTTGGTGGAGACCACGCGCAGGATGACGCCGTGCTCAATCTTCCTGCCACGGGGGTCCTGCATTTTGGGATAGTCGATTTTCTGTACTTCGACCTTGCCGTTGCCGAGATACACGACACCACGATTACCAGACATGCTTTCACCTCGCTGTTGTTTTTATGAAAGCGCGTTGCCCGTGGGTGGGCAGCGCGTTGAGTGCTCGGGTTACAGATGCTGTTTCTTGTGTTGTTTGTTAGGGCCTCATCGGGGGCAAGCCCCCTCCCACATTTGGAATGCATTCCCCTGTGGGAGGGGGCTTGCCCCCGATGGCGTCAGTCAGAGCACCACCGTCCGATTGGCATTCAAAAACACCCGCCGTTCAATGTGATACCCCACCGCCCGGGCCAGGGTCAGCCCTTCGATATCGCGCCCCTTGGCAATCAGATCCTCGGGGTAATGGCTGTGATCCACCACCTCCACGCCCTGGGCGATGATCGGGCCTTCATCCAGGTCGTTGTTGATGTAGTGCGCCGTCGCGCCGACCAGCTTCACACCCTTGTTGTACGCCTGGTGATACGGCTTGGCGCCCTTGAACCCCGGCAACAACGAGTGGTGGATATTGATCGCCTTGCCATCCAGCTTGCGGCACAGCTCCGGCGACAGCACTTGCATGTAGCGCGCAAGGATCACCAGTTCCGCGCCGGTGTCTTCAATCACTTGCCACACCTGACGCTCCTGGGACGGTTTGTCGTTGGGGTCGAGGGCGAAGTGGTAGTAGGGAATCTGGTGCCAGTCGGCCAACGGTTTCAGATCGGGGTGGTTGGACACCACCGCGACCACGTCCATCGACAGTTGGCCGATACGCTGGCGATACAACAAGTCGTTCAGGCAGTGATCGGCCTTGGACACCATGATCACCACTTTGGGCCGATAGTTCGGCGCCGTCAGTTCGAAGACCATGCCAAAGGCTTCCCCGCGCGCGGCCAGGCCATCGCGGAACGCTTGCTCATCGAAACCCTCCGGCTGACGAAACTCCACGCGGATAAAAAAGCGCCCTGACAGCCGGTCATCGAACGAGTGGTGCTCAGTGACGTAGCAACCCTGCTCGAACAGGTAGCGGGTGACCGCGTCCACCGTGCCGAGCACGCTGGGGCAGTCGGCGGTCAAAATCCATGTGTCGGGTGCGCGGCTCATGACAGGTCACTCCTCAAGCAAAGCCCGGCCTCACCCACCCCTGTAGGAGCGAGCTTGCTCGCGAAAATCGTCAACGATAACGCGGGCATCCTGGATGACCACGGTGCCCTTGAGGTTTTCGCGAGCAAGCTCGCTCCTACAGGGTGGCGGGTGAAGGGGGTGGGGGTCATATCAGGCTTGAACGCTCAGGCCGAATTCGGCCGAGGCATCCTGCAACCACAACCACCAGTAATCCGAGAAGCTGCGACGAATCACCAGCTCCCAGGTGTCTTCGGCGGTATGGCGGATCACCAATTGCGACTTGGCGAACACCGTGCCCACCGCCTTGCCCACCGGGAAGTTGTTGGGGTGTACGTCGTAGCTGGTGGACTTCATCAGCACGTCGCGCACGTTCGGGCCGCGCAGTTCGAGGATCTGTTGGCCGCCGCTGACATTGACGATCTGGATATGCAGATCGCCCAGGGCGGCACGCAGGTTTTGTTCGGCGGCGAATTCTTCACCGCTCGGCACCACCAGCAGCCACTCGTCCGGGCCGAGCCATTGCAGGCTGGTGTCGCCGTTGACGATCACCGTCAGCGCGCCGGGCAGTTCGATGCCCAGGGCCTTGTGGACGCCAGCGGCGAAGGCGGCGTCATGGCCGTCGCCACGAATAGTCAGGTGGCCGAGCAGTTTCTTTTCACGCACGGTCACGCCAGCATTCTTGCGGCCCTTGCCGACCAGGCTGGCGAGGTCGGCATGGTGCAGCGACGACTCGGCCTTGGCCCCGGTGGTGGGGCGTTGTTGGTATACGTTGGCTGCTGTCATAGAGCACCTTTGCTGAATTCTGTTGTGTGGCTACTGGCGTCATCGGGGGCAAGCCCCCTCCCACATTTGGAATGCATTCCCCTGTCTCCCGATGGCGCGCCTCGGTCTATCAGATGTTCTGGCGGTCGCCTTTCGGATCAAAGAACACCGAGGACACAATCTCCGCCTCGATCACGCTGCCATCCGCTTGCGGCGAAAACACCCGCTCGCCGATGCGCTTCAAGCCGCCCTTGACCACCGCCAGCGCAAACGAATAACCGAGGGAGTTATGCGCGTAGCTGGAGGTGACGTGGCCGACCATCTTCATCGGGATCGTCTGCTTGGCGTCGAACACCAGTTGCGCGCCTTCCGGCAGCCACACCGCGGGATCGATCGGCTTGAGGCCGACCAATTGCTTGCGATCTTCGCGCACGCAGTCTTCGCGGTTCATGCCGCGCCAGCCGATCCACGAGAACGGCTTGGTACGGCCGACGCACCAGCCCATGTTCAGGTCGTCCGGGGTCATCGAGCCGTCGGTGTCCTGGCCGACGATGATGAAGCCCTTCTCGGCCCGCAGGACGTGCATGGTTTCGGTGCCATACGGGGTCAGGTTGTATTTTTTGCCGGCCTCGACGATTTGCTCCAGCACGCCCATGGCGTAGTCGGCCTGCACGTTGACTTCATACGACAGCTCGCCGGTGAACGAGATGCGGAACACCCGCGCCGGTACGCCGCCGACCAGGCCTTCTTTCCAGGTCATGAACGGGAAGCCGTCCTTGTCCAGGTCGATATCGGTGACTTCGGCCAGCAGCTTGCGGCTGTTGGGGCCCGACAGGGTCATGGTCGCCCAGTGGTCGGTGACCGAGGTGAAGTAGACCTTGAGGTCCGGCCATTCGGTCTGTTGGTAGATTTCCAGCCATTGCAGCACCCGGGCCGCGCCGCCGGTGGTGGTGGTCATCAGGAAGTGGTTGTCGGCCAGGCAAGCGGTCACGCCGTCGTCGAAGACCATGCCGTCTTCTTTGCACATCAGGCCGTAGCGCGCCTTGCCCACGTCGAGCTTGGTCCAGGCGTTGCTGTAGATGCGGTTGAGGAACTCGCGGGCATCCGGGCCCTGGATGTCGATCTTGCCGAGGGTCGACGCATCCAGCAGGCCGACGCTGTCGCGCACCGCCAGACATTCGCGCTTGACCGCCGCGTGCAGGTCTTCACCGTTGCGCGGGAAGTACCACGGGCGTTTCCACTGGCCGACGTCTTCGAACTCGGCGCCGTTCTTCACATGCCAGGCGTGCAGCGCGGTGTAGCGAACGGGCTCGAAGATGTGCCCACAGTGCCGCCCCGCAACCGCGCCGAAGGTCACCGGCGTGTAGTTGGGGCGGAACATAGTGGTGCCCATCTGCGGGATGGTCACGTTCAGCGAACGCGCCGCAATGGCCAGGCCGTTGACGTTACCCAGCTTGCCCTGGTCGGTGCCGAAGCCCAGCGCGGTATAGCGCTTGACGTGTTCCACCGACTCGAAACCTTCGCGGGTCGCCAGTTCGATGGCGGCCGCGGTGACGTCGTTCTGCAGGTCGACGAATTGCTTGGGCGCCCGTGCAGTAGCTTTCTCGTGAGGCACCTGGAACAGCGCCAGCGTCGGCTCTTCCAAGCGGTTCAAGGCTTTGGGCAGCGTGCCTTCCACCGGGCTAAAACCGGCTTCGCTGGCGGCGCGCACGCCCCCTTCAAAACCGTCCGCCAGGGAATCGCCCAGGCCGTAGACACCGTTGATACCGCCAACGCACACGCGCTTTTGCGGTGCTTCGCCCGGTACAAAACCGAGGATGTCTTCGCGCCAGGTCGGCTTGCCGCCCAGGTGCGAGGCCAGGTGGACCACCGGGCTGTAGCCGCCGGAGCTGGCCACCAGGTCGCAGTCCAGCCACTCGCCGGGGCTGGTGACGGTATGCGCTTTGACATCGATGGCGGCAACACGGGCGCCGCTCACATGCTTGCTGCCACGGGCTTCGATCACGGCGCTGCCGGTGAGGATACGAATGCCTTTGGCACGGGCTTCTTCCACCAGCGCGCCGCGTGGGTTATGGCGGGCATCGGCCACGGCCACCACTTTCAGGCCGGCTTCCAACCAGTCCAGGGCGACGCGGTAGGCGTGATCGTTGTTGGTCGACAGCACCAGTTTCTTGCCCGGCGCCACGCCGTAACGGCGCACGTAAGTCGAGACTGCACCGGCGAGCATATTGCCCGGCACGTCGTTGTTGCCGTACACCAGCGGACGCTCGCACGCACCGGTCGCCAGCACCACGCGCTTGGCACGCACACGGTGGATACGCTGGCGCACCTGGCCGATCGGCGCACGGTCGCCGAGGTGATCGGTGAGACGCTCGTGAATGGTCAGGAAGTTATGGTCGTGGTAACCGTTGACGGTGGCGCGGGGCAGCAGCACCACATCCGGCAGGGCTTTGAGTTCGGCGATGACGCTGGCGACCCACTCGGTGGCCGGCTTGCCGTCGAGGCTTTCGCGCGAATCGAGCAACGAGCCGCCGAACTCTTCCTGCTCATCGGCGATGATCACGCGGGCGCCGCTGCGCGCAGCGGCCAGTGCAGCGGCCAGACCGGCCGGGCCGGCACCGACCACGAGCACGTCGCAATGCCGGTTGAAGTTGTCGTAGGTGTCCGGGTCGTTCTCGGTCGGCGAGCGGCCTAAACCTGCAGCCTTGCGGATGTACTTCTCGTAGGTCATCCAGAACGACTGCGGGTACATGAAGGTTTTGTAGTAGAAACCCGGTGGCATCAGCTTGCCGCCGACTTTGCCGAGAATGCCCATCACGTCGTTGTTCACGCTCGGCCAGCCGTTGGTGCTGGTGGCAACGAGGCCCTGGTACAACGCCTGTTGCGTGGCGCGCACGTTGGGAATCTGGGTGGCTTCGGTGGCGCCGATCTGCAGCACCGCGTTCGGCTCTTCGGCACCGGCAGCAAAGATGCCGCGTGGGCGCGAGTACTTGAAGCTGCGGCCGATGATGTCGACACCGTTGGCCAGCAGCGCGGCGGCCAGGGTGTCGCCTTCGAAGCCTTTGTAGGTCTGGCCGTTGAAGCTGAAGGTCAGGACTTTGTTACGGTCGATCCGGCCACCGTTGGACAGGCGATTGATCTGGCTCATACCTTCGCTCCAGCAGCCTTGGCGGTGAATTGCGGCTTGGTGCCGATTTTGTAGGTTTCAAGAATTTCGTAGGTCAGCGTGTCGCGGGTCGCGTTGAAGTACTGACGGCAACCGGCGGCGTGAATCCACAGCTCGTGGTGCAGGCCCCGGGGGTTGTCGCGGAAGAACATGTAGTCGCCCCACTCTTCATCGGTGCAGGCGTTGGGGTCCAGCGGGCGTGGGATGTGCGCTTGGCCGGAGGCATGGAATTCCTCTTCGGAGCGCAGTTCGCCACAGTGAGGACAGAAGATATGCAACATAGGGAATTTCTCCTGTTAGTGGGCGACGGCCGCAGCGCCGTGTTCGTCGATCAACGCACCGTTGTGGAAACGGTCGATGGAGAAAGGTGCGGCCAGCGGGTGCATTTCACCCTTGGCCAGGCTCGCGGCAAACACGTTGCCTGAGCCGGGAGTGGCCTTGAAACCGCCCGTGCCCCAACCACAGTTGAAGAACATGTTCGGCACCGGGGTCTTGGAGATGATCGGGCAGGCGTCCGGCGTGGTGTCGACGATGCCGCCCCACTGGCGGTTCATACGCACGCGCGAGAGCACCGGGAACATCTCGACGATGGCCTGGATGGTGTGTTCGATCACCGGGTACGAACCGCGCTGGCCGTAGCCGTTGTAGCCGTCGATACCGGCGCCGATCACCAGGTCGCCCTTGTCGGACTGGCTGATGTAACCGTGTACGGCGTTGGACATGATCACGCTGTCGATGATCGGCTTGATCGGCTCCGACACCAGTGCTTGCAGCGGGTGCGATTCGATCGGCAGGCGGAAACCGGCGAGCGAGGCCATGTGCCCGGAGTTACCGGCGGTGACCACACCGACGCGCTTGGCGCCGATAAACCCCTTGTTGGTCTCCACGCCGATGCACACGCCGTTTTCCTTGCGAAAGCCGATCACTTCGGTCTGCTGGATCAAATCCACTCCGAGGGCGTCGGCGGCGCGGGCAAAGCCCCAGGCCACGGCATCGTGACGGGCCACGCCGCCGCGCCGTTGCACGGTGGCGCCCATGACCGGGTAGCGGGTGTTCTTCGAGCAATCCAGGTACGGAATCTCGTCCGCAACCTGTTTGGCATTGAGCAGTTCGCCGTCCACGCCGTTGAGGCGGTTGGCGCTGACGCGACGTTCGGAATCGCGGATGTCCTGCAGGGTGTGGCACAGGTTGTAGACGCCGCGCTGGGAGAACATCACGTTGTAGTTCAGGTCCTGGGACAGGCCTTCCCACAGTTTCATCGCGTGTTCGTACAAGTGCGCCGACTCGTCCCACAGGTAGTTGGAACGCACGATGGTGGTGTTGCGCGCGGTGTTACCGCCGCCCAGCCAGCCCTTTTCGACCACGGCGACATTGGTGATGCCGTGCTCCTTGGCCAGGTAGTAGGCGGTCGCCAGACCATGCCCGCCACCGCCGACGATGACCACGTCGTACACCTTTTTAGGGGTCGGCGTGCGCCACATCTTCTGCCAGTTTTCGTGGTGGCTGAGTGAGTGCTTGAAGAGGCCGAAGCCCGAGTAGCGTTGCATAGTCATTACTCCAAAACCGCGCTCAGCGATAAACCGGGAAATCAGCGCACAGGGCCGACACGCGCTTGGCCACGTCGGCCTCGACATCGGCGTCGCCGAGGTTGTCGAGGATGTCGCAGATCCAGCCGGCCAGCTCGATGCATTGCGGCACCTTGAAACCGCGCGTGGTCACCGCCGGCGTGCCGATACGCAGGCCCGACGTCACGAACGGCGACTGCGGGTCATTCGGCACGGCGTTCTTGTTGACGGTGATGTGGGCGCGACCGAGGGCGGCGTCCGCGTCTTTACCGGTGAGGCCCTGGCGAATCAGGCTGACCAGGAACAGATGGTTATCGGTGCCGCCGGACACTACATCGTAGCCGCGTTTGATAAACACGCCGGCCATGGCCTGGGCGTTGTCGATCACTTGCTGCTGATAGGCCTTGAAGCCAGGCTCCTGGGCTTCCTTGAAGCACACCGCCTTGCCGGCGATGACGTGCATCAGCGGGCCGCCCTGGGCGCCAGGGAATACAGCGGCGTTGAGTTTCTTTTCGATCGTTTCGTTGGCACGCGCCAGAATCAGGCCGCCACGCGGACCGCGCAGGGTCTTGTGGGTGGTGGTGGTGACCACGTCGGCGTAAGGCAGCGGGTTCGGGTACAGACCGGCGGCCACCAGGCCGGCGACGTGGGCCATGTCGACGAACAGCAGCGCACCGACCTTGTCGGCGATCTGACGGAAGCGTGGGAAATCCAGGGTCTTGGAGTAGGCGGAGAAACCGGCCACCACCATCTTCGGCTGGTGCTCCACGGCCAGGCGTTCGACTTCGTCGTAGTCGATCAGCCCGGTGTCGGTGTTGATGCCGTATTGCACCGCGTTGTACAGCTTGCCCGAGGACGACACTTTGGCGCCGTGGGTCAGGTGGCCGCCGTGGGCCAGGCTCATGCCGAGGATGGTGTCACCGGCGTTCAACAGCGCCAGGTACACCGCGCTGTTGGCGGATGAGCCGGAATGCGGCTGCACGTTGGCGTAGTCGGCGCCGAACAACTGCTTGGCGCGCTCGATGGCCAGGGCTTCGACCTTGTCCACATGCTCGCAGCCACCGTAGTAGCGCTTGCCTGGGTAGCCTTCGGCGTACTTGTTGGTCAGGCCGCTGCCCTGGGCTTGCATCACGCGCTTGCTGGTGTAGTTCTCCGACGCGATCAGCTCGATATGATCTTCCTGCCGCTGCTCCTCGGCATTCATCGCCGCGAGCAGTGCATCGTCATAACCCTGGATCTGGTCTTGTTTGCTGAACATCGCGTCTCTCCCAGCCTTTCGTATTGTTAAGGCCCGTGCAGGGCCCTTTGATGCGATGGTAGGGCTGGCGCAGGCAGGTCAAATGCCTACGGACGCCACGCAAAGGTGCGTTTACGACATAGCGACAACAACGCCGAACAAATGTGGGAGGGGCGGTGCGACGGTTCGACTTGCCCCCGATAGCGGTGGATCAGCTTGCACATGCCGTGGCTGACACACCGCTAT
>NZ_JBWKXO010000067.1:0-19623 GCF_059423025.1 Pseudomonas sp. GW704-F2 | reverse complement strand
ACATTGAATGATCAGTGCTTGCTCTGGTCCTGCGGCATCGCCAGCAGCTGTTTTTCCTGGTTCCAGTCGAACGGTTCATCGTTCTGTTCGGCTTCAAAGCGACGCTCTTCCAGGGCCTGGTACAGGTCCAGTTCTTCGTCGGGCATGAAGTGCAGGCAATCGCCGCCGAAGAACCACAGCAGGTCGCGTGGCACCAGATGGGCGATTTGCGGGTAACGCAGGATGACCTGGCTCATCATGTCCTGGCCCAGCTACCTGCCGCCGAAGGTGCGGGTGTTCATTGATTATCTGGTGGCGTGCATGGCTACCGAGCCGACGGTAGTGTGGGAGGGGGCTTGCCCCCGATAGCGGTGGATCAGTCATGCATGTATTGGCTGACACACCGCCATCGGGGGCAAGCCCCCTCCCACATTGAATGATCAGTGCTTGCTCTGGTCCTGCGGCATCGCCAGCAGCTGTTTTTCCTGGTTCCAGTCGAACGGTTCGTCGTTCTGTTCGGCTTCAAAGCGACGCTCTTCCAGGGCCTGGTACAGGTCCAGTTCTTCGTCGGGCATGAAGTGCAGGCAATCGCCGCCGAAGAACCACAGCAGGTCGCGTGGCACCAGATGGGCGATTTGCGGGTAACGCAGGATGACCTGGCTCATCATGTCCTGGCCCAGGTACTGGCTCTCGATCGGATCGATTGGCAGCAGGGCGCGCAGTTCATCGAAACGCTCCAGGAACAGCAGGTGGCTTTCCTCGGGCACCTGTTCGGCTTCGCCGACGGCAACCAGGATGCTGCGCAGGTGGTCGAGCAAGACGAGATGATCAGCAACGACGTTGGACACGAGATAAGTCCTCAAAGCAAAAACGGGCGCGAGAGTATATAGCTCAAGCGCCCGTAATTATATGGCCTGGGGGATCAGCGGACTTTACCCGCGGCCTGGGCCAGTTCTTCCTTGCTGAAATCATCCACGTCGATCACCTTGCGCCGTGCCGCTTCGGCTTCACGCAGGGTTTGCGCCTCGGCCGGTTGCAGCACCCCGGCGTGCAGTGCGGCGTCGATGGCCGGTTCGCCGGCAGCCGGTTTGACCTGGCCGCTTTTGAGCGCCGCATGCAGTTTTTTCTGCAGCGGATGGCTGGCGGCGAGCAGGTCGCAGGCATGTTGCAGGGCGCCCACCGGGTCTTGCGCCGATTGCGGGCGGTAGCAGCCGGCCAGCAGTTCTTCGAGGGTCGGATCACCCTTGGCGCGACCGATCACCGCGGCCACTTCGGCATCCAGCGCATCGGACGGGCCGGTATGGCGACGGCCGAACGGGAACACGATGACCCGCAGCAGGCAACCGAGCAGCTTGTTCGGGAAGTTGCTCAGCAGTTCATCCAGCGCGCGTTCGGCTTCGCCCAGGCTTTCTTCCATGGCCCAGGTGAACAGCGGTTCCAGGTGGTCCGGCGAATCCAGGTCGTGATAACGCTTGAGCGCCGCCGAAGCCAGGTACATATGGCTCAGCACATCGCCCAGGCGTGCCGACAGGCGTTCGCGGCGTTTCAACTCGCCGCCCAGCAGCATCATGCTCAGGTCGGCGAGCAGGGCGAACGCCGCAGCCTGGCGGTTCAGCGCACGGAAGTAAGCCTGGCTCAAGCGGTTGCCGGGGGCTTTTTCGAAGTGGCCGAGACCCAGGTTGAGCACCAGGGTGCTGGCGGCGTTGCTCACGGCAAAGCCGATGTGCTGCATCAGCAGGCCATCGAATTCCTTGAGCGCCTGGTCGTGGTCTTCGCGGCCGGCCAGGGCCATTTCCTTGAGTACGAAGGGGTGGCAACGGATCGCGCCCTGGCCAAAGATCATCAGGTTGCGCGACAGGATATTCGCGCCCTCCACCGTGATGAAGATCGGCGCGCCTTGCCAACTGCGGCCCAGGTAGTTGTTCGGGCCCATGATGATGCCCTTGCCGCCGTGGACATCCATGGCGTGGCTGATGCATTCGCGGCCGCGCTCGGTCAGGTGGTACTTGAGGATCGCCGACAGCACCGAGGGTTTTTCGCCGAGGTCCACCGCGTTGGCGGTGAGCATGCGCGCGCTGTCCATCAGCCAGGCGTTGCCGCCGATGCGGGCGAGGGCTTCCTGGATACCTTCGAAGGCCGCCAGCGGCACGTTGAACTGCTCGCGTACCTGGGCGTATTGGCCGGTCACCAGGCTGGTGAACTTGGCTGCGCCGGTGCCGACCGCCGGCAGGGAAATCGAGCGGCCCACCGACAGGCAGTTCATCAGCATCATCCAGCCTTTGCCGAGCATGTCCTGGCCACCGATCAGGTAGTCCAGGGGGATGAACACGTCCTTGCCGGAGTTGGGCCCGTTCATGAACGCGGCGCCCAGCGGCAGGTGACGACGACCGATGTCAACGCCTGGCGTATCGGTGGGAATCAACGCGAGGCTGATGCCCAGGTCTTCTTCTTCGCCCAGCAAGTGGTCCGGGTCATGTGCCTTGAACGCCAGGCCGAGCAGGGTCGCGACCGGGCCCAGGGTGATGTAGCGTTTTTCCCAGTTCAGGCGCAGGCCGAGGGTTTCCTCGCCTTGCCATTGACCTTTGCAGATCACTCCGGTGTCGGGCATGGCGCCAGCGTCGGAGCCGGCCAGCGGGCCGGTCAGGGCGAAGCAGGGAATATCGTCGCCACGGGCCAGGCGCGGCAGGTAGTGGTTGCGCTGTTCATCGGTGCCGTAATGCAGCAGCAGCTCGGCCGGGCCGAGGGAGTTGGGGACCATCACGGTGGACGCCAGGTCGCCGCTGCGGGTCGCGAGTTTCATCGCCACCTGGGAGTGGGCATAGGCGGAGAAGCCTTTGCCGCCGTACTCCTTGGGAATGATCAGGGCGAAGAAACCATGGGTCTTGATGTGTTCCCAGGCGGCGGGCGGCAGGTCCATGGCCTGGCCGATTTGCCAGTCGCTGACCATCGCGCACAGTTCTTCGGTCGGCCCATCGATGAACGCCTGCTCTTCTTCGGTCAGGCGTGCCTTGGGGTAGGCGAGCAACGTGTTCCAGTCGGGGCGGCCGCTGAACAGCTCGCCGTCCCACCAGACGGTGCCGGCGTCGATGGCATCGCGCTCGGTCTCGGACATTGGCGGCAAGACCTTCTGAAACCAACTGAACAGCGGCTTGGTGACGTATTCGCGGCGCAGGTCGGGCAGCAGCAGCGGCGCGGCCACGATGGCAATCAACACCCAGCAGATCAGCAGCAGCCAACCTGGTGCGTGGCTCCAGGCGCCCATCGCCAGCAGGTAAACGGCGACCACGCCCAGGGCGGGCAGGGGCGCGGTGCGGCGGTGTGCCAGGTAGGCAATGCCGACCACCAGAACCAGTATCCACAACAACAACATATTCAATCCTCCGTGAAACCAGGGGCGAAACCACCGTTGAGCTTAGTCGGCATCCGAGAAAGCGCGGTGATCAGGGTGTGGCGAGTTGTACTGGAAGCACCTTGGGATCACCGATCACCAGGCGCCGACATTTGGCCGAATCGTCGTTATCGCAGTGGCGGACCTGTCGTTAGACTCCAGGCTTCCCCCGGAGATCAAACCCATGGAAACGTACCTGAATCCCAGCCGCTTCATCGATAGTGACCACCCTGCGGTGGTGGAGTTCGCCGAAAAACATCGCGGTTCCAGCGCGGATTCAGGTGACCAGGCAGTCAGTCTTTATTACGCCGTGCGTGAGGCGGTGCGCTACAACCCCTATACCTTCAGCCGCGACCCCAACACCCTGAACGCCAGCTTCGCCCTGGCTGCCGGCCAGAGCTACTGCGTGCCCAAGGCCACTTTGCTCGCCGCCTGCGCGCGGCACTGCGGGATTGCGGCGCGCATCGGCCTGGCGGATGTGCGCAATCACCTGTCGACGCCACGCCTGATCGCGCTGCTCAAAAGCGATGTGTTCGCCATGCACGGTTATACCGAGTTGTACCTGAACGGGCGCTGGGTCAAAGCCACGCCGGCGTTCAACCAGCAATTGTGCGAGCTGTTCGATGTGCCGCCGCTGGCGTTCGATGGGATCAACGACAGTGTGTTCCACGCCTTCAATCGCCAGGGCAAGCGCTCGATGGAGTACCTGGTGGACCATGGGCAATTTGCGGATGTGCCCGAAGATTTCTTCTTTGCCCACCTGGAGAAATGTTACCCGCACCTGTTTGGCGAGCAGATGCCGAGCGTGCTGGGTGACATGCAGGACGATTTAAGCCGCCCGTGAACCGGCGTATGCTGCTGCGTTCATCAAGCCATGTTCATCAACAATAAGGCGCGGTCATGCTGAAGATCTGGGGGCGTAAAAATTCATCGAACGTCAGGAAAGTCCTGTGGTGCGCCGAGGAACTCGGCCTGGACTATGAGGCCATCGATGCGGGCGGGGCGTTTGGCGTGGTGGACACGCCGCAATACCGCGCATTGAACCCGAACGGCCGGGTGCCGATGATCGAAGACGGCGACTTCGTGCTGTGGGAATCCAACACCATCGTGCGTTACCTCTGCGCCAAGCAGGCGTCGAACTGGTACCCAAGCGACGTGAAGGCGCGGGCCAGTGCCGAAAAATGGATGGACTGGACCACCTCGACCCTCGCCGAGCCGTTCAAGGCGGTGTTCTGGGGCGTGGTACGCACCCCGGCGGAAAAACAGAACTGGGACAGCATCAACGCCGGGCGCCAGGCCTGCATCGATGCACTCGGCACCGTGGAGAAGGCGCTCACCGAACAGCCCTACCTGTCGGGCGACGCCATCGGCATGGGCGATATCCCCTTGGGCTGCTTTGTTTACGCCTGGTTTGAAATGCCCATAGAACGCCCGGCCATGCCCCACCTGGAGGCTTGGTACCAACGCCTGCAACAGCGCCCGGCGTACCGCAAAGCGGTGATGACCGCGTTGACCTGATACTGACTATTAATACAGGTGACTGTACTTGTGCGGCGCGGGCAAGCACCATGTTTGTCATGCGCCGCCGTTGAACGATGCGCGGTGTGCCCTCATCTATTGTCCCTATTCCCTTCTTTGGTGCGTATTCCGCTATGAGTTCCGCTCTGTCCATCCGGCAGCTAACCAAAACCTACGGCAACGGTTTCCAGGCCCTGAGTGGTATCGATCTGGACGTTGCCGAAGGTGATTTCTTCGCCTTGCTCGGCCCCAATGGCGCCGGCAAATCCACCACCATTGGCATTCTCTCGACCCTGGTCAACAAGACCAGCGGCACGGTGAATATCTTCGGCCATGACTTGGACAAATCCCCGGCGGCGCTCAAGCGTTGCATCGGCGTGGTGCCCCAGGAATTCAACTTCAACCAGTTCGAAAAGACCTTCGACATCGTCGTGACCCAGGCCGGCTACTACGGCATCCCGTCGAAAGTCGCCAAGGAACGCGCCGAGCAGTACCTGACCCAACTGGGCCTGTGGGACAAGCGCGACGTGCCTTCGCGTTCGCTCTCCGGCGGCATGAAGCGACGCTTGATGATCGCCCGCGCGCTGGTTCACGAACCGCGCCTGCTGATCCTCGATGAGCCCACCGCGGGGGTGGACATTGAACTGCGTCGCTCGATGTGGACCTTCCTCACCGAGCTGAACCAGAAAGGCATCACCATCATCCTCACCACCCATTACCTGGAAGAGGCTGAGCAACTGTGCCGCAACATCGGCATCATCGACCACGGCACCATTGTCGAGAACACCAGCATGCGCAACCTGCTGGGCCAGTTGCATGTGGAAACCTTCCTGCTCGACCTGAAGACCGAACGGTCGGCGCCGCCGCAATTGCTCGGCTATCCATGCCGCCTGGTGGACAGCCGTACCCTGGAAGTCCAGGTGGATAAAGCCATGGGCATCACCGCGCTGTTCGGCCAATTGGCGACCCAGCACATCGAAGTGCTGAGCCTGCGTAACAAAACCAATCGCCTTGAGGAGTTGTTCGTGTCCCTGGTGGAAAAAAACCTGGCGAAGGTGGCGGTATGAATGCTGAACTGCAACCCAACCTCATCGCCCTGCAAACCATCGTCTACCGCGAAGTGAAACGCTTTACCCGGATCTGGCCGCAGACCCTGCTGCCGCCGGCGATCACCATGGTCCTGTACTTCGTGATCTTCGGTAACCTGATCGGCCGGCAGATCGGTGGCATGGGCGGTTTCACCTACATGGAGTACATCGTGCCGGGCCTGATCATGATGTCGGTGATCACCAACTCCTACGGCAACGTGGTGTCGAGTTTCTTCGGCAGCAAGTTCCAGCGCTCCATCGAAGAACTGATGGTGTCGCCGGTGTCGCCGCACACCATTCTGATCGGCTACACCTTGGGCGGCGTGCTGCGTGGCTTGATGGTCGGCGTGATCGTGACCTTGTTGTCGCTGTTCTTCACCCAACTGCAAGTGCATCACCTCGGCATCACCCTGGTGGTGGTGGTGCTGACGGCGACGATCTTCTCGCTGCTGGGCTTCATCAACGCGGTGTTTGCCCGCAACTTCGATGACATTTCGATCATCCCGACCTTCGTGCTGACGCCGCTGACCTACCTGGGCGGGGTGTTCTACTCCATCACCTTGCTGCCGCCGTTCTGGCAGACCGTGTCGCTGGCCAACCCGGTGCTGCACATGGTCAACGCCTTCCGCTACGGCATCCTGGGCGTGTCGGATATCCGGATCAGCGTGGCGATCACCTTCATGGTCGTGGCCACTGCGGTGTTGTACATCGGTTGCGCGCGGTTGCTGGTGAGCGGGCGTGGGATGCGGACATAACGCCGGATTGCACGCCGTAAAAAATGTGGGAGTGGGCTTGCTTGCGATAGCCGTGGATCAGTCAGCGATACAGCGACTGACCTAGTGCAATCGCGAGCAAGCCCGCTCCCACATTGGTTTCTGAATAGCGTCTTTACCCTTGCAGCGCCAACTCGATCAGCGCGTGCAGCTCATCCACCGCCAGCGGCGCGGTGGAGAACAGAATGCGAAACACCGTCGGCGCCGCCAGCAGGTTGATCAGGCGGTCCGCGCTCGGCGGTGGCGGCGTGGCGTTCGGGTAGCGCTCGACGATCGTTTGAAGCTGCCCGCTCAGGATGCTCACGCAATACCCTGGCGTCTGGCTGGATTGCACATCGCGCATCATGTTGCGCCCCGGCTCCGAACTCATCTCATCCAGGTATTGCTCGGCCCACGCCCGCAGGTCGCCGCGCAGGCTGCCGGTGTTGGCCGGCTCGCTGTCCGGGCGCATGCGCGCCAGGGCCACATCGGCGAGCAACACCGAGAGGTCGCCCCAGCGGCGGTAGATGGTCGACGGCGTGACGCCCGCGCGCGCCGCGATCATCGGTACGGTGACGCTGGACCGCTCATGGGTTTCCAGCAGTTCGCGCACCGCCGAATGGACGGATTCTTGTACCCGGGCACTACGGCCCCCCGGGCGGAGGCCTTCTTTTATCGCCATGCCTGTGACCTTAACACAAAGAATTTGCTTTAAGCGGCGAGCAGTAGCACACTCGACAAAAGCAAAATATTAGCTTTAGCGGAGCGTGCCCATGTCCAGCCTCACTTCTCATCGTTCCAGCCTGGTGTTCCTGGCGATCACCTTGCTGACGTTCCTGGCGGCCTCCAGCGCGCCGACGCCGTTGTATCACCTGTACCAGGAGGGCCTGCATTTTTCCTCGGGCATGCTCACACTGGTCTTCGGGGTCTACGCCTTGAGCTTGCTGGCGGCGCTGTTGACCGTGGGTTCGCTGTCGGATCACCTGGGGCGCAAGCCGGTGATTTTTGCCGCACTGGCCCTGAATATGCTGGCGATGCTGCTGTTTATCAATGAGAGCGGCGTGGCCTGGCTGATCGCCGCACGGACGCTGCAGGGTTTCGCCACCGGCATGGCCACCGCGGTATTGGGCGCGGCCCTGCTCGACACCGACCGCCAACAGGGGCCGCTGGTCAATAGCGTCGCGCCCTTGCTGGGCATGGCTTGTGGCGCGATGGGCAGCAGCCTGCTGGTGGAATTCGCGCCGCTGCCCACCCAGTTGATCTACTGGACACTGCTCGCGCTGATGCTCGGGCAGGCCATGTATGTGTGGCGTTTACCGGAAACCGTCAGCCGCATCCCCGGCGCGCTGGCGTCATTGCGCCCGACCCTGCACGTGCCGCCGCAAGCGCGCCGGGCGTTGTGGCTGTCGTTGCCGGTGGACGTGGCGGTGTGGGCCATGGGCGGCTTCTATCTGTCCCTGGCGCCGTCGCTGGTGCGGGCGGCGACCGGCTCGACCTCCAACCTGATCGGTGGCGGCCTGGTCGCGGTGTTGACCTTGAGCGGCGCGCTGATGATTTTCAGCCTGCGCAATCGCCCGGCCCACAAGGTCCTGCGGTTGGGCGCCAGCCTGCTGGCCGTTGGCGTGGCACTGATCCTCGTGGCGGTCCACAGCGCCAGCCTGCCGCTGTTTTTCATCGCCACGTTGATCGCCGGCAGTGGTTTTGGCGCGGGCTTTCTCGGGGCCTTGCGCAGTGTGGTGCCGCTGGCCTTGCCCCATGAGCGGGCGGGGTTGATGTCGGCGTTTTACGTGCTGAGCTACCTGGCGTTCTGCCTGCCGTCTTTGCTGGCGGGCAATCTGATCCGCAGTTTTGGCCTCATCGCCACCACCGACGGCTATGGTGTCGTGCTGATCATGCTGACCCTCGGCGCCCTGGCCGGGTTGCTGCGCCAGGATGCATTGCGGGTCGGGTGCAAGGGCAGCGCCTGACGCTATATTGGTAAAATAGATAACAGTTAGAGATATTACCCGTTATATAGATATGCGCTCAGGTTCTACCATGGCCCCAACCTCCTACGAGGAAGAGGATTACCATCATGACCTGCTCGACCACCCTGAACTACAAACCCTTCAGCCACCTGGCCCGTCCGCGGGAAGTGATCCGCCAGTTCACCCCGAACTGGTTTGCCGCCACCATGGGCACCGGGGTGTTGGCGCTGGCGCTGGCACAACTGCCAGTCAATCTGCCCGGCATGTACGCCATCGCCGAAGGGCTGTGGCTGTTCACCATCGGCCTGTTCATCCTGTTCAGCGCCTTGTATGCGGCGCGCTGGGTGATGTTTTTCGACGAAGCGCGACGGATCTTCGGGCACTCCACGGTGTCGATGTTCTTCGGCACCATTCCCATGGGCCTGGCTACGCTGCTCAACGGTTTGCTGCTGTTCGGCCTGCCGCGCTGGGGCGCTGGCGTGGTGCCGCTGGCCGAAGCGCTGTGGTGGCTGGACGTGGCGATGGCAGTGGCCTGCGGTGTGCTGATTCCGTTCATGATGTTCACGCGCCAGGAACACAGCATCGACCAGATGACCGCCGTCTGGCTGTTGCCGGTGGTCGCCGCCGAAGTCGCCGCCGCCAGCGGTGGCTTGTTGGCGACGCACCTGGCGGATGCCCACGGGCAACTGGTGATGCTGGTGACCAGCTACGTGCTGTGGGCATTTTCCCTGCCGGTGGCGTTCAGCATTCTGACCATCCTGATGCTGCGCATGGCCCTGCATAAGCTGCCCCACGCCAACATGGCCGCGTCGAGCTGGCTGGCACTTGGCCCGATCGGCACCGGCGCCCTCGGTATGCTGCTACTGGGCGGCGATGCGCCGGCGATCTTTGCCGCCAATGGCCTGCCCACTGTCGGTGAAATTGCCAACGGTCTGGGCCTGGTAGCGGGTATTACCCTGTGGGGCTTCGGTTTGTGGTGGATGCTGATCGCGGTGCTGATCACCCTGCGTTACCTGCGCGCCGGTATCCCGTTCAACCTGGGCTGGTGGGGCTTCACCTTTCCGTTGGGGGTCTACGCCCTGGCCACGTTGAAGCTGGCGAATGTGTTGCACCTGGGGTTCTTCAGCGTAGTGGGCGGCGTGCTGGTGCTGGCGTTGGCGCTGATGTGGCTGGTCGTCGCCAAGCGCACCGTGCAGGGGGCCTATAAAGGTGAGCTTTTTGTTTCGCCGTGTATTGCAGGATTAGGGAATAAGTAAGCGGGATTAGGTAAAGTCGTGGCCTGAAAAAAAACCAGGCCACGCAGGAACACGGACGATGAGCCACCCCTCACAATTCACCTTGCTGCGCACACGGCGCTTTCTGCCGTTCTTCATTACCCAGTTGCTGGGTGCCTTCAATGACAACATCTTCAAGCAATCGCTGATCCTGGCGATTCTCTACAAGTTGGCCATCGACGGTGACCGCGCCATCTGGGTCAACCTGTGCGCCTTGTTGTTTATCCTGCCGTTCTTTCTGTTCTCGGCGTTGGCCGGGCAGTTTGGCGAGAAATTCAACAAGGACGCGCTGATCCGTGCGATCAAGGTCGGCGAGATCGTGATCATGGCCGTCGGCGCCACCGGCTTTTTGTTCAATCATCTGCAACTGATGCTGCTGGCGTTGTTTGCCATGGGCACCCATTCCGCGCTGTTTGGCCCGGTGAAGTACTCGATCATGCCTCAGGCCCTGCGCGAGGATGAGCTGGTGGGCGGCAACGGCCTGGTGGAAATGGGCACGTTCCTGGCGATCCTCGCCGGCACCATCGGCGCCGGGATCATGATGTCGTCCGCCCATTACGCGCCGGTGGTGGCGGTGGCGATTGTCGGTGTAGCGCTGCTGGGTTACCTGGCCAGCCGCGGCATTCCGCGGGCGGCGGCGTCTTCGCCGCAACTGCGGCTGGACTGGAACATCTTCAGCCAGTCCTGGGCCACCTTGCGCCTGGGCCTGGGGCAGACCCCGGCGGTGTCGCGCTCGATCGTCGGCAACTCGTGGTTCTGGTTTGTCGGCGCGATCTACCTGACGCAGATCCCGGCCTACGCCAAGGAGTGGTTGTACGGCGACGAAACCGTGGTGACCCTGATCCTCACGGTGTTCTCGGTGGGCATCGCGCTGGGCTCGATGCTCTGCGAAAAACTCTCCGGGCGTAAAGTGGAAATCGGCCTGGTGCCGTTTGGCTCCTTCGGCCTGACGGTGTTCGGCCTGCTGCTGTGGTGGCATTCCGGCGGCATGCCGCAGAACGTGCAGGCCAACGACTGGCTGGCGGTGCTCGGGTACGGCCAGGCCTGGTGGGTGTTGTTCGATATCCTCGGCCTGGGTGTGTTCGGCGGTTTCTATATCGTGCCGTTGTATGCACTGATCCAGTCGCGCACCGCCGAGAACGAACGGGCGCGGGTGATCGCCGCCAACAACATCCTCAACGCGCTGTTCATGGTGGTCTCGGCGATTGTGTCGATCCTGCTGCTGAGCGTGGCCAAGCTGTCGATCCCCGAGCTGTTCCTGGTGGTGTCGCTGCTCAACGTGGCGGTCAACGCCTACATCTTCAAGATCGTCCCCGAGTTCACCATGCGTTTCATGATCTGGCTGCTCAGCCATTCCATGTACCGCGTCGAGCATCGCAACCTGGAACTGATCCCGGACGAAGGCGCGGCCTTGCTGGTGTGCAACCACGTCTCGTTCGTCGATGCGCTGTTGATTGGTGGTGCGGTGCGTCGGCCGATTCGCTTTGTCATGTACTACAAGATCTACCGCTTGCCGGTGCTCAACTTCATCTTTCGCACCGCCGGGACGATTCCGATTGCCGGGCGTAATGAAGACATCCAGATCTACGAAAAAGCCTTCACACGAATTGCGCAGTACCTGAAGAACGGCGAGTTGGTGTGCATCTTCCCGGAAGGCAAGTTGACCAGTGACGGCGAGATGAACGAGTTCCGCGGTGGTGTGACGCGCATTCTGGAAGAAACGCCGGTGCCGGTGATTCCATTGGCGTTGCAGGGCTTGTGGGGGAGTTTTTTCAGCCGCGACCCTAACAAGGGCTTCTTTCATCGCATTTGGTCGCGCGTGACACTGGTGGTCGGCCAGCCGGTAACGGCGCAGGCAGCGACACCGTCGCACTTGCAGGGTTTGGTCGGGGAGCTGCGGGGGGCGGTGAAGTAGCGAGCCGGGTTTACTCGGCATGCGTGCTGCTGGCGAGCGGTGTGGCGCCAGGATGTTCCGGCGTGACGCGGCTCCTTCATGCCCAGTCCGGTAATTTTTCACTCTATTGGAGGAACGTTTTCGGTCAGCACGCCACAGAGTTATCGTCTTCCTCTGCGTATGACGGGAGCTAACGATGGACTCAACTTCTACTTCTGCTTCTGCTGCTTCACCGCAGCCGCAGCTGGCTTACTCCGGCGAAGATCAAAAAGCCAACTCGGCCTATCGCGCGGCGAGTGATCCCGTCAGACAGGCCGCGCATGCGGCTCCGATCACTGCCAATGTGCCGTTTATGTACAACAATACTCATGGGCCATCCAGGGTGGAGATCGGTTCAGTCGAGGCTGGCCCGGTGACTTATGGCAGTGACTCCGATCTCCAGCGGCGTGCAAGGCAATCTGATGCTGCGCCGGCCGATTCATACTTCCAGAGCGCGCCCAGTCGTGAACAGGTTCGCGCCAAGGCCGAGGGCCAGCAAGGCAGTATTGATTTTGGCAGCCCTTCATCACCGTCTGCGCCGACCAAGGTCGACCCGAGTCGGGGATACCATGATGGCAATGTCAGCATTACTCGCGAACGTGGCACCTCGTCTCGAGCACAACGGAACCATGAGACCCTTCGCATCAAAACCGGCAATGGTGATGATTCTATCCATATCGAAGAAAGCCGGGACGGTGGGCTCCTCGCGCAGATCAATGGGAAATCCTACGACATTCAACATCATGAAAATCCCGCAATCAAACAGGGCGTTGTGGTCGAAACCGGCGGGGGGAATGATGGCGTCAGCATCGGTTACGGGGGGAGTCGGGAAACGTTTATCTATGCCGGCGCGGGTAACGATACGGTTTACGCCGGGTCGGGCAAGACGAATGTGTTTGGCGGGGAGGGTTCTGACGTGATTAACCTGGGCAGCGGTGAAAGCTACGCCGAAGGTAATGATGGAAATGACTTTATCACCGGGGGCAGTGGCAATGCTGTGATTTACGGTGGCAAAGGCAGCGATGAATTGCGTGCAGGCGGAGGGCCAGATACCAAAACCAACTACGTGGATGGCGGGGAGGATAACGATCTGATTTATGGCGGAAGGGGGCACAACATTCTGCATGGCGGACCGGGCGATGACCATATCGTCGGGGGAGACAGCAATACTATTTATACCGGGAGGGGGCGGGATACTGTCCAGACAACCAATGAAAATGATCGTGTCTTCGGACGGCGAGGGGTCGACGATCTGAGCCAGCTCCGTTCCCAGTCAGGCTTTCGGGAAGTCGCCCCCCTTGACGTCGGTCATCGCGGGATCAAAGTCGAAGGCAGCCCGGAGTTCCGCCAGCGTGTAAATGATGACCTTGAGTTTCTCAGAGGCTCGCCGGTGGGGCAGAGGGTGCTTGCAAAAATCGATTCGCTTGAAGCGCCTGTCAAGATCCGACAAGGGGCCGATGGTAGTTTCTATGACTACAGTGATCCAGGTCTCGGAGTTACGCGCAGCGATGAAGGCCGCCGTGCTGATTATGGCGACGGTTTTGTCAAAGACGGCGTTGCGGGCATACCTGCAACAGATCCGGTCCTGACGTATCAACCTAACTTCATTGTTCCGGGGGACCAACGGCCTCCGATCGTTGTTCTGCAACATGAGCTCGCCCATGCGATCAATTTTGGTGAAGGCTCTGCGCTGACAGGTACGACTTTTTCAGGCACCAAAATGGTGGGCTACGACTCAAATGGCCGACCCCGGTTCATGCCGGTGTACGAGGATAATTTTGAGCGCCAGGCGGTCGGACTCTTCACCAGCCACGCCCCCTATAAATTCGACCCGAATCTGCCGGCCTCCACCTCCAACGTCTGGCCCTTCACCGAAAACGCGCTGCTCTACGAGCTTGGTTTGCCATTACGCCAACGCTATACGTAACCATGCGTCGATCGTTGCTGCGGGGGTAATTATGTAGGTGGGGGCGAGACTGCGTGCCGGCAGAGGCTACGCGCTGATCTTGAGCCCCACCAACCCGGCGATGATCAACGCCACACTGGCCAACCGGAACAGCGCCATGGATTCCCCGAACAGGATAATCCCGGCGATCACCGTGCCCACTGCACCCACACCGGTCCAGATGGCGTAGGCGGTGCCCAGCGGCAATTCCTTCATGGCCAGCCCCAACAGGCCGAGGCTGATGGCCATGGCGGCAATCGTCAGGGCGGTGGGCAGCGGCTTGCTGAAGCCGTCGGTGTATTTCAAGCCGACGGCCCAGCCGACTTCGAACAGCCCGGCGAAAACCAGAATGATCCAGGACATGATGACCTCCCTCTATAAAAGCGGGGTCGTCCCCTGATGTGTACGCGATAGCGTCGCGGGGTCGTCCCCGCGGCGTTCGGTAGAGTGCCGAAGATTGATCGAACGATCAAGTTTTTGCAGTGGCTTCCAGGGTGCGGCGGTCTTCCTTTTCGCTCATGCGGCGGAAGTACGTCGACAGCAGCGCTCCGGAAATATTGTGCCAGACGCTGAACAGCGCACTCGGCACCGCGGCCAGCGGCGAAAAATGCGCGCTGGCCAGCGCGGCACCCAGCCCGGAGTTCTGCATGCCCACTTCCAATGCCAGCGACTTGCGTTGCGCCAACGGCAGCTTGAACAGGCGGCCGGTGAAATAGCCCAGCACGTAACCGAAGCTGTTGTGCAGCATCACCACGGCCATGATCAGCAGGCCCGACTCGGCGATCTTGGCCTGGCTGGCGGCCACCACGGCGGCGACGATGATCACGATGCTCACCACCGATACCAGCGGCAGCACCTCCACCGCATGGCGGACCCGCTCGCCGAGCACACGTTGCGCCACCACGCCAAGCACGATCGGCAACAGCACCACTTGCAGGATCGACCAGAATAATTCCATGAACGACACCGGCAGCCAGGCCGAAGCCAGCAGCCAGATCAGCGCCGGGGTCAGCAGTGGCGCGAGGAGGGTGGTGACGGCGGCGATCGCCACCGACAACGCCAGGTCGCCACGGGCCAGCCAGGTCATCACGTTGGACGAGGTGCCGCTTGGGCAGCAGCCGACGAGGATCACGCCGACGGCGATTTCGGGCGGTAGGTTGAAGGCCCGGCACAGCAACCAGGCCACGCCCGGCATGATCACAAAGTGCGCGACCACGCCCAGGGCCACGCGCCACGGATGGCGGGCGACTTCGGCGAAGTCTTCGAGTTTGAGGGTCAGCCCCATGCCGAACATCACCAGGCCCAGCAGCGGGACGATGGCGCTTTTCAAGCCGATGAACCAGCCGGGTTCGACGAAGGCCAGCACGGCAAAGATCAACACCCAGTAGGCGAAGGTATTGCCGACGAAGCGACTCAAGGCGGCGAGTGCGCGCATGGGGAAGTCCTTATTATTAGGTGTACGGAAAAACCATTGTAGGAGCGAGCTTGTTCGCGAAAATCGTCAACGATGACGCGGGCATTTTGAATGCACGCGGCGCGCTCAGGTTTTTCGCGAGCAAGCTCGCTCCTACAGTAAGGCGATAGTGCGCTTAGATACCCTGTGGGGTCTCTTCGCCGCCCAGTGCTTCGATCAGCGCCGGCAGGAATTCGCCGAAGGTCAGCATCATCAGGGTAAAGCTGGCGTCCAGTTGGCCCAGGGCTTCGTCGCCACCGTCCTGTTCGGCCTGGTCCTGCAGCAGGTCTTCGAACTTCAGGCGCTTGACGGTCATCTTGTCGTCGAGCATGAAGGACAGCTTGTCCTGCCAGGCCAGCGACAGTTGGGTCACCACTTTGCCGGTGCTCAGGTGCAGCTGGATTTCTTCGCTGGTCAGGTCCTGGCGCTTGCAGCGCACGATGCCGCCGTCTTCGTGGGTGTCGCGCAGTTCGCATTCGTCGAGGACGAAGAAGTCATCGGCCGGTTTCTGGGTGGTGACCCAGTCGGTCATGACCGCGGTTGGCGCGGTTTTCACGGTGAGTGGGCGCACCGGCAGGGTGCCGATCACTTCACGCAGGGTCGACAGCAGGTCTTCGGCGCGTTTCGGGCTGGCCGAGTTGACCAGGATCAGGCCCTGTTTCGGCGCGATCGCGGCGAAGGTCGACGAACGACGGATAAACGCGCGCGGCAGGAAGGCCTGGATGATTTCATCCTTGATCTGGTCCCGTTCCTTTTTATAGACCTTGCGCATTTGCTCGGCTTCGATCTCTTCGACCTTCTCTTTCACGGCGTCACGCACCACGCTACCCGGCAGGATGCGTTCTTCCTTGCGCGCAGCGATCAGCAGGAAGTCACCGCTGACGTGAACCAGGGGAGCGTCTTCGCCTTTACCGAAAGGCGCGACGAAACCGTAAGTGGTCAACTCCTGGCTTGCACAAGGGCGCGCCAGTTTGGTGGCCATTGCAGTTTCCAACGCCTCGGCATCAACAGGCAGATCTTGGGTCAGGCGATAGATAAGCAGGTTCTTGAACCACATGGGGTGAGTCTCTCCTTTATACAAAGGGGGGCATTATTGTCTTGATAGCGGCTGAGGCCAACCCTGCCTAAGCCATTGGAAGGGCTGAAAAAAAAGATTTAAGAAAGTGCTTGCCAGACCTTGGGTCGCTCCGTAGAATGCGCGCCACACCGAAACGAAGGGTGATTAGCTCAGCTGGGAGAGCATCTGCCTTACAAGCAGAGGGTCGGCGGTTCGATCCCGTCATCACCCACCATTCGCTTCAAGTGTTACGCGCAGCGGTAGTTCAGTCGGTTAGAATACCGGCCTGTCACGCCGGGGGTCGCGGGTTCGAGTCCCGTCCGCTGCGCCATATTCGGTAACCTGGAACGCTGAACGCCAGGTCACCACAGAAAGCCCGCTCATCGAGCGGGCTTTTTTGTGCCCGGGATTCGGCGCCCTGGCGACGCCGCCCAACCTGCGTTCGCTGTGTGGAGAGATCGATCGGCGGTACACTTTCGCGGGCAATCTTCCGAACCAGCTTACTTCTCGCGCTTTTTCACGCGCGGCAGGGGACACCTCGAAGGCGGCAACATACGGTGAATATCGATACCCGCATCAAATTCCGCCATCTGGTGTGCTTTCTCGAAGTGGCGCGCCAGGGCAGTCTGGCGCGCGCCTCGGAAAAATTGGCGATCAGCCAGCCGGCGCTGTCCAAGACCCTCAAAGAGCTCGAAACCCTGCTGACCGCCACTTTATTCGTGCGCAGCAAAAGTGGCGCGGCGTTGACTGAAGCCGGAGTGGCTTTTTTGCGTTATGCCGGGCCGAGCGTACAAGCGCTGCGAGAAGGGGTGAACAGCCTGCGTGCCGGCGAGCACGAACCCTTCACCGCCAGGCTCGGCGTGCTGTCCACCGTGGAAAGTTTGCTGGTGCCCGAGGTCGTCTGTCGTTTGCATGCCCGACATCCCGCGTTGGTCGTGAGCGTGGTAACCGGGCCGAGCGCGTACCTGTTGTCGCAATTGCGTGTAGGGGAGTTGGACCTGGTGGTCGGACGCATGACCGATAGCCCGCAGATCCTGGGGCTGATGTTCGAGCATCTGTACAGCGAATCCATGACCCTGGTGGTGCGTAACGGCCATCCGCTATTGGCTGACCCGCAGGCGCATGAACATATCGAAAATTATCCGCTGGTGTTGCCGCTGGCGGGAACGACGATCCGCAAATACGCCGACAGCCTGTTTGTGCAGCACGGCATCAGCCCGCCGCGCCAGCGTCTGGAAACCCTGTCGTTGATCTTGAGTCGGCGTTATGTGCAGGGCAGTCAGGCGATCTGGGTCGCGCCTTTTGATGCAGTCAGGCAGGACCTGAATCGAGGTGATCTGTTTGAGTTGGAGTTGGGTATTCGTGAACCCGGTGGTTCTGTGGGGCTGTGCAGCAATCCCGCGCTGACGATGTCCATGGCGGCTCAATGGTGCGTGGAGGTGTTGCGCGAGGTGGGCGAGGAATATCGCGAAGGCTGCTATCCATAACCATTTGGATATGGATAGGGTCGGTTTTTTCAGTGTTGGAGGGCGCCTGATCAGGCGAGACTGGGGCGGTGATTGCCGGTTACCCAGCGTTCACCACTGATTTTCATCCATAACAAAAAGGAAACCGACATGTCTGATGCGGACAACAGCCGTTTCGTCATTCGTGATCGTAATTGGCACCCCAAAGCCCTGACGCCTGACTACAAAACCTCGATCCTGCGTTCCCCGCGTCAAGCCTTGGTGAGCATTCCCCTATCCCGCTCGGAAACCAGCGGCCCGGACTTTTCCCACCTGAAGATGGGGCAGCACGATAACGATCTGCTGCTGAACTTCAACCACGGGGGCTTGCCCATCGGTGAGCGCATCATCGTCGCCGGTCGGGTCTGTGACCAGTATGGCAAGCCGATTCCCCATACCTTGGTGGAGATGTGGCAAGCCAATGCCGGTGGTCGCTATCGACACAAGAAAGACAGCTATCTGGCCCCCATCGACCCTAACTTCGGCGGCGTCGGCCGTGCCTTGACCGACCGCGACGGCAACTACAGTTTCCGCACGGTCAAGCCCGGCCCGTATCCGTGGCGCAATGGTCCCAACGACTGGCGTCCGGCGCATATTCACTTCTCCATCAGTGGCCCGTCGATTGCCACGCGATTGATCACCCAGCTGTATTTCGAAGGTGACCCGCTCATCCCGATGTGCCCGATCGTCAAGTCGATCGCCAATCCGGATGCGGTGCAGAGCCTGATCGCTAGGCTTGATATGAGCATGGCCAATCCCATGGATTGCCTGGCTTATCGCTTTGATATCGTTCTGCGCGGTCAGCGCAAGACCCACTTCGAAAACCGTTGAGGAGGCACGCCCATGCCCGTTGAACTTCTGCCTGAAACCCCGTCGCAAACCGCCGGTCCTTACGTGCATATCGGCCTGGCGCTGGAGGCGGCAGGCAACCCGCCCCGCGAGCAGGAAATCTGGAACGAAATGGCCAAGCCCGGTGCGCCGGGGGAGCACATCCTGTTGCTGGGCCATGTCTATGACGGCAACGGTCACCTGATCCGCGATGCGTTCCTGGAATGTTGGCAGGCTGACCACGAAGGCGTTTACGACAGCGACTACAACCTGGAAAAGCCCTTCAACGGTTTTGGCCGCACGGCGACCACGGATACTGGCGAGTGGCAGATCCATACCGTCAAGCCGGGCGCCGTGAAGAACGCTGCGGGTGTGCCGATGGCGCCGCACGTCAATGTTTCGCTGTTCGCGCGGGGCGTCAATATTCACTTGCAGACCCGGGTGTACTTCGACGACGAAGCCCAGGCCAATGCGGTCGATCCGGTGTTGAATCTGATCGAGCAGCCTCAACGTCGGGAGACGCTGGTCGCCAAGCGTTGCACGGTTGATGGCAAGTTGGCTTATCGTTTCGATATCCGCATACAGGGCGAAGAAGAAACGGTGTTCTTCGACTTCTGACGGAGGTGGGGCACGGCAAGCCCGCTCATTGAGCGGGCTTTTTGCGGTCTGGGCTTTGGAAAGCCCAGTGCGGGGTGACCTGATAATGGGCCATCGGGTAAACGCAATAGCGCCGCGTTTGGCCCAGAAGAAGCCCGTTTTTACCGGGGCGCGCCGCTCATTGAAAAATATTTAAAATAAATTGCATTTAAATCAACACATTGCGGATTTTTCGTATATGATGCGGCCCACACCGAAAGTGAAGGGTGATTAGCTCAGCTGGGAGAGCATCTGCCTTACAAGCAGAGGGTCGGCGGTTCGATCCCGTCATCACCCACC